>NZ_VKJN01000002.1:0-429673 GCF_007197875.1 Brevibacillus sp. LEMMJ03 | reverse complement strand
ACGCCCCGGTTTTTCAACTCGTTTACGACATGAAGCCAGAACTTTGCCGATTCATTTTCCCCGATCCAGATGCCAAGTACATCTTTGTGGCCTTCCAAGTCAATGCCAATGGCCATGTAGGCGGCTTTGTTGACGATGGCACCGTCTTGTTTCACCTTGAAGTGAATGGCATCCAGGAACACGACCGCATATACCGCCTGCAAGGGACGGTTTTGCCATTCTTTGATCAGCGGGACGATCTTGTTGGTCACGTTGGAGATGAGGGTAGGAGAAACCTCGATGCCGTAGAGCTGCTGCAGGTGATCCTGAATGTCGCGGGTAGAAACACCCTTGGCATACATGGCAATGATTTGGTCTTCGATACCCGTCACGTTCGTTTGGTTCTTTTTGACGATGGTCGGCTCAAACTCACCGGCCCGGTCACGCGGAACCTGAATGTCCACATCGCCGTACTCGGAACGCACCTTTTTCTTGCTGTAGCCGTTCCGGCTGTTGGTGGTTTTCTTATTTTTCGTGTCGTGCTTGGCGTAGCCAAGTGACGTCTCCAGTTCGGCTTCCAGCATTTCCTGAAGGGTCTCGGCAAACAACTCCTTCAAGGCCGACTGGACGTCTTCCACCGATTGCATGTTCTTTTCCTTGATCCACTGCTTGAGTTGCTCTTTGGTCATCAGGCTCATGGGCTCTCCCAACCTTTCTTAGAATTCATTGTACTCTATTTTGAAGGTTAGGAGTTTACACAAAATAGTTTATAGACTCCTTGGCGATTCCAGTTTATTATCCCCTCGCTATTAAATCGCAATATATACCCCATGCATAGCCGCAACCGGGCCCGCCGCTGGTGTGGAGACAAGATCTGCGGCAACCAGATGTAGGTCCGCCAGTTGCGCAAACGGCAGAAAAAAGGGGAAGCTGAAAGAGGCTTCCCCTTGGCTTGTTTCTATCCTTTTACAAACACCGTCTTGATCGCGGTGAAAAACTCGATGGCCGCCTGCCCCTGCTCGCGGGAGTGGGAGCTGGACTGCTTCATGCCGCCGAACGGGGCCTGCAGTTCCACACCCGCGCTCTCGGCGTTGATGCGCACCATGCCGGCGTCCATGTCGCGGATAAAGGCCAGCATGTTCCCGATGTCCCGGGTGAAGATGGAGGCGCTGAGTCCGAAGCGGGAATCATTGGCCACCTGCAGCGCTTCCTGCAGGGTGTCCACTTTCATCAGCGCCAGCACCGGGCCGAAAATCTCCTCCCGGGCGATGGTCATGTCCGGCGTGACGTTTTCAAACACAGTCGGCTCCACGTAAAATCCGTGTTCGAGGCCGGGCGCGGTCACGCGTTTTCCGCCGCACAGCAGTACGGCTCCTTCTTCGAGCCCTTTTTGGATGTAGCCGAGCACAGTCTGCATCTGCCTTTCGCTGGCGCACGGTCCCATCCAGGTGTCGGGAGCGAGGCCGTCGCCCACTTTCAGCGCGGCCACCCGTTCCAGCAGCTTTTGCTTGAACGCGTCGTAAACGGCGCTCTGGACGATGACGCGGCTGGTGGCCGTGCACTTCTGGCCGGTGGAGCGAAGACCGCCGCTCACGGTCGCCTCCACGGCCAGATCGAGGTCGGCGTCGGCCGCGACGATGACCGGGTTTTTGCCGCCCATCTCCAGTTGGTACTTGGCTCCCCGGGCGAGCGCTCCCAGGCCCACCTGCTTGCCCACCTGATCGGAGCCGGTGAACGTAACGGCGGCGATGCCGGGATGATCGACGATTCCCTGGCCGATGACCGAGCCCGCGCCGGTCACCATGTTGACGACCCCCGGGGGCAGCCCCGCTTCGTCCACGCATTCCATCAGCTTGGCGGCGGTGACGGCGGTTTCCTGCGCCGGCTTGAAGACGACCGTGTTGCCGTAGACGATGGCCGGCGCGATTTTCCAGATGGGGATGGCGACGGGGAAGTTCCAGGGCGTGATCACGCCCACGACGCCCAGCGGCACACGGCTGGTGAACATCAGCCCTTCGCTGTCGGTGGAGGGGATGACGTCGCCGATTTTGCGCATGCCTTCCCCCGCGTAATAGCGCAGGATGGCCACGCCGCGGGCCGTTTCGCCTTTTGCTTCGGGCAGCGTTTTGCCCATCTCCCGCGTCATGGTCGCGGCGATGTCGTCAAGATGCCGCTCCAGCACGTCGGCCAGGCGGTACAGGTATTCGCCGCGGGCGGGACCGGAGAGCTTCCGCCAGGCGGTTTGCGCCGACCGGGCCGCTTCCACCGCTTGGTTCAGGTCCTCGGCGGACGATTTTTGCACGTATCCGACCACCTCGTGCCGGTTGGCCGGATTGATGCTCGCCTCCACCTGGTTGGACGCCGACGGGCGCCACTCGCCGCCGATGTAGTTCTGGTAGGTTTGCGCTTGTGTATGAACGCTCACGATGATTCCTCCTCTCAATAAATGGCTGAAAAAGGGAAACGGCCGCTAGAACGTGGGGCCGATCCGCCAGATGCCGAAGTCGTGCTGCTTCAGGATTTCCGCTTTGGTCAGCTTGCCGGAGCACACGCGGACCAACTCGTCAAAAATCCGCTGCCCTACGGATTGGAGCGTTTCCTTTCCTTCGATGATCGTGCCCGCGTTCAGGTCGATGTTGTCCCCCATTTTCTCGAAAATGGGCGTGTTGGTGGCGATTTTGATCACAGGGGCAATCGGCGAACCGGTAGGCGTACCGCGGCCGGTTGTGAACAGCACCACCTGCGCTCCTCCGGCCACCATGCCGGTCAGCTGCTCGATGTCGTGTCCGGGCGTATCCATCCAGACCAGGCCTTTCTTGGTCGGCCGCTGGGCGTAATCGATCAGCTCCTGCAGCGGCCGGGTGCCGGCCTTGTTGGCCGCGCCCAGGGACTTTTCCTCCAGCGAACTGAGGCCGCCCTTGATATTGCCCGGACTGGGGTTGCCGGTGCGGATGTCCACGCCCATCAGGATGGAGCGCTGTTCCATGGCGTGGATCACTTCGTAGACGCGCTTGGCCACCTTGTCGTCGACGGCGCGGTTGGCCAGCAGATGTTCCGCGCCGATCAGCTCCGTCGTCTCCGCCAGGATCGAGGTGCCGCCGAGGTCGACGATCATGTCGCTGACCACGCCTACGGCCGGGTTGGCGGACAGACCGGAACAGGCGTCCGAACCGCCGCATTCCGTTCCGACGATCAGTTCGCTGAAATCGCACGGCTCCCGCCGCAGGACGGACGCGTCCTGCACCATCTTGGCGGCTATTTTTGCGCCCTGCGCGATCGCCATCAGCGTTCCGCCGTGATCCTGGATGGAGACCAGTTCCACCGGCTTGCCCGTCTTGGCGATTTCCCCGGCCACGCTCCGCGCCTGATGCGTTTCACAGCCGAGTCCGAGGACGACGACGCCGTAGACGTTTGGATTGGCTCCCATTCCGACGTAGGTGCGAAACGTCTGCTCGTAGTCGACGCCCACCTGGGCACAGCCGTGCTGGTGGATAAACGAGACGGTCCCCTGCACCAGTTCGGTGATCTGCCTGGCCGCCTGCGCGGCGCATGTGATCGTAGGCAGAATCAGGACGTGGTTGCGCACGCCGACGCGGCCGTCCGGACGGCGGTAGCCCCAAAAGGTCGTGTCATGCTTCATGGGCGATCTTGTCTCCTCTCCCGCGTTTTCCTTCCAAATTGTGCACATGGACGTGTTCGCCGGGGGCGATGTCACGGGTGGCGACCCCGATGACCTCCCCGTATTTCACGATGTCCTCTCCCTTTCCGATCGGGCGGACGGCAAACTTGTGCCCGAATTCAATCGCATGCGGCAGCGTCACCGTATGCTGCACGTCCAGACAGGCGACGGTGACGCGGCTGTCTGCCGGAATGGGTTCGAGGGCCGTAGCCACGTTGTCATGCGGCTGCATCATGATGGCGCGATAGGCGGACATGGGCAAGCCTCCTTTCCGTATGCAAAGCGCAGGGGATGGGGATACCGGGATGTCGGGGCGCAAGAAGTCGACGGGATGGCATGTTCGGCAGAACGTCCCGTTTGTTTGATGATGTAAAACAACATCCGACAATATCGGATTTGGGTTGGCAATTTTTATGATAGGGCAAGAGGAAAAGTAATTGCAACCGTTTTCTGAATAAAAAAATTTTTCAAAAGAAGATGATTGTTTGGGGGGAAAATCGTGTGCTATGATGAGGGTAATCATTTTACAAAACCTGGTTTATTATACAAAACCGAGGGCACGACAGGAAAGGCGCTGGTTGTTCATGGACAAGAAGTACTGGGTACCCGCGCTGGAGAGGGCCAACGACATTCTGCACCTGCTGGCTGCGGAACCGTCGCGGCTGCGGCTGATGGACCTGGCCAACCGCTTGAAGATCAACAAAAGCTCGATGTTTTCCCTGCTGCACACGCTGGAGACGCTGGGGTGGGTGGTGAAGGAAAAGGGGGGGACCTACGCGCTGGGGCCGACGCTGGGGGCGCTGTCCGCCTCGTACTTCCGCCAGTTCCACATCCTGCAGGCGTTTTACGCCGAAGCGGGCGCATCCGTCCGGCGGGTAAACGAAACGGTGCAGCTCTCCGTGCTGAACGGCCGGGACATTATGTACCTGGCCAAGGAGGAGTGTTCCGGCCCGCTCCGGGTGGCGACCGATCCGGGCATGAAGCTGCCCGCCTACGCCACCGCCATGGGGAAGGTGCAGCTTTCCCGACTGGATTACGCCGAATTGAAAGCGCTCTATCCCGAGTACCGGCTGGAGCCGAGGACCCCGCACACGGTCCGCGACGTCGATCAGTTGTGGGCCCAGCTTGCGCAAATCAGGGCGTCGGGTTACGGCAGCGACGAGCAGGAAGCGATGACCGGCTTTTTCTGCGTGGCTGCCCCGGTGTTTAACCACGAAGAGCAGATCATCGCCGCCGTGAGTTTTACCATGCTGGAGAACAGTTGGATGGAAAAGGCGGACGCGGCCCGGGACGAAATCATCGATCTCGGCAGGCGGCTTTCCGTGCGCGCCGGTCATGTCTTTTCTCCAGGATAAAGGATTGCCGGAAAGGGGCGATTGCATGAGGCTGAAGGGAAAAGTGGCACTGATCACGGGCGGCGGCTCGGGGATCGGGAAGAGCACTGCGCTGTTGTTCGCGCAGGAAGGGGCGGCCGTGGCGGTCAACGACGTCTCCGCGGAGAGCGGAGAGGAAACGGCCCGCGAGATTCGGCAAGCCGGCGGTGAAGCCGTGTTCCTGCAGGCGGACGTCACTGACGACGGGCAGGTGGCGGCGATGGTGGAACAGGCTCTCAAGGCGTTCGGTGCCATCGACGTGCTGTTCAACAACGCCGGGATCTCCGGAGTGGGCGCTGTCCACGAGACCAGCGAGGAACTGTGGGACCGGGTGGTGGCCGTCAACCTGAAGGGCGTCTTTCTGCCCAGCAGGCACGTCCTGCCCCACATGATGGAGCGGCGGGCAGGCTCGATCATCAACATGTCCTCCTGCATCGCCGAAATCGGGCTGATGCGGCGGGCTGCCTACGCCGCCACCAAGGGCGCGGTCCTGGCCCTGACCAAATCGATGCAGGTGGATTACGCCCCGTACAACATCCGGGTAAATGCGCTGCTGCCCGGCACGATTCTCACCCCGTTCGTGGAACAGTACCTGCAAACGTCCTACGACAACCCCGACGAGGCGCTGGCTGCCATCAGGAAACGGCAGCTTACCGGCGAACTCGGCCGGCCCGAAGACGTAGCGAAGGCCGCCCTTTTTCTGGCGTCGGATGAGTCCCGCCTGATGATGGGATCACCCTTGTACATCGACAGCGGGGTCGTGTTTGGAAAAATGGCATAAGACAGATGGAGGGAACCACGATGAAGCTTTTGACCTTTTATGCGGAGCGCGGCCTGGCGCTCGGCGTCAAGACGGACCGCGGCGTACTGGACGTAACGGCGTCGGTGGAGCGGCACGGAGGAGCGGAGGCTGTACCGCAGACCATCCGCCGGTTTCTTGAGGGAGGGGAGGAGGCGTTTCAGGCGCTGGCGGCCCACGTCCGCCGCATGGAGTCGGCGGGGGAGCCGCAGTTGTTCCTGGACGAATCGTCCCTGCGCTTCGGGCCGTGCGTTCCGGAGCCGGGCAAGATCATCTGTGTCGGACTGAACTACCGAAAGCACGCGGAAGAGTCCAACATGGCCGTGCCCGAATATCCGGTGCTGTTCAACAAGTTCAGCAACACGCTGGCCGCCCACAACGACGAGATCACGCTGCCCGCGGAATCGCAGCAGGTGGATTACGAGGCGGAGCTGGCCATCGTGATCGGCAGGCGGGCGAAGCGGGTGAAGCGGGAGGAGGCCCTCTCGTACGTGGCCGGGTACTGCAACGCAAACGACCTGTCCGCCCGCGACCTGCAGATGCGCACCAGCCAGTGGCTGCTGGGCAAGAGCTGTGACGGCTTCAGTCCGCTCGGCCCCTACCTGGTCACCTCCGACGAGGTAGGCAATCCGAACGATCTGGAGATCACGTCCATCGTCAACGGCGAAGTGCGGCAGCACTCCAACACCTCGGACATGATTTTCCCCTGCGACGAAATCGTCCACTACATCTCCCGGTACATGACCCTGGAGCCGGGCGACGTCATCCTGACCGGTACGCCGGAGGGCGTGATTCTCGGCTATCCCAAAGAGCGGCAGGTGTGGCTGAAGGACGGGGACGAGGTGACGATCGAGATCGAAAAGCTGGGCCGTCTCACCAACCGGATGAGGCGGGAGGCGTAATCCGGAGGAAAAGTCTGTGCAGCAGCGACAGAAAACCGGACCTGTCAGAGGTCCGGTTTGGTGTGCAGACAAAGTGACTGCTGGGAGGAGAAGCACGTTTCCGGCTTCCGCTCCGTGCTCGCCCACCAGGGAAGCAAAAACTGCACGCTCCGCACCGCTTTGCGGGGGATCGCCAAAGCCGCATTGCTGCGCAGCCCATTCCAAGGTGGCGCTCCTTTTTCCCGCAAATCGCTGCTCCGCTCGGTAGGGCTCACAAGTCGCTCTGCCTGGAAACATGCTTCTCCTTCGATCCAATTGATTTGTCTTCAGTCTGAACCGGACCTGTCTGAGGTCCGGTTTTTCCTGCGCTAATTGGTATCTGCCGCATCGTCCGAATCATTCGTGTTCGAGGAACCGCTGTCGTCCGCATCGTTCGAATCATCCGTGCTCGAGGAGTCGCTGTCCGTGGAATCATCCGAGCCCGAAGTACCGCTGCCCGAGGAATTGTCCGTACCCGACGTGCCCCCGCCCGTCTGGTTCGTCGCGTCCGGCGCGGTCGAGCCCGCAGGCTGCGATTCGTCCACGTGATTGTCGTCGATGATGATGATCTGTCCGTCTTTTTGCCAGTCGACCGTGGCCTCCAACTGCTCGCTGATGAACCGAATCGGCAGGTAGAGGCTGCCGTTTTTCACCACGGGCACGGCGTCGGTCGTGATCTTGTTCCCGTTCGTTTCGGCTTCGTTTTTGTTCACATGCAGCGTGATCGTGCGGTCCCCGCGGGTTACGGTGACGGTGCCTGCGGCCTCATCCCAGCGCACGTCCGCATCCAATGCCTCGCGGATGACCCGCTCCGTCACAGAGCTCGTCCGCCCACGATAACCGGCGCCTGATCCATCGTGAGTTCCTCGCCGTTGACGAACGTTTTGACATCCGTCACGTTCGCCTTGGCATACAGTTGGCCCAACTTTTGAAACGGTTCGGTATCTCCGGGCTGGTAGGTTCGCTCCAGCAGTTCTTTTTGCACCTCGATCGCCTGCGGCAGATCGGCGATGTCGACGAGTGCGTTGACCAACTCCTCGTACGTGGCTGCCACCTGCTCCGTCACCTCGGGCGCGTCTTTCAACTGCTGGCGGAGTTCGTTCAGTTTTTCCGCGGACTGCACCGCTTCCTGGACGCTCAGGGTGGTGGGGGACTGATCGGACGTGGTTGCGGGGGAGGTTGTTGTATCGCTTTCGGTTTGAGAGAGAGTGTCCGCTGTCGATTGGTCATCTGTGCTCGCCGATGTGTCAGAGCCGGCTTCATCCGCCGTCCCGGCTGCGCCGCCGGCGGCATTCTCGCCCTGCACATCGCCATGGGCCGCCGTATTCCGGTCCGCAAGTCCTTCCGTTTGCGCCAGCGCTGCGGGTACGGCGCCCAACATCAAGGCAGCCGTGAGAGAGGCCGTTACGATCTTTTTCATCAGTGATCCTCCTCCTTTTTGCAAATGATGTCGACGTATCGCGACAGTGTCATTCTACCAAATGCTGCTAGACGGAAAATGATCGAATAGACCAAAAATTTTATACAGCCATGGTCCTTCGCATGCTGGCTAAAACAGCGGCAGGCGCAGGCACATCTTCACCCGAACGCGTCGGTTCAGTCCCATGTTCGTGATCGGTTGGTACGATGCAAAGCTGCGCGCGGTCGCCTAAAAATGGAAGGATGGCGCTGTTCGTTGAGGGTGGAGACGGCGGAGGAAGGGCGGAAAAAACGGTCGAAGGGTCCGCCCGTCGATGTTCCGACAAATCTAGGCCAAATCTCGTGCAGGCCCGGACCATTTTGAGGCGAAGCAACAAATTTGTTCCAAAAGCAGTCTTTTTCTGGGGAAAAAGCAACCGCACCGATGTCGACAATCGGTGCGGTTTGGCGTGTTTAGGAGAAAACGGACGGATTCAACAGATTCTCGGGCCGCTCCCCAAACAGGCCGGCCAGCATGTTGCGCGCCGCTTTCAGCGCCATGTTTTCGCGCGTTTCGCGGGTGGCGCTGCCGATGTGGGGCAGGGTCACCACATTGGGCATGCTCAGCAGCGGATTGTCTCTGGACACCGGCTCAACCGCGTACACATCCAGTCCGGCGCCGGCGATGCGCCGCTCGGAAAGGGCGTGGATCAGCGCCTGTTCGTCGACGACGCGTCCGCGGGAAGTGTTGATCAAAATCGCATCCGGCTTCATGAATGCCAGTTCCCGTTCGCCGATCAGCCCGGTTGTCTCCGGAGTCAGCGGGGTCATCACCACGACGTAGTCGGAGCGGCGAAGGAGATCGTCCAATCCGGCGTATTCCGCGCCCAGTGATCGTTCCGCCTCCTCTTTGCGGGTACGGTTGTGGTAGAGAATGCGCATGCCGAAGCCTTTTGCCCGACGCGCCACTGCTTCGCCGATCCTTCCCATGCCGACGATGCCGATGACCGCGCCGTGCACGTCCTTGCCCAGCATCAGGCTGGGGAGCCACTCGTTCCACCGTCCGTCCTTGACATACCGATCCGCTTCCGGGATGCGGCGGGCAGCCGCCATCAGCAGCGCAAACGTCAGGTCGGCGGTCGTCTCGGTCAGCACGTCCGGCGTATTGGTCGCCATAATGCCGCGGGCGGTCAGTTCGTTCAGATCGAGGTTGTCGTACCCGACGGCTATATTGCTGACGATTCGCAGGCGGGGAGCGCGGTCCAGCACGTCCGCGCTGATTTTATGGCGAGAGTAGATCATCAGTCCATCCGCCTGTTCCAGACCGGCGAAAAACGCGGCGTCGTCCAGCTTCTCCTCGATGTCGCGGTAGTCCAGCGTACAGCGCTCGCCGAGCAGGGCTAACGCGCTCTCCGCAATCCGGTGGGGGATAAAGATGCGCGGTTTTGTCACCACATACCACTCGCTTTCCTAGGATCTCGCCTGTTTGACGGCCTCCGTAAACTTACGGGCGGTTTCCGTCAGTCTGGACAGGTAGGCCTCGCTTACTTCTTCCTTGAAGCTGACCAGGGAACCGCCGACGCCAACAGCGACGGCTCCGGCGCGGATGTACGCGGCGGCGTTGGACAGGTCGATGCCGCCTGTCGGCATCAGCGGAATGTGCGGCAGGGGCCCGTGAATGTCCTGCAGGTAGCGAGGGCCGACCACGTTGGCCGGAAATACTTTGACCACGTCGGCACCGTGCTCGTACGCCGTGAGGATTTCCGTCGGAGTGAGCGCCCCCGGAATGCTGATGACGCCATACCGCTTGGTCAGGCGGATCGTCTCGGGGTGGACGGTCGGTGAAAAGATGAAGGATGCGCCCGCCATGATCGCGGCGCGGGCCGTCTCCGGATCAAGAACGGTACCGGCCCCGACCACCACCCTGTCATCGAATTCATCCTTCACCTGCTCGATCAGCGTGAGTACTTTCGGCGTCTCCACGGTGATTTCCAACGTGGTGACACCGCCCTCGTAGAGTGCCTGGACGACCGGCATGATTTTGTCCGGAGTCGCCCCGCGAATAACGGCGACGATGCCGCTGTCGATGATTTTGTCCAATACACGCATGGCTGCTCTCCTCCCATGATTAGCGTATCACTTCTTCATTGGGCTCCTCGGCGAACCGCTTCAGGTCGGCCCGCTCCGGCAGCCCTTCCACGTCGCCGTTCACCATCGTGACGATCGCGCCGACGGCATTGGCCCGTCTGACCGCGTCGGCCATCGGCAGGCCGTCCAGTAGACCGGAGACAAACCCGGCGGCAAATCCGTCTCCCGCGCCTACGGGATCGACGACGCGGTCCACGCGGTAACCGGGGATGTATTCGTCCGTCTCCCGGGTAAAATAGTGGGCTCCTCCTTCCCCCAGCTTCAGCACCACCGTCTGCGCGCCGTGCTCGAGAAAGCGCCGACCCAGCTTCAGCGGATCGCTTTCGCCGAACAAAAACTCCCCTTCCGACAGGCCGGGCAGGACGATGTCCGCTTGAGCCGCAAGGGCCAGCAGCGTCTCGCGGGCCTGTTCCTCCGGCCACAGCTTTTTGCGCAGATTGGGGTCAAACACCACGGTCAATCCGTGCTTTTTCGCCAGCGTGATCGCCGCCTGGGTCATCGCCCGGCAGGTGTCACTGAGCGCGGGCGTAATGCCCGAGACGAACAGATACTTGGCCTGGGCCAGGTACTCTTCGTCCAGATCGCCTGGCGTCATGCGGCTGGCGGCTGACCCTTTTCGGTAGTAATAGACGTTGACGTCGTTGGCGCTGCGAATCTCCTTGAAGTAAATTCCGGTGGGGGCGTCCGGGTCCAGCCGGACGCGGCTAACGTCCACGCCTTCGCCGCGGACGAACGCGAGCAGCGCTTTGCCCAACTCGTCGTCGCCCACCCGGCTGATCCAGCCGACGCGGTGTCCCAGCCGGGCGAGCCCGATGGCAAAGTTGGTCTCCGATCCGCCGAATTTTCGCGAGTACGTGTGGGCATAGCGCATGAAACCCGTGGTTTCCGGGGTGAAAAGCACCATCGTTTCTCCAAAAGTGACTACGTCCATCTTGGTTTCCTCCAAAGCAGCGTTATTGATAAGCGCGTTTCCGCTGCTGCCATACGGCTTTCACGATCGGAGTGAGAAGAGTAATGGCAGAGAGCAGCAGGAGAACCAACGGGATCGGGCGCGTGTAAAAAATGTCGTAGCTGCCGTTGGAAAGCGCCAGCGCACGGCGGAACTGGCTTTCCGCCATCGGACCGAGAATCAGTGCCAGTACGATCGGGGAAGCGGGGAAATCGTACTTTTGCATGAAGTACCCGACTACACCGGCGACCGCCATGATGATGACATCGAAAAAGCTGTTGTTGATCGCGTACGAACCGACGATGCAGAGCACCAGAATGATCGGCGTCAAGATTTCCCTGGGGATTTCCACCACTCTGGCGAAATAGCGGGAGGCGAACAATCCCATCAGGAGCATGATGGCATAGCAGATGATCATCCCGATGAACAGGGTGTAGACCAGGTCGCCGTTGTTCTTGAACAGCAGCGGACCGGGCTGCAGCCCCTGCACCATCAGCGCGCCCAGCATGACGGCGGTTACCGCGTCTCCGGGAATCCCCAGCGTAAGCAGCGGCACCAGCGCGCCGCCCGTGCAGGCGTTGGCGCCCGCTTCACATGAGGACACGCCTTCGATCTTCCCTTTGCCGAACCCGTCCTTGTCTTTGCTGAACCGCTTTGCTTCGTTGTACGAGACAAACGCGGCGATATCCGCTCCCGCGCCCGGGATAATCCCGATAAACGTGCCCAGGCCGGTGGAGCGGAGTAGGGTCGGGATCAGGCGGCGAAGCTCGGCCCAGGAAGGGAGAATCTTTTCGATTTTCACCTTCACTTTCTCTTTTACGTTCATCTCCGAAAGCGACTTGAACGCTTCCGAGGCGGCGAATAAGCCGATCATGATCGGAATGAAGGGGACGCCGTTGACCATCTGCTCAATCCCGCCCGTAAAGCGGGGGAAGCCGAGAATCGGGTCAAGCCCTACCATGGCCAACAGCAGCCCGACCATCCCGGCGATCAAGCCTTTGACCAGCGATTTGCCGGAGATGCTGGCGATGATGCTGAGACCGAAAACAGCCAGCGCAAACGTTTCGGGCGCGCTGAATTCCAGCGCGATGTTGGCCAGGATGGGAGAGAGGAACATCAAAATGACGATGCTGAGCGTTCCTCCGGTAAACGAGGAGAGTGTGGCGACGCCAAGCGCCTTGCCGGCCATTCCCTTTTGCGCGAGGGCGTAACCGTCCAGAGCGGTGGCGGCTGCCGCCGGCGTACCCGGCGTCTTGAGCAGGATGGCCGTAATCGAACCGCCGTACACCCCGCCGAAGTAAACGCCCGACAGCAGCAGCAGTCCGGCCACCGGCTCCATGCCGAACGTGAGCGGCAGCACCAGCGCCACCCCCATCGTCGCCGTCAGCCCAGGGAGCGCTCCGACGATGATGCCGACCGCCACCCCGACAATGGACATCACCAGCGCGAAAGGGTCTGTGAAAATGTTGCTCAGCCCGTTGAGAAACATGTCCAACATGCGGTTCCCTCCTTACTCGAAGAATAGGCCTGCAGGAAGGGGAACCTGCAGCACTTTTTCAAAGACGAGATAGATAAACAGCGTCACCAGTACGGCCACAGCGACGGTCGGCACCGGCTTGCGGTAGCCGAGCAGCCACATGAACCCCAAGAGAAACACGGGCGTGGAGAGAAAAAAGCCGCATAGGCAGATGAGTGCAAGAAACGCAAAGGTACAGACAAAACCGAGCAGCGTCCGCTTCCAGGACGTCTGTCCCGTTTCCTCGTCTCCACCGCCCCGACGGCGATATCCGGAAGCGATCAGGATGAGCGACAGTACGAGCAGGATGGAGGCGATCAGCCGGGGGAAGAAGCCCGCACCCACATCCGTGTCGCCGACAGACGGGAAATTTCCTGCGGTGATCCACGTGGCGACGGACAGGACGATCAGAAGCAAACCGACAAAGATATCAACCTTCTTCACGAGTGACCCTCCTAGGCAAGGGCGGGTTATGGGAAACACCGCGCAATCTGCGGGACACGGGCTTAGCGGTTACCCGTGTCCGAATTCTCTTACTTTTTCAAGCCAAGATCGGCAACAAGTTTGGTAAACAGTTCGCTGTCCCTTTGAATCGCCTCTTTGAAGGCAGCATCATCAGCGTAGGACACGCCCAGGTTCATGTTGTCGAGGACATCGGTAAAGGCCTTGTCTTCCGTCACTTTTTTGGCTGCCTCTTTCAGTACGGCCACCACGTTGTCCGGCGTATCTTTCGGCACGGCGAGGCCTCTCCAGGTGCCGATCGACAGATCCACGCCTTTTTCCTTCAAGGTCGGCACGTTTGCAAACTTCGGCAGGCGTTCGTCGGCCATCACTCCCAACATTTTCAACTTGCCGGCCTGCACCTGGGCTGTCACCTCTGCCGGGCTTACGGATACCGCTTCGATGTGACCGCCAAGCAGGGCGGTTACGGCCGGATTGGCACCGTCATACGGGATGTGATTGAACTTGGCGCCGGTTTTTTGCTCCAGAGCCGTGGCAGCCAGATGCCAGATGGCACCCGTACCGGAGTTGCCGATGCGTACTTTGCCCGGATTTTGTTTCGCGTAGTCGAGGAATTCTTCGATGGTGTTCCATGGTGCGTCGGCGCGTACGGTGATGGCCGCCGGGTCGGCGTTCAGCCGGGCGACTGGTTTGAAATCGTCAGGGGTAAAGGCAGCCAGTCCCAGCGGCGGAAGCGTTGTCATTTCCACGGTAACCAAGGTGACCTTGTAGCCGTCCGGCTTTGCTTTGCTCCCTTCGCTCATGCCGACGGCCCCGCCGCCACCGGTCTTGTTCACGACCCCGATCGGCTGCGGCAGCACCTTTTTGGCCGAATCGGCAAATGCGCGGGCGACCGCATCCGTGCCGCCGCCGGCCGCATAGGGAACGATGAGTTCGATTGGCTTTTTCGGGTAGTCTCCCTCGCCTGGGGAGCCATTGCCGCCGGACGGCGATGCCGCATTGTTGGAGCCGCAGCCGACGAGGGCGGCGATCAGGGCGGAAGCAGTCAAACCTGACAGGAAGCGTTTCCAATTCATATTGTCATCCTCCATTTCGTTTTTGTTCCTCATTACGGAACATCGTTCCGTAACATGCTGAAAAAATTACCCTCGGTATCCAAGGTGTTTGGAAATTTCCCGAGCGTAAAAAACAACACGATCCTTGCAAAACGCCAGCTTCTCTTCGTTCATCCGCATCGTCGGGCCGGATACGCTCACCCCAGCCACGGCTTCCCCGTTGTGATTGAGAATGGGGGCGGCAACGCAGCAGATGCCAGGTTCATGCTCTTCCCTGTCGAGGGAGTAGCCGTTGGCCTTGATCTCCTGCAGATGGACGAGCAGGTCATCCAGGGACGTGATTGTATTCTCCGTGAACTTTTTCAGTCCGCGCTGGGCGGCGATGCGCCGTACCTGCTCCTCCGGGAGGTAGGCGATGATCGCCTTGCCGACGCCGGTGCAGTGAACCGGTGCCCGTTTGCCGATCAACGAGTACATGCGAATGGTGTAAGGGCTTTCAATTTTCTCAATATAGACGACTTCTCCGTCCTCCAGGATTACCAGATGGGAGGTTTCCCCCGTTTCCTGCACCAACTGGTTCAAGATTGGCTTGGCGATCGTGCGGATTTCTAGGGATTGCGTCACGATCGATCCCAACTCGATCAGCTTCAATCCCAGCAGATATCGTTCCGTAAGCGGATCCTGCCTGACGTATCCCTGGTTTTTCAGAGAGGTCAGCAGACGGTGAACCGTACTTTTTGCCACATCCATGCGGTGGGCCAGTTCCGTAATGCCCAAGCCGTCGTTATGTTCCTTCAACAAGTCCAGGATGTACAGCGCCCTGTCAACGGACTGAACCGAAGAGGCATCGCGTACAGTTTTTTCCATTTTACACCTCCTTGTCGGCGTTGTTCTTCATTGCGGAACATTGTTCCTTTTTTATATTGTCTGAATTCATCTTAATTTTTTTCGAGTACGTTGTCAATGAAAAATGATCCGTGATGCAGACGGACGCGGTGATTGCGACATACTACCTGACAAGGAAAAACTCATACAGCGAAACGAGGGACGCGTGTGAACAGGAGGATGAAGCGTTGGGGATTGGTTCTCGCCGCGGCGGTTGTGCTGCCGGCTGCGGCTGCCGCGTGGTATTTTCAGCCGTACGAGGCGGACAGCGCCGCGATTCGCGCCATGCGGGACGGGGAAGGCGTGTCGGTTACGACGAAGCACGGTTTGATCGTGTTTGAAGGGAGCGAGGTGAGGCCGCCCGGCATCATCTTGTACCCCGGCGGGTTGATCGCGCCGGAAAGCTACGCGCCGCTGGCGAGGGCGTTGGCCGCGTCCGGACGGCGGACCGTCATCGTCAAGATGCCGTTTTATCTGGCCGGCGCCGGTGTCGACCGGGCGGATCGGGTGTTTGCCGCCTATCCCGGCGAAGCGTTTGTCATCGGCGGCCATTCGCTTGGCGGCACAATGGCTGCGCGCTATGCGGCCAGCCATCCCGGCCAGGTGAGCGGTCTCTTTCTGCTCGCGGCGTACCCCGACAAGCAGGGAAACGTGCGCCATGCCAATCTGCCCGTGCTGTCGCTCATCGGTTCGCGCGACGGCATCGTGGACAGGGAGAAATGGGAGCAGGCCGCTCAATTTCTGCCGGCCGACACGGCCTACATCACCATCGAGGGGGGAAACCACACCCAGTTTGGTAGCTACGGTCCGCAGAGAGGGGACTACCCTGCCGCCATCCTGCCGCATGATCAGTGGCAGCAGACAGCCTCCATCCTGGATGGCTGGCTCAGAAGGCTGCCGCGTTGATCAAAACAGCGCCTCCCCCGCATCCCCGTCCCCAATCCGCCCTGTCTCGTACGGCGGAGAGATGATGCCGGAGACGACGCCGACGATGCGGATGTTTTCCGACGGCAGGACGAGCGGCGCGACTCCCTCCTTGGCGGCGGCAAACACGCACTCCACCGGATTGACGTCGGCGGCAATCCGTACGATGTACTGCCCCTCCTGCCTCACCAGGACAGGCCTGCCCCGCACCGGCTCCAGAGAAAAGTCGGCGATCAGCAGGGCGTCCCCCGCCCGGATCCCGATGTTTGCAAGCCCGCCGTCCCGCATGATCAAGGCGAAACGGGCCACGTGGTAGCTGGCCGCATGCAAATACGGCATCAGGGAAAGCTCCTCATCCTCCAGCGGCAGCTCAAAGAAACGGGTGCTGTAGGCATCGCCGGCGATAAACACACGCTTCATTCCACATCCTCCTCTCGTCACCACGCAACGGGATACCCTTTGGCGTACAGTCTGTTGAGAAAACGGTCAAACCGCTTTTGGGCAAAGTCGAGCGGCACGCGGAACGTCCGGGCCAGGTAGAAGGGCGCTTCAAACCGGGTGCAATGCCCGATCAGCGCGGTGAACATGTAGTACGGCATCAGCAGGTGTTCGGCGAAGTGATTGGCCTGGGCCTCCTGCCAGTCAATCATCAGGTCGCTGCCCAGCGGCTGGACGCCTTCGTGCAGCAGCAGATGACCCAGCTCGTGGGCGATTTTGACCCGCCGCGCGGGCTCGTCCAGCCGCTCGTCGACGGCGATCACGAAGCGGCCGGCTTCTGCCGGATGCCGGTGAGCGCGGCTCCGCCCGCGGATGCTGCGCAGCTCGATGCCGTAGCTGGCGCACAGATCGGTCAGGCGGATCTGCTCGGGACGCTGGATTCCGTGGTGCCGCAGCAGCAGGTAGACACGTGATTCCAGCCACGTCTGCGGCTGGCAGATATCGGATACGAGGGAGTGCATGGGAACCTCCTTGATACGGAACGTATGTTCGTTTTTCAGACGGAAAGAATGCCCCGTCACGGGGCTACTTTTCCTTTTTGATCTCCTCCGTGATGGCGTACAGGGAAGGAGAACGGCTTTCTTTCACATGATGGGGCTTCATTTGCTTTTTCAAATCGTACCAGTATCGGCGAATCTCTTTTTTCTCTTCTTCGGACGCTTCCAAATACCCGTCGAGAAAATAGTAGTCGTCAGGATCGTCGATTTTTTCCTGAAGCAGCTCGTCCAGTGTCCGCTCGCGCCTCCGGTCGTCTGCGGCGGAAGGGGGAAGCGGCTCGTCCACTCGCCCGAGCAGCCAGTCCGTCGAGACGTTCAGAACGTCCGCCAACTGGGTCAGCATGTCATTGGGCGGCGAGCTGTGATTGTTTTCGTAGTTGCTGATCGTTCCCTTGGTCGTCCGGACCTTTTCCGCCAGTTCTTCCTGCGTCAGTCCTTTAGCCCTGCGGGCCGTTCGCAAGCGCTGGGACAGCATGGACCATCCATTCCTTCCTGTAAGGTAGGTACAAATATATTGTACACAACTGGAGATAAATAGGAAACATGATATAAAAATTTTGTACTTTTACGTTGACATACAAGACTCTTGTACTATATGATGTGAATATCTTCTAAATATAGGAACATATGTTCTGTTTTGGTTGTTGCAGGTATCCATATTTTTCCTACTTGAGTGAGAGGATGGCTGAAAAGGGGGAGGATTTCGTTGAAACAGTGGCCGTTGACGGAGGAAGAATGCCGCAAGGAGCTGCGACGAATCGCTTGGCGCATCCAATATCACGCCAAGAAGTACAGAAAGAGAGAATGCCTGGGCGCCGAACGCGTTGTGGCCTTGGCTTCCGTGGAACATGACGTGTCCGCGTTGTACGTCCGGGAGATGTTGGCCGCAATTTCGTCGGACAAGGGAAGGTGGGTCGTTCAGCGCGTGATCCTGCACGGGTATACCGAAATGGAAACGGCTCGCGAGTTGGCCATGACGCAACAGGGGGTGCACAAATGCAAAACGAAAGCGCTGCACCAGCTTCGCACGCGTCTGCAGCATTTGAGCGGATGATGGACGAGGCCCAGAAGGGAAACAACGAGGCGCTGCTCCAGCTGTTGGAATGGTTTGAACCGGAGATTCACGCGCTCGCCCGGTTTATCAAAATGCCGAAAGAAGACAGCATCCAGGAGATCAAGGCGCAGTTTATCGCGTTTATCCGCGAGGGAGACTGACCGTACGGATGCTCGGACAGCTCGGTTTTGATCTTCCGGTATACGTCATAAGTCTGACCGATCCGAGTATAGACGGCGGACAAGCCTGTCGGAAAAAGGCTGCTTAAAAAGCCCATTTCCCAAGAAAGAACCGGCTGCAGGAGAGTCGGTTCTTTCTTTTTTCGGTTGCATGGCGGTTGTTGGTTTGTACGCGTTTTTTCCTTCCAGAGTGAAGGGGAAAACAAAACAGGCAGAGAGGCTGGGGATAGGCCTCGTCTACCCTGTATCCCTTTTGTTTTCTCCTCCATCCATCTGAACTGAATGGGGGATCTGGAAATGGGAAGTTTGCAATCATGCGGACCGTTCGACTGCGCGAAATACGGTTCCCGCACCTTATACAACATCACGTCGTCCGCCATCCAAAAATGGCTGCCGCAGGCGAATGCGGCGGGGAAAGCTTACGGCATGAACCCGGCCACTCTTTTGGCGCTCGCCTCTGTCGAAACCAACGGTAACCCGACAGCCATTGATCCGACCGGTTCGACGTATGGCATTGTGCAAATCGGCAGCGATCACTTGAACGCGTATAATTGCGCCCACGGCACATCGTATACGTTGAACGACCTTATTGGCAAGGGGAACATCGTGAAGGACACGACCACCGCCGTACAGGTATCGTTCAACATTCTCGCCCAATACCTGAAAGCCATGACGACCAAAACGAGCAGTTTCAAACTGAGCGCGACGGGATGGAACGGGGCCATGTGCGGATACTCGGGCTCCATTGCACCGTACGGCAGCGGCTGCGGCAACTGGCCCGTTCCCACCAAGGCGTCCGGCTATGGTGAAGCGGCATACAAGCTCGCTTCCGCCTACAGCCCGTGGTGGATCAATCCCAATACGGGTCAGGCCAGTTCGTTTTACTTCGGTGATTTGCAAGAAGCACCGAGCGGGGCTCTACCCGTCTACACGACGGTTTGTTTTGGGCCGTAAGGAAAACGCAAGGCCGGGAACTGATGTTTCCCGGCTTTTCTCCTCACCACGCAGCTAGTCGGAGGCTGTTTGTTTTTGGATGAGAACGGTCACCGTTTTGGTTGGCGCATGCGGATATGTCAATTCCAGCGTATAGTGATCCGGTTTGGCATTCGGAAAGGGGACCAACCTACCCACGGGAAAATGGACGGTAAAGGTACCGTCAGGATTGACAGGATAGTCAAACGCGTACATCATATGCTGCTTGTAATTCTCCTGACCGCCATACAATCCGATTTGAAGCGATTTACCCGGTTGCACGTAACCGTCGATTTTACCCGCAACGGTGATTTGGTTTTCGGGAATCGGCAGTTTGAATACGCTCCGTTCTTGAGGGGACAGAATGACGATTTCGGAAGCCGCTTTTTCTTGGGAGGCAGCCGGTTCGTCCGCTCCTGTTTCCGGAGACTCGGGGGAATAGAGACCACTTACCACTACACATAGCGCAGCGACAATCTGTACGAGCATCTTTGGTTTTCGCACCTCGATCCATATATGGTAGACGACGCTTGCAATCCTTTCCAAAAAAGAGACGTTCCTGCATCCGGTAATGTTTCTGCTTCGCGCAAAAAACATGCATCGAAAGAGCCCTCGAAAGGCTCTTTTCTGTTTGGAAGAAAAAGGGAAGTCCCCGGTTGTTATTGGGCCGTGATGTTTTCCTATAGAAGTGAAGCGCGAACGTGCAGGCGCAACCTGTTTCGGAAAGGAGTGGCGGCGATGACCGCTTGGCGTGTCTTGACCCCGGAAAAGATTGACTGGCCGGCTACGCAGCGCAACGTGAAAAAGGCGCTGGATCTCGCCCGTGATTTGATTCGAATGGGCTTTCATCCCGGATTGGAGGTGCGGACGACGTCTGTCCTGCACGGCACCCCCGGTTCCGTGACCAACCGCTTTCGCAGCAGCACGGAGGAAATCGCCGTGCGAAACGCGTCCATCGAACGGGAGCGAAGGGCGTTCGTCGAGGAAGTGCTCGCGGCGGTGGAGCGGCTGCCCGCCCGGGAGCGTGAGCTGATTCTGACGCGCTGGTTTGACAGGGAAGATCGGACCGATATCGAGACCTACATTATGCTCAACATGACGCACGCGTCGTACTACCGGACGAGGAGCAAAGCCTTCCGCAGCCTGGCGTATGCGTTGGGCGTGGAGGTGTACGCGGCGGACTGATACGCGGTTGACACGGTTTTGCGACAGAGCTGATACACCTTTTTCCAAACGAGGTGGTAGGATGGCATTGTACACAGGAAGGAGGAAGGCGCCATGGAACAAACCGTCTTTGACTCGCTGATCCAGCAGGGGCCGTTTGCGGCACTCTTTGTTTGGCTGTTGTTCTACGTGATGAAGACCAACCGCGAGCGGGAAACCCGGCTGCAGGACCTGTTGGACAAGTTCAGCGACAAATACGATTTGATCATCTGCGAACTACGCGAAATCAAGGACAAGGTGGCGGAGTGAGATGGAGATTCGCGAGATGCTGCTCACCAACAAACGGTCCGCCCCCGGCGTCCGGATCACGCCCAAAGGGCTGGTGATCCACTGGACGGCCAACGAGGGGAGGGGGGCGGACGCCGTCGCCAACCGCCAATACTTCAACAGACCCTCCACCCAGGCCAGCGCCCATTACATCGTGGACGACACCCAAACGGTCCGCTGCATTCCCGAAGACGAGATGGCCTGTCGCGTCGGTGCGGGAACGAATGGCAAGTACACGTTTGTGATAAAATAAAAAAATTGTTGCAGAAAACTGCGACGGCACTCCAAGTCATGGGCCCTTGTTCAACATGGAAATACATAACGGAGGCACTAATGGGACAATTACGAATCGTTAGAGAGTTAAGGCTGAAGAACCTGGAATTCTTCTTAATCACGGATGGTTATGCAGGACCGAAGATTTGTCATATGTTGTTCCTGGACTATAGAAGACCCAGTACACTGAAAGATTTCCCATTTTTAATCGGCATTGAGGATGAAGATACATTCGGAAGAGCAAACTTTATGAAAGTTATTATCATTTCTGATTCGGATCTGGATGAGCATTTGAAAGAAGAATTGGAGATAATCGCATCGGGCTTTTTAGAGAACAAACCCGATTGTCATTGGGTAATGGAGTATGAGATCGCTTCTATAGACCCCAAACACGTTGGACTAGGCGAAAATATAATCTCCTCTATTAAGCCCATCTTATCGAAACACAACTTCTTATTGGAATACGATGATATTCCACAGCAACATTTTAATTACTTATCGCAGGATATCCATTAATCGGGTAACGGAAGAGAAATGGAGTCCCCCTAAAAAGTAATAGTATCCCTTCCAAGTAGACAGGAAAGAACAAGCTCCCTTACTGTTAACTTGGAAGGGATTTTCTATGGAAAATGCACGAATGCACCCGCTAACGTATTGATCGGTTGACCCAAGGGGTTTTTCCGATGGCAATGCGAAGGGAGCACTCCAGCCGTTGCGAGGCCCCCTGTCACGTTCCTCGTCATATCTGAATGATCTTAATCCCGCTGATGATGATAAACACCGAAATGACGTAGCGCAGCAGGGCGGCAGGCATCTTGCAGGAGAGCATGCTGCCCATGAGCACGCCCGGCACGGAGCCGAGCAGGAGCGGAAAAACCGTGGCTAAGTGGACGGTGCCGTAACTCATGTGGGTCAGGCCGGCGGCGGTGGTAAGCAGAAACGCGTGGGCGATGTCGGTCCCGACCACTTCCTTGCCGGTGAGGTTGAAAAAGTGCATGAGGGCAATGGCAAAGAGCGAACCGCTGCCGATCGAGGTCAAGCCGACGAGAAAGCCGAGGGCGGCGCCGATGACGATCAGGATGGGCCGCTTCTGGCCGAACGTCACCTGCTGCCGGCGGTTGAGCGCGGGCTGCCGGCGGTCAAGCAGGTTTTTCGCCAGCATGGCGAGCGGGATCAGGATCAGGGCGAAGCCGAGGATCTTCTTCAGAATCAGGTCGGCTCCGTCTACGTGACGATGAACCCAGTTCATCAGATGGACGGCGGCGATGGCGCTGGGAATGCTGCCGAGAGCGAAATACAGCACGATAGAGAAGTGAACCGTTTTCTGCCTCCAGTGCTGCCAGGTGCCGAACACTTTGGTGATGGCGTTGTAGACGAGATCGGTACCGACGGCGATCGTGGGCTGAATGCCCAGAAACAAGAGAATGGGGGTCAACAAGGCGGCGCCGCCCACCCCGGTCAGTCCCACCAAAAGCCCCACCAGCAGCCCGACAATAGTCAAGTGAAAATCCATCAGATAACCATCCTCTGCGTACACGAAAGTAAATGCCTATCAACAGGATAAGCAGACGCCCACGGAGCGTGAGCCTAATTTGGCAGATCTGTTTTCTCCGTCTTCAAAGGAGGGCGGGTACGCGAAAATCTCCAATTTTCAAGCGGTCGGATTTCTATTATGATAATGAATAGAGAGACTAATAAGAAAAAGGGGAACGGGAATGGCGTCTATTTTTGATGAACGCAAAGCCTTGCACATGACGCTGCAGGGGTTGTTGGAACAGCGTGCCGCACTGCGGCGACAGTACGTGGATCAGGACAAGCAATTGGGATTGGACATCAAGGAACTGTTGGCCCGGATCAGGGAGCTGGACGAGCGTGAAGGCGCCCGCCAGAACGCAGACGTGGAGGCGACCGCGGCCGAGGAGATGCCGACGGAAGTGCTGGAGCATTTGCGGAGCAGAAAGACGCATACCCGTCACGATTACGCGGCCGTGGCCGAACAGGTGGAAGCCATCTTGCGGGAGGCGTCGGCGCCGCTGACGCTGATGGATCTGTGCAGCGAGCTGAAAAAGCGGCACGGCGTGGAGTTCGCCAGTCCGTATATCGGCATCCAAAAAGCGTTGAAGCACCTGCCGCAGGTGAAAGTGGACAAGGACGGACGCAAACTGATCTTTTCCCTGAACCGGTAAAAAACAGCCGCAAAAAGGGCGTCGTGCGGCAAGCACGGACGCCCTTTTTGTGCATGGACGGTGTCGGGGAGCAGCGGTTCGGGAAGCGGCCGGATGGCTGGAGGTTAGCGCAGAAAGGCTTTCAGCATCCAGACGTGTTTTTCCAGACTGCTGCGGATGGAGAGCAGCATGTCGGCGGTCGCTTCATCGTCCGCTTGTTCGGCCGTTTTGATGCCGTCCTTCAGTTCGTCGACCAGCGTCTGGAAATCGTCGATCAGGGTCTCGACCATCTGTTCGGTCGTTTCGATGCCGGATGCCTCCTCGACGCTGGCGTCCCGCAGACATTCCCCTAGTGTGGCGATCGGTTGGCCGTTCAGCGTCAGGACGCGTTCGGCCAGTTCGTCGATGCGGGCGGCCGCTTCGTTGTAGAGCTCTTCAAATTTGGCGTGCAGCGTGAAAAAATGGGGGCCTTTCACGTTCCAGTGATAGTTGTGCAGTTTCATGTGCAGGACGGTCCAGTTGGCAATTTGTTTGTTCAATACGCTGTGAACCTGATTCGTCATGGTTTATCCGCTCCTTAATTAGAATTATTATTTTTTAATACTTATTATAAACAATAGTCCTATTTTGTCAATGCCTTTCAGAAAATCAACAGGGACTTTTTTCCACGTGAACCCATTTCTTCACTCGATGCTCCCCGCAGCGGGCGGGAGCGAAGCCAACTCCGGCAAACAAGCGACCAAGGGCGGTCAGCTTGCCATCAACGGCAGCCGCGGATGAGGGCGGTCACAATGCGAAAAAAGAAGCCGGGAAGGCTTGGGAAAAAGACGGCCGGAACACCGTGATTTCACGTTATCGACGCAGGGGCTGATTCTTCCCCAGGCTGCTCTTCCTGTTGGCAAACGCGGACCCAAAACGGAAGCCCGGGCTGTCCACCCGAGCTTCTTTTTTTGCGTGACACGATTGCGGCCAGCTTTTCACGTCCGACCGGACCCGGTCGTACAGCTTGATCGCGCGGCCGATGTCCGTGATGCCTGCCGTGTGCTTCATCGTACGTGCCGGTACCGGCGATGATCGTCATCCTGTCGCCGACGATCTTCGTTTCGATCTGCAGCGCCGCCGCCGAGATGGCCTCTGCCACCTGCTGGGCGATGGCAGGGAACTTGCGCCAAACGCTCACGCCTCTCCCCTCCCGCGCGCGGCCCAACCGGCTGAAGCGACATTTCCGGACGGCTGTAACACCCGTTTGCATCCGAACAGTTCAACGTCTCCACGTGGAAAAATTGCGCAGCAGCGTTCCTGTACCCATTCGGTTGAGCGGGGGACAACCCCTCTCGATTTTGGGAATATTCCAAAATAATCGCCGGGCATTGGCCGGGGGCGAGAGGAGGGTCAGGTCCGAAAGCGGTCGGTCAGGCTTTGCAGCTCTTCGGCCATCTTCGCCAGTGTCTGGGCGGACCGGGCGACTTCCTGGATGGACGCGAGCTGTTCTTCCGACGAGGCGGAGACGTTTTGCGCCTTGGCCGCCGATTCCGACGCGATCGACGCGATGCCGGACACCGCCTGCGCCACCTGTTCCGAGGAAGACGACATCTGTTGAGCGGCTGCGGTTACCTGCTGGATGTCGGCTGTCAGGGTGCGGATTGACTGCTGGATCTGTTCAAACGAGACGCCTGCTTCGTGCATCACGCGGATGCCTTCCGAGACTTCCGCGCTGCCGACCGCCATCGCGTCCACGGCTGCTTCGGATTCCCGCCGGATGCTGTCGATGAGCGCGGCGATCTGCTGTGTGGCTTCCGCCGACTGTTCCGCCAGTTTTCGCACCTCGTCCGCCACCACGGCAAAGCCGCGTCCGTGTTCGCCCGCCCGCGCCGCTTCGATGGCGGCGTTCAAGGCGAGCAGATTGGTCTGCTCGGCCAGGGCGGTGATGACCTCGGTGATCTGGCCGATGGAGCGGGAGCGCTGCCCCAGTTCCTGGATCGCCAGCGCCAGGCGGTTCATCGTCTCGTAGATGCTGTTCATCTGGTCGACGGCCTGCCGGATCGCCCTGTCTCCCTCCCGTGTCTGCTCGGCGGTCGCGTCGGCCACACGCGAGACGTCCTGGACGTGGGAGGCGATGCTGCGGGCGTTGGCGGCGATTTCCTCCATCGTCTGCAGGCTGCTCTCCACCTGGTGAAGCTGGTGGTCCGCCCCGGCGGCTACCTCGGTGACATTTTCGGCAATGTGCTGGGTCGCCTGGGTGATCTGTTCCGCGCTGGAAGAGAGGTTGTCCGCGGCCGAAGAGACGTGGAGCGCGGTGCGGGAGAGCTGATCGGCCAGTTCTTTCAGGCTGCTGCACATCGCGTTGCAGGAGGCGGCGATGCGGCCCACCTCGTCAAGGGAGTCGTCGGAGACGGTCCGGGAAAAATCGCCGCGGCCGGCGTGTTCCAACGCGTCGCCGATCCGGACCAGCCGTTTTTTCAGATGGCGGACGAACAGGAAAACAGCGAGCAGCGCGACGGCAAATCCGGCCAGGAGCGTGCCGGAAAAGTAGGTCATAAAGCGGCTCTGGACGGCATCGATCAGCGATTGGGACGCCCCCACGTACCAGATGCCGATGATCTGGCCGCGGCCGTCCTTGATCGGCTGGTAAGCGGCCTGGTACTGCCGGCCGACCACGTTGGCTTCGCCGAGGAAAATCTGCCCCTGCTTCAGGACCGTCTGGGCCACCGCGTCCGACACTTTGGTGCCGATGGCGCGCTGGCCATCTTTGATCACGTTGGTCGCCACCCGGGTGTCGCCGAGAAAAATGGTGACCGTGTCACCGCCGGTCAACCGGCCGATTTCATCCACAAGTGCGTCGTTTCCGTTGATTTTCGTCTCCCCTTTGTACAGCACGCCGTCGCGGACCGACCATTCTCCGGGGTGCTTCGCCTCCAGGTAGGCGTATCCCAGGGCCAGGTCGCCTTTGGCCTTTTCCAGGGCAGCCGACTTGATGCCCGATTCCAACTGCCGCTGTGCCACGACGAGGATCGTACAGGACAGGAGCAAAAGAACGGTGAGAAACAGCAGGTTTAATTTGCTTCCGAGCGAAAGTTTCCTGACGATGTTCACGGTGAACGATTTCCCCTCTCTTTTGCAAGGCTACTGGTATTATCGAACAAAAAAGTCAGAAATTTAGAGTTTTTTTTACTCTCGGTTCATATTAGAATATAACTTTTAAGGTGAGGGGAGTGGTGGATATGGGTGTGTTGACAATCGGCGGGGTGGTGCTGGCGGGAGGCCGCAGCAGCCGGATGGGGCGGCCCAAAGAACTGCTGGGCTGGAAAGGGGGCACGCTGATCGGACACGTGGTCAGCGAAGTGACGGCGCTGAACCTGCCCTGTCTGATCGTCTCCAACGCCCCCGACCGGCTGCCGGGGGAAGTGACCGGGCTTTCAGGGGTAAGCGTGACCGGTGACCTGGTGCCGTCCGCCGGTCCGATCAGCGGAATCGTGACGGCGTTTCGCGTGCGCCGGGAAGAAGCGCTGCTCGTCCTCTCCTGCGACCTGCCCTTTGCCGACCGGGAGCAGATCGGCCGCCTGCTCGCCCATGCGGAGCGAACGGAGGAATGGGATGTCGTGGCGGCGCGAACGGACGGCCGTCTTCATCCGCTGTTTGCGCTGTATCACAGGCGGACGCAGCCGATGTGGGAGGAGGCCCTGCGGTCAGGACGGCATCGGCTGATGGAGGTGCTGGAGCGGCTGCGGATCGCGGAGACGCCGGCCGGTCTGCTGGACGACTGGGCCGCCTACAACGCCAATACGCCGGAAGAATACCGGAAGGCCCTTGCGGAACAGCACGCGCGGGAAGCGGGGCGGAAGCCGACGTGACGCGTGAAAACCCCGGCAAGGCCGGGGGTACAGACTGAAGACAAACCGATTGCATCGAAGGAGAAGCATGTTTCCAGGCAGAGCGACTTGTGAGCCCTACCGAGCGGAGCAGCGATTTGCGGGAAAAAGGAGCGCCACCTTTGAATGGGCTGCGTAGCAATGCGGCTTTGGCGATCCCCCGCAAATCGATGCGGAGCGTGCAGTCTGTTCTTCCCTGCTGGGCGTTGACTGGGCCCCGCCGAACGCGAGCGTTAGCTTGTGTTCGGTGGGTAAAGCACGGAGCGGATGCCGGAAACGTGCTTCTCCCCCCAGCAGTCACGTTGTTTACACACTGAACCCCGGCAAGGCCGGGGTTTTCTTCATTCATCGCCAGCAGCGATCCGCTCCGCATGCGTGTACACGTTCATCTTGCCGTGGCGGACGAAGCCGACGGCGGTGATGTTCAGCTCCTCCGCCAACTGCAGCGCCAGGTCGGTGGGCGCCGATTTGGAGAGGATGATGCCGGCGCCGATCTTGGCCGCCTTGAGCAGCACCTCGGAGGAGATGCGGCCGCTGAACACGAGGATTTTGTCCTCCGTCGGCAGGTTTTCCCGCAGACAGTATCCGTAGATTTTGTCCAGCGCGTTGTGCCGGCCGATGTCGGAGTACCGGAGCAGCGTCCGCTCCGGCGTGCACAGCGCGGCGTTGTGCACGCCGCCCGTGCTGCGGTGGATGTCGGACGACGCCTGCAGCTCGTCCATCAAGCGGAACACCTGCTCCGGCGTGACGGTGACTTTGCCCGCCACCGGTTTCGCGGTTCGCGCATCGCTGAAAAAGTAGAACGACTGCCGGCTTTTCCCGCAGCAGGACGTGATCCGCCGCTTCGAGTAAAAGCTTTGCGACAGCCCGGTTTGCTGATGCAGATCCACGTAGGCAAAGCCGCGGCTTTCGTCAATGGACATCTGCTTGATGTCCGCGTATTGCCGGATCGCCCCCTCGGCGGCGAGAAAGCCGACGACCATTTCCTCCAGGTCGGCGGGGGTGCAGACGATCGTGGCAAACTCTTCGTCGTTGAGAAAAATCGTCAGCGGGTATTCCGTAACGATCTCGTCGTCTTCCCAGGCGAGCCGGTCCTGCCCGATCTTCAGCACCGGCCGTCTGATCGTGCGCATCAGGTTTGACATAGAAGCCTCCTTGCCGTTTCATGCGGGGTGTAAAAAAATTTTGAAAGTAATGTATTGTCGAGTAAGCGCTCACATGATAGTATACTATGTGAGGTTTTAGTTGTCACAAAAAATTCACCTTTACTTGCAACAGTTCACAAATAGACACGGGATAGCGCACCTGTCGCCGGTTTATTTGTGACACTGCCGGAAGTGAATAGCAAACACTTGCTGTTGATGCTGAAGTAGCGACCCTGCTGATGATTAACTGCCGTGTTTCATCTGTTCCCTCCTCGGGGCCAAAGCGTGGACGACGAGGAGAACCGGATGGATGCGGCAGTTTTTCTTTATGCAAGAGCCTGTTCGCGTTTGCGGACGCTCTTTAAACCCTTCAAAGGAGATGAATCACATGCAGGAAAAAGTGAAGAACCGCTGGCTGATCGCTGCGGCTGCGGTGGGGATCCACCTCTCCATCGGTTCGGTGTACGCCTGGAGCGTATTCACCAAGCCGATCATCAACCAATTTGGCTGGGAGCTGTCCGAGGTGCAGTTCACGTTCAGCATCGCGATCCTGTTCCTGGGGCTGTCGGCAGCGTTCCTCGGCCACTACGTGGAAAAACACGGTCCCCGCAAATCGGGCACTCTTTCGTCCATCTTTTTCGGTCTGGGGATCGCCGGGTCCGGTCTGGCCATCCACTTGGAAAGCCTCCCGCTGCTGTACCTCTGCTACGGCGTGTTGGGCGGCATCGGTCTCGGGGTCGGCTACATCACTCCCGTTTCCACGCTGGTGAAATGGTTCCCGGACCGCCGCGGGCTGGCCACCGGTTTGGCCATCATGGGCTTTGGCTTCGCCTCGCTGGTCGCAAGTCCGATCATGCAGGCGCTGATCGTAAGCGTAGGTATCGCCAATACCTTCTTCATCCTGGGGGCCGTCTATTTTATCGTCATGTTTGCTTCCGCTCAATACCTCTCCCCGCCGCCGCAGGGATGGGTGCCGGAGGGCTACTCGGCTGAAGAGGGAAGCGGCAAGCAGATCAAGAAGGACCTGTGCCAGTTGACGGCCAACGAAGCGGTGAAAACCCGCCGTTTCTACCTGCTGTGGCTGATGCTGTTCATCAACGTGACCTGCGGCATCGCGGTCATTTCCGTCGCGTCGCCGATGGCGCAGGAGATCGTGGGCATGTCCGCGGCGGCAGCCGCGACGATGGTCGGCCTGAACGGCCTGTTCAACGGGGCCGGCCGGATCGGCTGGGCGTCCCTGTCCGACTACATCGGCCGTCCGAACACCTATACGGCGTTTTTCCTGATTCAGCTCGTCCTGTTCTTCCTGCTGCCCAACCTGACAGTGCCGGCTCTGTTCATGGGCGCGATGTTCATCATCATGACCTGTTACGGCGGCGGATTCGCGTCCATTCCGGCCTATATTGCCGACCTGTTCGGCACCAAGCAGATGGGCGCGATTCACGGATACATCCTGACGGCATGGGCAGCGGCCGGTCTGGCCGGGCCGATCTTCGCCGCCTGGGTGCGCGACAGCACGGGCAGCTACACCGGCACGATGACCGTCTTCGCCGCCATGTTTGCCGTCGCCCTGGTCATCTCGCTGATCATCCGCCTGGATATCAAGAAATTGCGGGAGCAGGCGAAACAGAACGAAAACTCTGTTGAATTGGCAAGCTGATCAGTGGTAAAGTTTTAGTAAGAGAATTTTGTAAAGGTGACACCCTCGATGAATAAATACGAAGCTGAGTTCAGCAATTTGGTCAGAGCTTTCCGCAAGCGTCACATGGGCAAAGGCCCCAGCAAGATCGTGACCACGTTTTGCAAAAACTGGGCGATTTGCGAAATGGAGGGGAATCTTTCCCCGGTGGAAAAGTTCATTGCGACGGCTGATGAAGGCAAACAGATGCTCCGCGCGGCCCGTACGGAAATGGTAAAGGACATGTACCGCAAAAACCGGCCGGTCGAGATGGAGTCATTTCTGGGCGCAAACTTCGTCGATTTATTCGTCGATATTGACATTGAACGCGATTTTGGCATGTCCATTTTCGTCTTTGATCAAGACATCGAGAAAAAGTTTAAAAACGAGTCGTGAGTCTGCAGGAAGCAGCGACCCTGTTTGCCGGGCAGACAAGACGGCATTCGAAACACGCGCGTAGTTGGGACTTGGTAGCGACCCTGCCTGAGACAACCACCGTGGACATTCTCTGTCCGATGAGAAGGGACTGGTTCATGGGGGGTTGTCTTTTTTTCGTCCTGCGCTGCGCGCCGGAAAACGGGACGGAAACGGGGGATCAACGAGCCGTCAAGGGAAAAGGCGGGGGGCACGTGAAAAAGCGTGGACATGCGCGAAGAGACGCAGCAAGGAATCGGACGTAAACGCCGGCTGACCGGCGCGACATCAGGGAACGGGTTTCGAAGCAGAAGGAGGAACAGACGATGCACTTTCAGCGACAAACCATCAGCGTGGAGGAAGCGCTGCGCAGGCTGTTGGCGGGCCTGACGCCGCTTCAGGAAGAACAGGTAGGCATTGGCGAAGCGCACGGGCGGACGTTGGCCCGGGATCTCGCCGCCACGTGCGACATGCCGCCGTTTGACCGCTCGCCGCTGGACGGGTTTGCCGTGAGAGCGGCGGATACGGCCGGGGCCACACCGGACCGGCCGGTTCGCTTGCGGGTGCTGGAAACGGTCGGGGCCGGCCAGATCCCCCGGCAGACGGTAACGGCCGGAACAGCCGTCCGGATCATGACTGGCGCGATGATGCCGCCGGGAGCCGATGCCGTGATCATGTTCGAACAGACGGAGCAGCCCGGCGAGCTGCTGGAGTGGGTCGGGGTAAAACGGGCGCTTCACCCCGGGGAAAACATCTCCCGCCGGGGAGAAGAAATCGCCGCCGGCACGTGCGTGGCCCAAGCGGGAACGCGGATCAACGCGGGAACCCTGGCGGTGTTGGCGACGTTTGGCTACGCGCAGGTTCCGGTCGTCCGCAGACCGCGCGTCGGGTTGATTTCCACCGGCACGGAACTGCTGGACGTGGACCAGCCGCTCGAGCCGGGGAAAATTCGCAACAGCAACGCGGTGATGCTGTCCGCCTTGATCGCCGAGGCGGGCGGCATCCCTGTTTTGTACGGACGTTTGCCGGACGATCTGGACCTGGCCAAGCGGCACATGGCCCAATGTCTGGAGGAGGTTGACCTGCTGGTGACGAGCGGCGGGGTGTCAGTCGGCGATTTCGACGTGATGGCCGCGTTGGCGGACGATCCGGACGTCACCCTGCTGTTCAACCGGGTCGCGATGCGGCCGGGCGGACCGACAACCGCCCTCCTGTACCGCGACAAACTGGTCTGTGCGCTGTCGGGCAATCCGGGGGCCTGTTTTCTCGGCGCCGAGCTGTTCGTCCGTCCCGTGCTGCGTCGGCTGCAGGGAGACCGGGAGGCGGGCCTGCGCCGCATCCGGGCCACGCTGGCGGAGACCTACGACAAACCGTGTCCCTACCCGCGCTATTTGCGCGGCCGGTTGACGGAGCGGGAGGGAAAGCTGTACGTCGTCCCCGACCACAACGACAAGGCGGGCAACCTGGCGACGCTGGGCAAAAGCGAATGCTTCCTGATCATCCCGGCAGGCGGCAGGGGCAAACAGGCGGGAGAGACCGTCGACGTGATTCCCCACGCCGCGCCGGACTGGAGAGATGAGGCGTAGCGCATGGCGAACGAACCGATGGTGCTGCAGGTGGTAGGCTATTCCGATTCGGGCAAGACGACGCTGTTGACCCGACTGATTCCGCTGCTGGAGCAGACGGGCCTGCGCGTCGGCGTGATCAAGCACGACGGCGGTCACGATTTTGAATGGGACCGGCCGGGCAAGGACACGTGGCGCTACCGGGAGGCGGGAGCGTCGCTGGTGGCGATCGCCTCGCGGACCAAGACGGCAATGCTGGAGCTGAACCCCGTGCCGCTGCCTGTCCTGGTGGAGCGGATGGCGGACGCCGGCGCCGATCTTGTGCTGGTCGAGGGATTCAAGCGGGAGGACTACGAGAAACTGGTCGTGCTCCGCGAACCGGCGCACCGCGAGCTGCTGGAGGCAGTCACCCGGCCCGTGGCTGTGGCAAGCTGGGAACCGTTTGAGCACCCGGCGCTGCCGGTGTACGCCATTGACGACGCGGCGGGCATCGCGGCGTTTGTCCGCGCACTATATAATAAGGAAAGGACGCGTTGAGGCGTCCCTTTTTTCATACGCGGCGGCAGGCACCTAACATGCGGCAAGAATCGAGAGACCATTCGCGCCGCAGCAAAAATTGTTTCACGCAATCCGTGTCGCGGTGCACATCCGCGCGCTTGCTGCGCTACAATGGCGAGGGAGGGATCGATATGGAAAAACGTTTGCCGCAGCGCTGGAATCTGGAGGTGCTGTTTTCCGGCGGAAGCGAGTCGGAGTCATTTCGCGCGTTTCTCAGCATGTTGGAAGGAGATATTGCCGCTCTGCAGGCGCAGGTGAGCGCGGACCGCGTGCGGATGGACGACAAGGATGCGTTTGTCTCCATGCTGGCCCAGGTGCAGAGCATTGCCGTCCGGCTGAAGGAGGCGGGGGCGTTCGTCTCCTGCCTGACCGCCCAAGATGTAAAGGACGAACAAGCCAAGCTCCTGGGCGGACGGGTGAAAACCGTTGCCGCCTCATTTGCCGCGGCGCTGGCCAAATGGGAGGAACACCTGCTCGCGATCGACGAGCCGGTCTGGAACAAGCTGCTCGCCGCTCCGGAAGTGAAGCCGGTCGCGTTCAATCTCAATGAACGGCGCAGACGGGCGAAGGAAAAGCTGCCGCCCGCGCAGGAAGTGCTGGCCAACGACCTGGCCGTGGACGGATACCACGCCTGGCAGGATCTCTACAATACCGTCGTCGGCCGCATGACGATCGAAGTGGAGGTAGACGGCGAAACGAAGCGTCTCTCCGTCGGCCAGGCCGCCAACCTGATGCACCACCCGGACCGCAGCGTCCGCGCCCGCGTGTTCGCCAAATGGCAGGAGGCCTGGGCGCAGGAAGCGGAACTGTGCGCACAGGCGCTCAATCACCTGGGCGGCTTTCGCCTGGCGCTGTACCGGCATCGGGGATGGGACTCCGTGCTGCGCGAGCCGCTGGACATCGGGCGGATGCAGGAAAAGACGCTGGACGCGATGTGGCAGGCGATCGACAACCGCAAGGACCGGCTCGTCGCGTACCTGGAGCGCAAGGCCAAGCTGCTGGGCGTGGACAAATTGAGCTGGTACGACGTGTCCGCTCCGGTCGGCCGCCAGCACAAGAAGATGTCCTATGAGGAAGGCGCTGCGTTTATCCTCGAACAGTTTGGCCGGTTCAGCCCGAAGCTGGCCGCCTTTGCCCAAAACGCCTTCGAAAACGGGTGGATCGAGGCGGAGGACCGGCCGGGCAAACGGCCGGGCGGCTTCTGCACCAGCTTTCCGGCGAGGGGCGAGTCCCGCGTGTTTATGACCTACGCGGGCAGCCTGCAAAACGTGTCCACCCTGGCTCATGAACTGGGGCACGCCTATCACCAGCACGTCATGAACGATCTGCCGCCGCTGACGCAAAACTACGCGATGAACGTGGCGGAGACGGCTTCCACGTTTGCGGAAATGATCGTGGCGGACGCGGCGGTGAAGAACGCGGCCAGTGCGGAGGAGCGGGTGGCTCTCCTGGAAGACAAAGTGCAGCAGACCGTCTCCTTTTTCATGAACATCCAGGCCCGCTTCCTGTTTGAGAAACGCTTTTACGAAAAGCGGAAATACGGGCTGGTCAGCGTAGAGGAGCTGAACCGGCTGATGCTGGAAGCCCAGCGAAAGGCGTACCGCGACGCGCTGACCGAATACGAGCCGCTTTTTTGGGCGTCCAAGCTGCATTTTTACATCACGACCTATCCGTTCTACAACTTCCCGTACACCTTTGGCTATCTGTTCAGCCTGAGCGTGTACGCGCGCGCCCTGCAGGAAGGGCCGGCCTTTGCCGACAAGTACGACGCCCTGCTGCGCGATACGGGACGGATGACCGTGGAAGAGCTGGCGATGCGCCATCTGGGCGAGGACATCACCGACATCCGGTTTTGGCAGAAGGCGGTGGATCTGGCCGTGGCCGACATCGACGAGTTTCTCAGCCTGACGAAATAAAGCGGGGCATTTCAGCGCGAGCGGACGTCATGCCGACGACCGAAAGGGAACCGGTCCATGCCGCGCACATCCGCCAGGCCGACTGCCGGCCGCGGACGGGGAACCCTCGCCGGCGCTGCGATCTGCAGCCCCGGCGGGGGTCTTTTGTTGAAAAACCGTAAAGGGAACCGGCGGAATCTTTGACAATCCTTAACCTGCTGTTTATCAACAGACGATCGTTTTGTCGTACAGTCATGGTAGGGGGAAATGGCGTCACGAACAGAAGGAGGTCGGCGGATGGCAAACGCGGCGAACGGGATGGTGACAGGCCGCGCCGATTCGAGGGCACCCTGACAGAACACGAGACAAAGCACGAAGAACAGAGGACTGCATGGGAGGGATCGTAATGGATACGGGAAGCCATCTGTTGTTGGGAGTCACACTGGCCGGTTTGGCCCACGTCAATCCGGCTGTCGCCGAAAATCCCGCGCTCGCCCAGGCGTTGATGATCGCGACGATTGTCGGGTCGCATGCGCCTGATTTTGACACGCTGGTCAGACTGCGCGGCATTACCACGTACATCCGCTATCATCGGGGGATGACCCATTCCATTCCCGCCTTGTTTGTCTGGCCGGCGGTGATCGCCGTTCCGCTGGCGCTGGCATACGGATTGACGGATCACGCCGGACTTCTGTACGTGTGGACCTGGATTGCTGTCGTCTTCCACGTCTTTCTCGACATGCTGAACACGTACGGCGTCCAGTGCTTCCGGCCGTTTACGAGGCGGTGGGTGCACCTGGACGTGCTGGCCATTTTCGAGCCGTTCCTGTTTGCCCTGCATGGCGCCGCTGCCGTCTGGTGGCTGGCCTTTGCCGGAGAGCCGGGGCGCATCTTTCCCGCCGTCTACCTGATCTCCCTGCTCTACATCGGGCTCCGCGCCTGGCAGCACGGCCGCGAGGTTCGAAGGGTGAGGGCCGCACTCAGGCAGGAGGGGGTCTGTCACGTCACGCCGAGCTTTCATCCGTTTCGCTGGCGGTTTGTGATGGAGACGACGGAGCGCTTCTACACGGGCAGGATCGAATACGGGACGGTCATGCTGGAAGAGATCTACCCGAAGGAAAAGAGCAACGAGATCATCCAGGCCACGATGGGCATCGACGGCGTGCGGGCGTTTCTCGGGTTTGCGCAGCGCGTGCACGTCACCTGGAAGGAGATCCAGGACGGCTACGAGGTCACCTGGAGCGACGTGCGCTTCTGGTACGACCGGAAACTGCCGTTTGGCGTCGACGTTCGTCTGGACCGCAACCTGAACGTTGTCACCCACAGGCTGGGCTGGCGCAAAAAGGCGTGGGACCCGCCGTTTGTGTGAACGGGAGGCGTGCTCCGACAGCACGGCAGCGATGACGGACAGCTTTCGCCGGGAAAAGGCGGGAGCTGTTTTTGCATAGAGGGGATTGACAATTAAAGGAAAGAAAGGTAACGTGATAAAAAACAAACTGTTCGATGGTGATCGAATGACAAAAACATATTCTATAAAAATCGAATATTCGCCTGTGTACGAATGCATCGCCAGCTTCTATGCCTACATCAACCGCAAGGAAGGAAAGAACCTGTATCTGGACAACGACTGGCGGGACGAGACGGCACGTCGGCTGCCGCCGTCGTTTGCCGCCGGGTTGGCCGACGAGCGGTGGGAGGTGCTGCACCGGATCGTGCTGCTGGCTGCCCAGTCTCCCGCGAAAACGTCCGTCGAACAGTTCCTGGACTGGCTCGGGGCAATTCCCGCTGGCGAGATCTACGAGCGGCTCGCTCCCTGGGTCAGCGCCATTCCGCTCAATCTGGGGGAGATTCGCGATCGCAGCCTTTCCCTGCTGTCTCGTTGGCATGAGCACTACTTTGCCGCGCTGGAGCCGCAGATTTTGGACCGGTTGGCTGCAAGTGCCCGCCGCTTTGCGCGCATGGCGGAGCAGATGGAGCCGCCGGAGCTGGTGGAGGAAGCGACCAACGGCATCCGGATTGAACCGACCGACCACCTGCAGCAGGTGGTGCTGGCTCCGCAGTACCACTGTGCGCCGACGACGATTCTCGATTTTTACCGCGGCATCGCCACCTGTCTGTACCCGGTTGCTGACGCGGCCGCGGGACCGGATCCGCTGCGGGAGCTGCTGTCGCTCGCTCAGTGCCTGGCTGACGAGAAACGGCTGCAGATTCTCCGCTGTCTGGCGGAAAAGCCGTGCACGCTGGGGGAACTGCAGCAGCAGGTCTCTCTTGCCAAAAGCACCGTTCACCACCACATCAGCACACTGCGGCGGGCGGGGATGATCCGCGCTCACTTCGCGGACAGCACCACGGCGATCGGTTACAGCCTGCGGGAACGGTTTCTCGACCGGCTGCCCGAGCTGATCATGACATTCTTGTCCAGCGGGGGGAACGGTCGATGAACAAGCTGCAGATTGCCTGGCGGGCGTACCATCCGGTGGTGCATCTGCTGATGGCCGGCACCGTGTTCGTGATGTTGACCCAATCGATGAGCATGCCGTTTCTCGCCATTTACCTCAGCCAGACAACGGCGCTGGGCCCGGCTGAGATTGGGATGATCATCGGGGCGGGCCCGCTGGCCGGTACGGTGGGCGGCTTTCTCGGCGGCGTGCTGTCCGATCGGTTTGGGCGGCGCAGGCTGATGCTTCTTTCCATGCTGCTGCTGGCGCTGGCGTATGCCGGTATTGTCGTCTCGAGCGATCCCCTCATTCTCCTGGCGAACAGCGTGCTGCGGGGATTGGCCGCATCGTTTTACGGAACGATTTCCAAAGCGCTGATGGGCGATCTGACTGCCCCGGAAAAGCGATTCCGTGTGTTTTCCAACCGTTATCTCGCGATCAATCTGGGCTTTTCCGTCGGACCGATGCTGGGGGCGTTTCTCGGGGTGGCCGGCAGCGGGTTCACGTTTGGGCTGACCGCCGGGGCGTACCTGCTGTTTGCCGCCGCTCTGGCCGTCGCCTGCCGCAGGTACGGAGTGGGGGAGGCCGCAGCCGGAGGAGAGGAGGAAAGCGTTCGTTTGTCCAGGATCTGGAGAGTGTTGAGCCGCGATGTGGTGCTGCTGCTGTTCGTCATCGGCGGCGTGCTGCTGGTTACCGTGCACGGGGAGATGTCGGTGACCCTCTCCCAGTATCTACAGGCCCATATCGCTGACGGGGTAGCCCTGTTTGGCGTCATGATGAGCGTCAACGGCATGACCGTCCTCCTGCTGCAGGCGCCGTTGACACGCTGGACGGAGCGGTTTTCGCTGTTCCGCCGGCTGGTGGCGGGCGCTCTCCTGATGGCCGCGGGAGAGGTGGGATTTGCCTTTTCCGCGGAATGGGGCTGGTTTGTTGCGGCAATGATCGTGTTTACACTGGGAGAAATCCTGATCATCCCGGCCGAATACGCCCAGATCGACCAGATCGCACCGCCCCGGATGCGGGGAACGTACTACGGGGCGCAAAGCGTCAGCGAACTGGGCAACTTTCTCGGTCCGTGGGCAGGCGGTCTGATTCTCTCCGCCTACGGCGGGACGGCGATGTTTCTCGTCATGGCCGCGTTGGCCGTGGCCAGCCTCGCCTTTTACGGACTGGGCCGCCGCCTGTATGAAAAGAGGCGCGAGCGTTCGCCCGATCATCCGGTTTCGGCACATTCATCATGCGGTTGACGATATCCCATCCGGCTCATCCCATCCAGCGGTCGCCGGGTGGGTTTTTTGCAGGATGACGGCGGACCCCCATGCCGCCGGCGTCTCGCTGGGACGAACGGAGCAGAAAAAATTTAGGCTTGGGGCGCACGAGAAAGTAAGTTAAAATGAAGGGCGTGGCGCAAGCGTTCATGCGCGAGACAAGAGAGGAGGAAAACGGCGGCATCGCCAAGCTGCCTCTTTTTCCAGAAAGGTGAGTACAATGGATCTGTGGTCAATGTTCGTAGCATTCGTATTAGGGCTTGTGGAAGGACTTACGGAATTCGCGCCCGTTTCCTCGACCGGGCACATGATTATCGTTGACGATATGTGGCTGAAATCCAAGGAGATGTTTTCGCCCGAGGTGGCCAACACCTTCAAGGTGGTTATTCAGCTCGGATCGATCCTGGCCGTGGTGATCGTCTTTAAAGAGCGCTTTTTCGATCTGCTCGGGCTGCGGAAGCGCACGGCAGGCGGACAAGCCCCCGGTCCCAAACTGAAACTGGCCCAGGTGATTGTCGGGCTGCTGCCGGCTGCCGTATTGGGGTTCCTGTTCGAGGACTACATCGACAAATACCTGTTTTCGGTGAACACCGTGCTGATCGGGTTGGTGGCGGGCGCTTTCCTGATGCTGGCCGCTGATTGGTTCCGCCCGGGCAGGCCGAAAGTGGAGACGGTTGACCAGCTTACGTACAAGCAGGCCTTCTTTATCGGCTTGTTTCAGTGCATCGCGCTGTGGCCGGGCTTCTCCCGTTCCGGTTCGACGATTTCGGGCGGGGTGCTGCTGGGATTGAGCCACCGCGCCGCGTCCGATTTTACCTTTATCATGGCCGTCCCCGTCATGCTGGGGGCAAGCTGCCTTTCGCTCATGAAGCACTGGCAGTCCATCACCCTCGATGTCCTGCCGTTTTTTGCGGTCGGCTTTATCAGCGCGTTCGTCTTTGCGCTGCTCTTCATCCGCTTCTTTTTGAAGCTGATCGACCGGATTAAACTGGTTCCGTTTGCCCTCTACCGCATCGTGCTGGCGGCGGTGCTTTACATGGCCCTGATGTAAGAAAAAACCGGCCCCGGAGGTTCGCGTCGAAAACGCCCGGGGCCGCCGCCGGACAAAAGCAAAAGCAGTCGGAAACGATGGGGCGTTCCGACTGCTTTTTTGTTGGCTGAGAAGGAAATCATGCGGCTGTTTGTCCGGGCGTCGGCATATGCTGGTGGTGAGGAGGGAGTCGGATGCGGGAGAAAACGGCTTTCGCCGTGCTGCGGATGGTGACGGGCATGATTTTTTTCGCCCACGGCCTGCACAAGCTGCAAAAAGGAATGGGAGCGGTGGCGGAGTGGTTCGGGAGCGTCGGCCTCCCGACGTGGTTGGCCTATCTGGTGATGCTGGCGGAAGTGCTGGCCGGGATGGCGCTGCTGATCGGGGTGGCGGTACGGCCTGCGTCGCTGCTCCTGGCCGTGATCATGGCAGGCGCCATCGTCACCGTCAAATGGCCAAACGGCCTGATAGGCGCGGGCGGCGCAAGCGGGTACGAACTGGATCTGGTGCTGCTGGCGGTGACCCTGTATCTGGCCGTAAAGAGGGGAGAGGTTGGCGGCAGGAAGGTCCGCTAAGCTCCGACCAACCCAAAAAACCGCTGGGGCAGCGGTTTTTTTTTCGTTCATCCGTATACCGGCTGCTCCCACCAGCCGAAAGAGACGGTCAGTTCCGAGGACGGGACTTCGGCGGGGATGTGGAACAGCAGGGCCGTTCCGGGGCCGAGGATCCAGTGGCCGCTCTTTTCGGCGGCGGTGGTGCTGCTCGGCGGGAGGATCCGGGTGGAGGCGATGACCCCGTCCCGGGGCATCTCGGCCGTGGCGGATGCGTACAAGATTTGCCCTTTCGGGTCGGGGCAGGGGGGCAGTTGGATGCTGCCCGGGGTTACCTGCCGGGAAGCGGTCGCCGTGCCGAGCTGGTTGGCCTTGCCGAGCCAGATGTGCACTTCCACGGGATGGTCGGCCCGGTTGGTGAGAAACCAATCGTTTACGTACACCTGGACCCCGGAACGGTAGGGATTGACCAGTGCCCCCCAGGCCTGGACGCCGCTGCCCGCGGTCAGCTTTTCCGTTTGCCCCAGGTAGTATTTGCCCTGCATCGCCATCGCCGTCGCCAGCGGAATGTCGACGTGCATGTCCGGCTGCTCTCCGGCGGTGTGGCGGGAATACGGAACGTATCCCATCTGCAGGAACATGTCCGGGATGCCGTAGTAGTACGACGGCTGCGCATATGGGGGATTTGCCATGCGCTCAGCTCCTTTGGAATGGAGTAGACGCTTTAGCATATGGCAGCAGCCCGCGAGACGTGTTTACGTTTCCGGGGCAAACGGATCGATGCCCCGCGCCCGCAGCGCCTCCACCGCCTCCCTGACCGGCAAGCGGGGCAGGCGGAACTCGTCCGCCACCGCCTCTTCCAGCTCCCGGACGGAACCGAGCGTCACCCGGCGTTCGCTGCCGTCGGCGTGCGTGATCAGCAGGGTGTTGTTTTTCAGGGAGACGCTGCGTTCGTTGTCCCATTGATACACATGGATGCGCAGGCAGTTGAGAAAGGTGGCGCCGGGGAGGAACGAGCGGGCGATCGCGTCGGCGAAATCGTCCGGTTCCCGCCGCTCCTCCGGGTCAAAGTGCCAGTGATCGCTCACCAGCTTCTCCCGCCGGTAACGCAGGTATCGGTAACGACCCGGCCGCTCCGCATCCGGCGCGATCCGCACTGCTTCCGTGCCGAACCGGGTGCAGTTGTCGGGATCGCGGCGAAAGCGGACCGGCTGATACAGGGGGGCGGCGGAGCCGAGATCGACGTAGACCGGCTCTCCGCCCCATTCCGGCAGCCGGACGATGACCGCCGTATGGGCGTCCCCCACCGGCACGAGATGGGCGGAAAAGTCCAGCGCGCGCAGCAGCGCGAGGAGATTGGCGTGGATGGAGTAGCAGGTGCCGCCGAACCCGCAGCGGGCGGCGTCGGCGACAAACTGTTCGGGCGAGGGGAGGCCGCTGTGCCCCGGATGCCGGGCCTGCAGCAGTTTGCCGACGTTTTCAAACGGAAACGCCTGCAGATGGGCGCGGCACAGCTCGCTGAGATAGGCGTAACCGGCCGGGCGCGGTTCCAGTCCCAGCCGGTGGAGATAGGCATATGCCCAAGCGGGTAACCGCGACATGGGAAACCTCCTCAGGAGACGGATTTCCAGGCGTGCACGGCGAGAAGCGCCCAGCCGGCCAGGAACAGGAGGCCGCCAAACGGGGTAATCGCCCCGAGCGCTTTGATGTTGGTGAAGCTGAGGGCGTACAGGCTGCCGGAAAAGAGCAGGGTGCCGACAGCGAAGCACCAGCCCGCCCAGGTCAGGGCAGACGAATCGGGGAACCATTTGCATAACAGGGCGACCAGCACCAGCGCCAGCGCATGCGTCGTCTGGTAGGTAACCCCGGTGTGGAAGACGCCGAGCAGGTAGTCGTTCAGCCTGCCTTTCAGCACATGGGAACCAAACGCGCCCAGGGCGACGGAGAGAAAGCCGCTGATACTGCCGAGCAGAAGAAAGATACGCACGAAACATTCGCTCCTTTGTGTGACAATATGCATACACAGCGTTATTGTACCGCAACCGGTGCGTCCATGCCCAATTGCAATTTGTTGAACGCGCTTTCTGGCCTCCTGTCCAGACCGCGTGACAACCTCCGGCATAGTATACAGTACGTGGCGGCAGCGCTTGCATGCCGCCGCCGCAGGAGGTGAACAGCATGGGCAAATGGACGGCGCTTGTGGGCGGCCTCGTAGGCGGTTGGTCCTTTTTGAAAATCCCGCTGGAAGGCTCGTTCCTCTCCGCAATCGATCCTGTCGTCGACGGCATAGGCATCGTGGCGACAGTGGTGTTCTCGGGCGCACTCATCTATTTTGGCGTACGCGACTGGCTCCAGAAGTAACAACCGGATCTGTGCCGACAGAGGCAAAGGCGTCCCTGCAGAAAGGGACGTCTTTGTTTTGGTCCGGATTCACTTCGTCGTTTTGTCGGGTGCTCTCATGCCGGATGCCCCCATATACATAGAGGAGGGAGAAGAAAATGGGGGGAAGCGACATGACCAACGACGAACGCAAGGAACTGGAGCGCTCGATTGAAGAAATCACGGAAATCGCCAAAGGCTTCGGCCTTGACTTTTACCCGATGCGCTACGAGATTTGCCCGGCGGACATCATCTACACGTTTGGCGCGTACGGCATGCCGACGCGCTTCTCGCACTGGAGCTTTGGAAAGTCCTTTTACAGGATGAAGCTGCAGTACGACCTCAATCTGAGCAAAATCTACGAGCTGGTGATCAACTCCAACCCGTGCTACGCCTTTCTGTTGGACGGCAACACGCTGATCCAGAACAAGCTGATCGTCGCCCACGTCTTGGCCCACTGCGACTTTTTCAAAAACAACGTGCGGTTCTCCAACACCAACCGCGACATGGTGGAGAGCATGGCGGCCAGCTCGGAGCGCATCCGGCAGTACGAGATCGAGCACGGCAAGGAGGCAGTGGAGTCGTTTTTGGACGCCTGCCTGTCCATTCAGGAGCACATCGATCCCAGTCTGCTGCGGCCGAAACTGCGCTGGAAGCGGGAGGTGGAGGAGACGACCGGCAAACCGGGCAAAACGGAGCGGACAACGCCGTACGACGATCTGTGGCGGCTGGAACGCACAGAAGAAAAGCCAGCCGATCCGGGCAAGCCGATCCGCAAGTTCCCGCCCGAACCGGAGAAAGACCTGCTGTTGTTCATCATGGAGTACAGCACCATTCTGGAGGACTGGCAGCGGGACGTCATGACGATCATCCGCGACGAGATGCTCTATTTCTGGCCGCAGTTGGAGACGAAGATCATGAACGAAGGCTGGGCCACCTACTGGCACATGCGCATCCTGCGGGAACTGGACCTGACGGAAGCGGAGACGATCGACTTTGCCAAGCTGCACGCCTCGGTGATCCAGCCGTCGCCGACCAGCATCAACCCGTACCATCTCGGGCTGAAAATCTTTGAGGATATCGAGGCGCGCTGGGACAATCCGACCAAGGAAGAGCAGGAGCGTTTCGGCCGCACGCCGGGCCAGGGGCGGGCGAAGATTTTCGAGGTGCGCGAGATGGAGTCGGACATCAGCTTTCTGCGCAATTATTTGACCAAGGAACTGGTCGACAAGCTGGATTTGTACCTGTTCGGCAAGCAGGGCAGCGACTGGGTGGTGACGGAAAAATCCTGGGAGCAGGTGCGGGACGGCCTGGCCGCGACGCGCGTCAACGGCGGCTTCCCGTACGTCATGGTCCACGACGGCGACTACCTGCGGGCAGGCGAGCTGTACCTGAAGCACTACTACGAAGGACTGGAGCTGGACGTCAAGTACGTGGAAAAGACGCTCCCGTACGTGTACCAGCTCTGGGGCAAAAACGTCCACCTGGAGACGGTGATCGAGGAGCGGGCGGTGCAGTTTACCTACGACGGGAAAAAGGTGCATCGGAGGTTTTTGTAAGGGAAACGTGATTGGATGGCAGAAGCTGTTCCTTTGAAGAAGAGGAACAGCTTTTTTTTGCATGGATCCTGGCCTGAGAATAAACCCAGCGCGCCCGCAGAACTGGAAAGCGCCCCCATCCTACCGGAAAAAACGACAATTTTTTGAGAAAAAATTGAACAAAACGTGAACAAAATGTGAAAAATGTGTTACAATAGAGCCATGAACCAATCGATAACGGACAGGGGTTGGGTGCCATGAACCAAATGAACAATGGTATCAAAGCAGCGGCAACCTTGAAATGGCTTGCGTGGGCGGCAACGATCATCGGTGCTGTTCTGCTGGTGATCAATGTAAGCGATTTCCGCGCGGAGAATTTTGGACTGATGGCGGCGATTGGATTTTTGATCGGAGGCATGAACATCTTTTTGCTGAGCACGGTGTTCCGGCTGCTTCACACCGAATCGTAGGACAGATGGCGACATTCCATGATCAGACACATAATAAGATGAAGAAACTGGGTGGATGACCTCTCAAGACGAGCGATCTTGAGAGGTCTTTTTTTTTGTGTGCATGCGGCCTGACCGCGCCGTTTCGCGCGCGACGCGCCGGGGCTTCCCCGCCGATGGCTGCCGGGAGAGAGGGCAGGCAGTCTGCTTGAAAAAACCACCTGTATTGGCTGCTAATTAGAAAAACAGGGGATCGGTAACAAAGTTTTGATCAAATCGTGAAGTATTAGTGAACACTTTGTCACGAAAAAAGGGCAAATTCTTGAACGGTGTGTAAACAAAGGTACAAAACAAATGCGCTTTTGATACGATATGAGAGCAAAAAACATGTTTACTAAGACTGAATGTGAACGGTTGTTTCCTTTCTGTTGGAACGGAGGAGGGGTAGGAAGAAATGGGAGCTAGAAAGTGGCTCGGACGGGTCCAGTTTTGGATCATGGCGGTATTGGCCAGCGTCCTGTTGAGCGGATGCGGGAGCGAATACATGGTTCTCAATCCGAAGGGGCCCGTTGCTGAAACGCAGTACAATCTGATCATTATCTCCGTGATTTTGGTCTCGATCGTGATCCTGCCGGTGTTGGCGATTACGTTCTACATCGTGTGGCGCTATCGGGACAAACCGGGGAACAAGGCGCCGTACCAACCGGAATGGGCGCACAACACCACCCTGGAGGTCATCTGGTGGGGGATTCCCGTCGTCATTATTGCCATTCTTGGCTATTTTACGGTGCGCGACACCTACGCGCTGGTCGAGCCTCCCAATAAAGAAGTGAAGCCGATCACGGTACAGGTGACGTCGCTCGATTGGAAATGGATGTTTACTTATCCTGAACAAAACATCGCAACAGTCAACTATGTGCATATTCCGGTGGGCGTTCCCGTTCAATTTGAGCTGACCGCCGAGGCGCCGATGAACTCGTTCTGGGTACCGCAGTTGGCCGGCCAGACCTATACGATGCCGGGCATGGCGATGGGATTGTGGCTGCAGGCGGATGAGCCGGGCGAGTACTTCGGTACAGGGGCCAACTTTACGGGGAAAGGCTTCGCCCACATGCAGTTCAAGGTGATTGCCGAACCGCAGGAGGAGTTTGACAAGTGGGTGCAGCAGGTGAAAAACACTGCGCCGGGCATGACCAGACAGGACTACGAAAACCTGGTGAAGCCGGGTCTGTCCGACCGCTTGACGTATTCGTCCTTCCCGCCGGGGCTGTTTGAGGAAATCGTGAAGAAATACGGCCATGCGCACGGCAATCATCCGGGCGGCATGAACCACTACAAGAACAATCTGAAAAACAACGACGACCAACACGACGAAGGACATCAAGGCGGTGGACAGCAGGATGCCGGACAGCACGGCAGCCACGGCGGAAATGACGCCCAAGCTTCTCACCAGCACGACATGTCCGGAACGAACCATTAACGCATAAACGGAAAGGGAGGAGGATCACCGTATGTGGGAGGACATCAAGTCTTTTGCATCCACGTTTTTTGTCACCGGTGACCCGTTGATTTACGGGGCGGATGTGGCTATTGTGCTGACCACCCTGGCCATCGTGTTTGTCCTGACCAAGTACAAAAAATGGGGCTGGCTGTGGCGCGAATGGCTGACGACCGTCGACCACAAGAAGATCGGGATCATGTACCTGATCTGCTCGCTCTTGATGCTGTTCCGCGGCGGCGTGGACGCGCTGCTGATGCGTCTGCAGCTGGCGCTGCCCAATGTGGAGTTTCTGCACTCCGAGCACTACAACGCGATCTTTACGACACACGGCACGATCATGATTCTGTTCATGGCGATGCCGATGATGTTCGCGCTGTTCAACATCGTCGTGCCGCTGCAGATCGGCGCGCGCGACGTCGCGTATCCGTTTTTGAACGCACTCAGCTTCTGGCTGTTCTTCTTTGGTGCGATGCTGTTCAACCTGTCCTTTGTGATCGGGGGTTCCGCGGAGTCCGGCTGGCTCGCGTATCCGCCGCTGTCGGAAAAAATGTTCAGTCCGGGCGTCGGACAGGACTTCTACATCTGGGGGATTCAGATCTCCGGTATCGGTAGTTTGGCCACCGGGATCAACTTCCTGGTGACCATCCTGAAAATGCGTGCACCGGGCATGTCGCTGATGAAGATGCCGCTGTTCTCCTGGTCGGTTCTGTCCAGCTGCATCACGATCATCTACGCGTTCCCGATCCTGACCGTGACGCTGGCGCTGCTCTTCATCGACCGTTACCTCGGCGCCCATATCTTTACGATGGACGGCGGCGGGAACCCGATGATGTACGTCAACCTGATCTGGATGTGGGGCCACCCGGAAGTGTATATCGTGGTGCTGCCGGCCTTCGGTATCTTCTCTGAGATCGTGGCTACGTTCTCCAAGAAACAGATTTTCGGTTACAAGTCGATGGTCTTTGCGATGATCATCATCAGTGTGCTGTCCTTCTATACCTGGGCGCACCACTTCTTCACCATGGGCGCGGGGGCGGACGTCAACTCGTTCTTCGCGATCAGTACGATGGCCATCGCCATTCCGACCGGGGTGAAGGTGTTCAACTGGCTGTTCACGATGTTCCGCGGACGGATTCAGTTGAAACAGCCGATGCTTTGGACGATCGCGTTCATTCCGTGCTTCGTGATCGGGGGGGCGACCGGCGTGATGCTGGCTGTCGCTCCGGCGGACTACCAGTACCACAACAGCTACTTCCTGATCGCGCACTTCCACCAAGTGCTGATCGGCGGGGTCGTATTCGGATACCTCGCAGGGATTTACTACTGGTGGCCGAAAATGTTCGGCTTCAAGCTGGATGAGCGCCTGGGCAAATGGGGCTTCTGGCTCTGGAACATCGGCTTCTACGTCTGCTTCATGCCGCAGTACGCGCTCGGCTTCATGGGCATGACCCGACGCCTCTACACGTACGGATGGGACCTGGGCTGGGCACCGCTCAACCTGGTTTCCACTGTCGGCGCGTTCATGATGGGGCTCGGCTTCGTCTTCCAGGTATGGCAGATCGCCTACAGCATCAAACACGGCGAGCGCGACACCACGGGCGACCCGTGGAACGGACGCACGCTGGAGTGGTCGATTCCGTCTCCGGCTCCGGTGTACAACTTCGCCGTCATTCCGCAGGTAAAAGAGGCGGACGACTGGTGGGCGACCAAGCAGGCGAGGGCAAACGGCACGGCAAACGAAGCGCCGGCCAAGCTGGAGCCGATTCACATGCCGAAAAACTCGGGCATTCCGTTTATCATGTCTTTCTTCTGGTTCATTGCCGGATTTGGGTTCGTGTGGGGCTGGACCTGGTGGATCGTGATCGGTCTGGCAGGCGTCGGCATCTCGATGCTGGTGCGTTCGTTCCAGTATGACACGGACTACTACATCCCTGTGGACGAAGTGAGACGGACGGAGGCCTCTCTGGGGAGGGCTGTATAATGCAACAAGCGATGGCACATCATGACCACGATCACGGACACGAGGACCACGAATCTCTCAAGGTCCTCGGGTTCTGGATCTTCCTGGTTACGGACTGCATTCTGTTCGGCACGCTGTTTGCCACCTATGCCGTATTGATGCACAGCTACGCGGGAGGGCCGACCGGTAAAGAGATGTTCCAACTGCCGGGCGTGATCGCCTCCACGTTCATCCTGCTGACCAGCAGCTTCACCAGCGGGTTGGCGATGCTGGCCATGCACAAGGGAAAAGTGAAACAGGTGATCGGCTGGCTGGCGATAACCGCCGTCCTGGGTCTGGCGTTTGTCGTGCTGGAAGTGACCGAGTTTTCCCATCTGGTCGCGGAAGGCGCCGCCATTTACACCAGCGCGTACTGGTCCGCGTTCTACGTGCTGGTGGGAACGCACGGTCTGCACGTGACGCTCGGCCTGTTCTGGATGGCCGCGCTGATGATCCAGTTGGGCAAACACGGCATCACGGCGGTCACCAAGCGCAAAATCACCAATCTGGGCCTGTACTGGCACTTCCTCGACGTCGTCTGGATCTTCCTCTTCACGGTCGTCTATCTCATGGGGGTGATGTAAGATGATGCAACACGACAGTCATGGTCACGGGGAGGGGCACGGCTCCCTCAAGTCGTACGTCATCGGGTTTGTCCTGTCGATCGTGCTGACCATCATCCCGCTGGTGCTGGTCATGAACAAGGTGCTGAGCGGCACCGCGCTGGTTGTCGCGATCATGGCGATGGCCGTTCTGCAGTTGTTCGTGCAGTTGTTCTTCTTCATGCACATCCGCGAAGGGGAGAAACCCCGCTACAATGTGCAGGCGCTGATCCTGGGCGCGGTTATCCTTTTGACGATCGTCGCCGGCTCCATTTGGGTCATGAGCTTCAACTCCATGGTGCAGTAAGGCGTACAGACAAAGCAAAGCAAGGCAAAACCTCTTGGGCCAATCGGGCTCAAGAGGTTTTTTTGTACGGGCGGCCGGAACAGCGCCCCCTCACAGCCGGACAGTACCGGCAGCGGAAGGCAGGCCGTGCATGGAAGCACGGGGAGTGTAGGGGGATGGTGCCGCCAATGTGCCCCGGTGGTTTTTCTTTTTTCAAAACTTAGTTTATAATTAAGTTGACAATCATAAAAACTGGAAAGGGGCTTGTCTGAATGTACGAGATCGCGATTATTGGTGCAGGACCGGCAGGGGCCAGCGCGGCGCTGTTTACGGCGAAGGCGGGCAAAAAAACGCTGCTGATCGACAATGACAAGAGCATCACCAAACGGGCCTGGGTGGAAAATCACTACGGCGTGATGGAGATCACCGGCCCTGACCTGGTGGAGACAGGGAAAAAGCAGGCGGAAAAATTTGGCGCCGAGCTGGTGGCCGGCCAGGTGACCAACATCGTCAAAACGGAGCAGGGCTTTACCGTGGAGACGGACGGCGCAGGCACGTTTGAAGCCAGACACGTGATTCTCGCTACCGGCGTCTTGGTCGATCTGGCGGAAAAGATCGGCGTGGCGACCAAGCCCGGCACCGAGCCGCGGATCAAGACGGTGATCGACGTCGACCGGGACGGCAAAACCAGTGTGGAAGGCATCTGGGCGGCCGGAACGTGCGCCGGCGTCAGCGTTCATACGATCATCACCGCCGGCGACGGGGCCAGGGTGGCGATCAACGTCATCAGCGAGCTGAACGGCGAGCGCTACGTCGACCACGACGTGCTGAAAAGCTGAAACAGGATGAAATTCTCGTGCCCTTCTCTCCGTATAGTTGGGAGGGAAGGGTTTTTTCTTTGCAGCCCGAATTGGCTATAATCATGTTCATAGTGAAAACGAACGAGGAGGAGATCGGCGTGATCGCCAAGGAAAGTAACGTGAATGTTGTGGTGGCCGGGCTCCTGCTCGGTCTCTTGATGGCGTCCATGGACAACACCATCGTCGCCACTGCGATGGGAACGATCGTCGGCCAGTTGGGCGGTCTGGACAAGTTTGTCTGGGTCACCTCGGCGTACATGGTGGCCACGATGGCGGGGATGCCGATCTTCGGCAAACTGTCCGACATGTACGGCCGCAAACGCTTTTACGTGTTCGGGCTGGTACTGTTTTTGCTCGGGTCCATCCTCTGCGGGACGGCCGGCAGCATCGTCGAGCTGAGCATCTATCGGGCCATCCAGGGGATTGGCGGCGGGGCGCTGATGCCGATTGCCTTCACGATCATTTTTGACGTCTTTCCGCCGGAGAAGCGGGGGAAAATGACCGGCCTGTTCGGGGCGGTGTTCGGCACGTCCAGCGTCGTCGGCCCCCTGCTCGGCGCCTACATCACCGAGTACTTCGGCTGGCACTGGGTCTTTTACATCAACGTGCCGATCGGCCTCCTGTCGCTCTGGTTCATCTCCGCGTACTACAAGGAGTCGCTGGAGCACCGCAAGCAGAGCATTGACTGGTGGGGCGCGATCACGCTGGTAGGGGCCGTGGTCAGCCTGATGTTCGCACTGGAGCTGGGCGGCAATCAGTTCGCCTGGGACTCCGCGGTGATTCTCGGCCTGTTTGCTGCCTTTGCCGCGCTGTTTGCCGTGTTTTTGTACGTGGAAAAACGGGCGGCCGAGCCGATCATTTCGTTTTCCATGTTTAAGCAGCGGCTGTTTGCCGCGAGCAATGTGGTGTCCCTCCTGTACGGGGCGTCCTTCATCATCACGACCGTCTACATCCCGATTTTTATCCAGGGGGTGTTTGGCGGCTCGGCGTCCAACTCGGGTCTTCTGCTCACCCCGATGATGCTTGGGTCGGTTCTCGGCAGCCAAACGGGCGGGATGCTGACGACGAAGACCAGCTTCCGCAACATCATGCTGCTGTCCGCCGCCTTTTTCCTGCCCGGCATGTTTTTGTTGGGGACGCTGACGCCCGAGGTCTCGCGCGGTCTGGTGACCGTCTACATGGTCCTCACCGGGTTTGGCGTCGGCTTTTCCTTCTCGGTGCTGGGCATGGCCGCGATCCACAACTTCGACATGCGTCAGCGCGGCTCAGCCAGTTCGACCAACTCGTTTTTCCGCTCGCTGGGCATGACGCTGGGTGTGAGCGTGTTTGGGATCGTGCAGCGCAACCTGTTCCAGAGCGGCATGGAAGAGGTATTTGCCGGCGGAAGCGGCATTCCGGCAGGGGGGCTGGTTGACCCGCAGGCGGTGCTGACTCCGGAAACCCGGGCGTCCATTCCGGCACCTGTCCTGGAGCAGATAACCGAGGTTCTCTCCTCGTCGATTGCGCAGACGTTCATGTGGGCGCTGATTCCGGCCTGTCTGGCGGTCGTGGGAATCCTCCTGATGGGCGGCGAACGGGTGAAAATTCCCGCTGCACAGGTGCGTCCAAAAACAGCGGAGCGGGAACGGGTGTAGCTGAAAGCGGCGGTCATACGCGTGGGGCTGATCATTCATCGGTCTGCTGACGGACGGGAAGAAGCCCCCTGACATGCGGCAGTTGATGCCGCCGATTTAGGGTGAAGTCTTTTTTCTTTACTAACGGTTGATGCTAAAGGACTCGGAAAACCGCAAAAAGCTCAATTTCTAAAAAGTCCGATAGAGGGAGATCAAGCATGTATTACGGAGAAGAGATCAAAAAAATATTGACATTTATTCCATTATATTTAAAATTATAGTAAATCTCTGGTAAAAGAGTGGTATTATGCCAAAGTTAGGGACTGTAATTCGCACTATCTTACTGACTTCATTGGCGACAATGCTTGTTTTACAGCCTAACGCGTTAATTGCCGCAAAAACAAATGCTAAATCGGTAGACATTTTGGAAAAAAGTCAGCGTTTCAGAGAAGAAATGGGACTTGATGGGGACAGCAAGACACTTCAATCACTTTTAAATGAAGAAAGAAAATTGTCGAAATATGGTGTACTGTTAACCGAAAATGAGGAAAAAGAACTTGATGCTCGATTTAAAAAGCAAAAAGATAGAATTCCAAAAATAAGGGAATATATTAACAAAAATCTAAAAAATGAATTTGCCGGATTATATATTGATCAGAGCCAAGGAGGAGTTGTTAAAGTAGGTTTTAAAAAGTCTGAAAAGGAGAAAGTTGAAAAACTTGTTGATGAATTAAAAGAGTTATACGATGAAGATATGATCGAGGTATATTATGCCGAACATACGAATGAAGAGTTGAACGACTTGGCTGATAAAATATCTGAGGATAGAATTACATTAAAAAAGAGGGGATTGAACTATCATCAGTAAGCGTTAATTTACCGAATCAACAGATTGATATTGGCGTGACGAAACTTAATTCGAAAGTAACGAAAAAACTTGAGGACAAGTATGGAAAAAATATCTTGCATATTTTCGAAGAAGAGATACACAAAGCAGAGGCTGATCCGGATGATTATTATAGACCAATTGAAGCTGGCCTAGAAATTGAGGGTAATATTAGGGCTTGTACTGCAGCCTTCTCTGCGCAAAGTGAGTCTGACCCAGATGATTTTTACGTTATTACCGCTGGACATTGCATTGATAATATCGGGGAAGACTGGGAACAGGGTAATTCAAAATTCGGGGATGTCACTGACTATCAATTTGGTGGGAGTATTGATGTAGGACTGATTGAACTTGATGAAGGTTCAGATGACGCGACCTACTATTTGTTTGGCAATGGCAAGCATAAATTAGAGTCAATTGACGATATTCAATCCTTCAGTGAAGAAGAAGTTGGAGATCCCGTTTGTATTTCTGGTGCGGCTACAGGGAGCGTAACTTGTGGAACCATTTAGTCAACCAACTGGAAGGGATATATTAGGCATCCAGATGGTTCCACGGAATATTTTACAAATATGCGGCAAGCATCGTATAGCAGCAGATCTGGAGATAGCGGAGCGCCAGTATTCATTGGGGGAACTGCTGTAGGTGTTCATAGTGCTTCAGGTGGAATATATACTCATATTAGATATATTATAAACGAATTTGATGTAGATTTATTATTAGGGAATTAAAAAGGGGGATAACTTCCCCTTTTCACCTTTTAAAGGGGGGCGAACCCATTGAGTTGGAGTAAGGCTTCACTTGTACTATCATTTTTGTCAATAATCTTAGGCTGCTCTCCTTCATCTTCCGGAGAAGAGAGAAAGGGAATCAGTGGATTTGTCGTTGAAATAAGACCGGATACACAACAAGTGTTGGTGGCAGAAAATGATAATACCGCTTCCGACAATCGTTATGACGCGGTAATATATAGTGTAGACAATCATACAAGCATATTTGACAGGAAAGGAAATGCACTAATTTTTTCAGACATCACTCTGGGGCAAGAAGTTGATGTATGGGCAAATACCCCTGACGCCGAATCATATCCCGCCAGTGCTGGAGCGAGCAAGATTATAGTGAGAGAAGATCTATCGTTCCCTACTTCAAAAATCACCAGATCACAAGCCATACATTTAGCTTTGGAGGAATTTTCGAAAAACAAAACAAAGGGGGAAATTGTTAAAAACACAACATTTGTGGAAAATACTTGGGTTATTTCGATCATGAATTATAAGGGCGATGTAAATCAGGAAATCATCATTGACGCCAACACGGGTCAAGTTAAGGAAACAAGGGGTTGACTTTCCGTGCAGAGTATTGCCAATACAGCATGACCCGAACCCGTTGAAATACCGGCTCAGGTAGGGTTCATATTGCAACAAGGCGTCCCGATCAATGTGTAGCCAGCGAGTGGCTCCTTTCATTCCAAGGGTTCAGAACAATATAGCTTCGCGATAGCGTCCCCTGGTTCCCCTCTCGACGCTCTCGCCCAGGATCTCCGTCTACCCCGCCTACTACCATCAAGGCTAGTAGGGTGCCCTGCCGGAAGCGTATCTGCGCTAAGAGACGGCACTGCGGCTGGCCCTAGCTGCCGGACGTCTTCCCGATCCCCAGGAGTGGTGGCACTACGAGTACAGCTTGCTAAATTGAGCCAGACCTGATAATGCTCCACGCACAAAAAGGAGCGGGGCATCGGCTGCTGACGGGGCTTTCGTTCGCCTGCCGGGCAAGTATGAACGTATGTGGAACGAATCTGGATGTTCAACGTTTTCCAACGGTTTCGTTTATCATTCTGCTTGTGATTGGTTTTCAGCAATGGAGGTGTTCACGTGTTTCATACGCCTATCGGGCGCCTGCGCGCCGTCGGGTATGCGGAAGGCATCTCGTTTCTCGTGCTGCTCGGGATTGCCATGCCGCTGAAGTACTTCTTTCATTACCCGTTGGCCGTCACGATCGTGGGCGCGCTTCACGGCCTGTTTTTTGTGCTGTATCTGATCGCCGTTGTACACGCCGCGAGTGTGCACCGCTGGTCGTTCCTGCGGGTGCTCGGCGCGTTTGTCGCGTCGCTTTTGCCGTTCGGTCCGTTCGTGTTTGACACGCGGCTGCGCCGGGAGCAGTAGAGCCGGGCGGCAGGGTCAGGAACTGTACCGTGGAACCCGTTCAATCCGAATAGTCGGGGGGTGGACGTGGTTCTTTTTATTTGGGCCGGCGAGGGCAATTTACACCCGGTCCCGGACGTATTATAATCGAAGCCGTTTAGAGAAGACGCCCGAAAACGGGCTGGAGGGCTAACCAGTGGGATACGAGATCATTCTCATCATTGTCGGCATCAACATCCTCTACGTGTCGTTTTTTACGCTGCGCATGATCCTGGTGATCAAAGGGTACCGGCTGTTGGCCTCCCTGCTGTCGATGGTGGAGGTATTCGTCTACTTGAAAGGGTTGGCGATCGTCCTGGACAATCTGGACAACCCGCTCAATCTGGCCGCGTACTGCATCGGATGGGGAATGGGGGTCTATCTGGGATGCCGGATCGAGGAATACCTGGCACTGGGGTATGTCACCCTGCAGGTGGTCGTCGATTCGCCGGAGCTTGACCTGCCGGCAAAGATGAGAGAACACGGCTTTGGCGTCACCTCCTGGGTGGCGGATGGCAGAGACGGCAAACGGCTGGTCATGCAGGTGCTGACCAAGCGAAGCAACGAGCAAAAGCTGTGGATGCTGATCAACAACCTGGCGCCGAAAGCGTTTGTCATCTCGTTTGAGCCGAAGCACCTGAAAGGCGGTTTCTGGGTAAACCGGCTGAGAGGCTGAGGGAAGCGGCAGAGACGAACAGCGAATGCAAGCGAAAAACAGCCCGCGTGCACCGGAGGGAACACCGGCGGCACGAAGGGCTGTTTTTTGCGTGTGGGAAGCATCTCGCCCGGCTCAAATTCGGCCAGGTGACATTCGCATCATTGAACTTTTCGTTGGAACAAGTCCACAAGTCCGCCGTAGATGGCTTGTCCGTTCGTCTGCCTCGCCCAGTTCAGGGTGCCGTACTCGTAGTGCCACCACTCCTGGGGATAGTTGACGAACCCTGCTTCGGTCATCAGATGGTACAGGAGGCGGCGGTTGTCGCGGATGCGCCGCTCGGTCTCGTCCGGGGCCGCCATGCACTCGTAGTAGCGGGTCGCTGCCCGCTCGCTGAAGTCGTCAAACGCCGTGCCCATGGCCAGCCAGCCGTCCGGCCCCGCAATCGTCAGGTCGACGGCTCCGCCGGACAGGTGAGGGGCGGGCTTGTGCACGTCGACGGTGGGAGAGGCGACGTACTTGTCCAATTCGCGGGCCAGCGCCTCCCCTTCCTGCCAGCCCTGGTCGATCAGCGACTGCTTGAACCGCTCGTACAGCGAAGCCTGCACCCGATGGGAGCGCCATCCGTCCAGCACCACCAGCCGATAGCCGTCGGGAAGCCGCCCGGCCGCTTGGGCCAACCGCAGCGCCGCCCCTTCGCGCAGGTACGCTTCCGGGAGGGCACCCTGATAGCCTTGATGGTAGTAGGCGGGGTAGACGGAGATCCTGGGCGAGAGCGTCGAGAGGGGAACCAAGGGCTCGCCGCATTCCCGCAGCGGCGGTAGCAGGGCGGAATCGCTGCGCGGCTCGTGCGGAATCGGGGGGGATGTCATACGGGTCACCTCCGTGCTGTGTGTTTGAATGGTTTTGCAGCTATCGTAACGAATCATAGAGATACAGTAAACGGATTCTTTCAGCAAGGATCAATGGGCACACATCCTGCTGCGGCACAAATCCTCACGATTTTTCTTCCCGGAATGATGGCAGCAGGGGTTGGGCTAGCTGCATCGTTATCATACTTGTCATTACCGAGTACTGTTCCAGCGCTTGTGAAAGTGTTTATCTTCTCATGATAAAACACTAGATAATTCCAATATTTAAAGATGATGGTTTACAAATCTTAATATATATTATATAGTAAATATTGGTATTTGAACAAAGTTGTTATGGGGAGGTAATACTGATGCTGAAAAAGATGTATGGATTGGTATGTTCAACTTTAATGGTCGGAGCAATCATCACTCCAGGTGTATGGGCTTCTGCTACTAAGGTGGGAACAGATGAAGCAGTGGAAGTGTTGGGATCTGATGATCCGTACTACAACATGAGATGGGCGTGGCCTACAACCGATGATACGATTACGGATGACTATGGTGATGTGGGCTGGCGTTGGCACAAGGGAATAGATATTGGAGTTACCAAAGAACCAGTTTTTGCAACCGCATCAGGTGTGGTGATTCAAAGTGGGGTTTATTCCGACAAGGTAACGTATGCTATGACGATCAAACACAATGATATTGATCCGGATACCGGAAAAAACCTAATTACAAGATACTTGCATTTGGAGCCCGGAACGTTAAAGTTTACAACTAATAAAACAGTAAGCAAAGGTACAACAATTGCTACCTCTGGTAAAAGTGGAGCCACTGGTTACCATTTACACTTCGATGTAAATGCAAAAGGAATGACTTATCCGGGTGATTACGATACGTTTTCTCCCTGGGTTTTTTGGCCCGAAAAGAGACCTTCACTATTAAATATAGATCTTGGGGGAGATACACAAGGACAACACGAGGAAAAGTTCGACGATCCGGAATACTTCTTCGACTTTTTACTTATCGATTACGTTGGTAAGGACGAATTTTTTAGATGGATGGACTCTATTGAGGAGTCAGAGCGTACAATGACAAACTTTAAAAAATATTTCAAATTAACAGAAAAAGATATTAATAAGATTATGAAGACTTCATTGTCGCCTGAAAGAGAAAAGAAAATTTTGGGTAAATCCTAGATTAACTCCACTTAAAAACACTCTCATGACTTAAAGCGTGAGAGTGTTACATTTTCTATTCAATAACGAAGGAGGACAACCATTTTGCAAAGAAAAACGTACCTATACCTAACTCTTCCCGCAGCCATTGCCGCGATCTTGGTCACCTTTTATACCATTGATTCGTTTGACAGAATCTTCGTATCCTCACCAGAAAGGCAGACCGTTCGTGAAGAAGATGTGCTGCAAACCGTTGCCAGGATAAAAGACAACGTAAAAATCGGCTCATCCAAACAAGAAGTCGCCGCACTGTTCGGAGACCGTTACGTTCTCGTGGATGACCAGGGGGATCTCGAAAACGGCTGTGAAGAATTCTGGCTGTACCGCTTCTTCACAGAGGAGGATTACCAGCCTTCGGTGCCCGACCATGTCATTGATGAAGAAGGAATTCGCAGTGGAAAAGTAGGAGCAGCTTTCTTCATCGGCTGGAAAGATGAACGGGTGTACCTGTACACCATCGCTTACCTTCAAGGCCCGAATCACGATCTACATTTTTACTCCAATGTGAATGGAACCATCGAGGATGAAATCATGAATCCAGACGGCACGACAACTCGCAGCGAATAAGACAGCCCATTGAACCCCCGCTTTTTCCTTCCTATCCACGGCCACTTTTGTTATGATGGAGACAAGTGCCAGTCATGTGCGGCACAGACAGCTTCATACGGAGCAAACAGGTCTTCACCTGCGCGGACGCTTCCGGGTGGGTGAAGTTAAAAGGGAAGTTTGGTGAAAATCCAACGCGGTCCCGCCACTGTAAGAGGGGAGTTTTCCTTCACGGCGACAGCCATCCACTGCTCCAGCGGGAGTGGGAAGGAGAAGGAAAGCGGCGATCCTCAAGCCAGGAGACCTGCCTGTTTTGCGTGTGCACTGATTTCCTTCGGGTCAAAGGAAAAGGTGAGGATTGTCGTGGACGTCGTGTCGACGCTTTGCTTCCTTTGGTTTCCAGGGAAAGCAAGGCGTTTTTTGTTGTTTCTGGAAAGAAAATGTGAACGGTGTTTGCGATGGCCTACAGGGAGCGGACCGTTTGGCGTCGCGTCCCTGGTTGGCCGGCGAGAGGGGAGGAAACGGGCCGATGAACAAACCCGACAACAAGCGGGGACTGGTCCTGGTGTACACCGGGGACGGCAAAGGGAAGACGACGGCGGCACTCGGGCTGGCCGTACGGGCGACCGGGCGCGGCAAGCGCGTCTTGGTGGTTCAGTTTATCAAGTCGCCGGAGCGCACCTACGGGGAAAAGATCGTGTTTGACCGGCTGGGAATCGAGATGGTGCAGAAAGGCGTCGGCTTTACCTGGACCAAAACGCCCGAGGAGCACCGCGCCGCCCTGCGGGAAGCGTGGCGCTACGCCAAGGAGCAGGTAATGGGCGGCCAGTACGACGTGGTGATTCTCGACGAGCTGAACAACGCGCTGGCGATTGATCGTTTTCCCGTGGCGGACGTGCTGCCGCTGGACGATGTGCTGGACACGATCAAGAACAGGCCGCGCCACGTGCATCTGGTGATTACGGGACGAGACGCGCGGCCGGAAATCACGGCGATCGCCGATCTGGTGACGGAGATGAAAGCGGTCAAGCACTACTATGACGAGGGCATCCCCGCAGTCCTGGGGGTGGAGTATTGATGACGGACGTGCTGGAGGTGTTCGGCCACGGCGGCGATCTGGTCACGGCGGCGGAGCGCTTCGGCGTGGAAGCCGGGCGATTTGTGGATTTCAGCGCCAACATCAACCCGCTGGGCCCCCCAGCCCGCGTGCTGGAAGGACTGCGGGAGGCGCTGCCCCAGGTGGTTCACTATCCCGATCCGGGGCACCGGTCGTTTCGCAGCGCCTTGGCGGCGAAGCTGAACCTGCCGGCGTCGTGGCTTCTGCCGACCAACGGGGCGGCCGAGGCGATGGCCCTGGCGATCCTCGCGCTGCAGCCAAAGACGGTCGGCATCGTCACGCCCTGCTTTTCCGAATATGCCCAACTTTCCAAGCAGTTCGGCGCCCGCGTGCTGGCGTGCCCGGGCCGGGAAGAACGCGGCTTCAAGCCGGATGAGGCGGAACTGTACCGGCTGTTTGAACGGGCGGACCTCGTCTTTGTCGGTTCTCCCAACAACCCGACCGGCCTCTTGTATGAACCGGACGAACTGCTGCAGATGGCCGGCTGGACGGTCGAGACGGACACGCATCTGGTGGTCGACGAGGCGTTTCTCGACTTTGTCGCGGAAGAGCGGCAGTTTACGCTGGCCGACAGGCTTTCCCGGTTTCCGCGCGTGCTCGTGATGCGCTCGCTGACGAAGATGTTCGCCATCCCCGGGCTGCGCCTCGGCTACGCCGTCGCCGTTCCCGCGCTGATCGAACGGCTGCGGGGAAAGCAGGTGAGCTGGAGCGTCAACAGTCTGGCGCTTGCGGTCGGGGAGCTCTGTCTGGAGGAATCCGACTACGCAGCAAAAACCAGGCGGCTGATCGCCGAGGAGCGCTCCTATCTGTCCGGCGTCATCGGGGAGGAGTTGGGCTGGCGCGTCTGGCCGGGCGAGGCCAACTTTCTGCTCGTGCGCTGTCCGGCTGGGCTGACGGCGGCGGGACTGCAGGAGATGCTGGGCAGACGGGGCATTCTGATTCGCAGCTGCGCCATGTACCCCGGCTTGACGCCCGGTGATTTTCGCATCGCGGTCCGCACCCGGCAGGAAAACGACCGCCTGCTGGCGGCCTTGCGGGACGTGTGGAGCGAAAGGAGGGAGCGGCGCTGAGCCTGATCGTGGTGACCGGGGGCGTCCGCTCGGGAAAGAGCCGCTTCGCCGAAGAACTGGCCGCACAGGCGGGAAGCCCCGTCTTGTACGTGGCCACCGGCCAGGTATGGGACGAGGAAATGAAGCAAAGGATTGAGCGGCACCGGGCGCGGCGACCCCGAGATTGGGGACTGGCCGAAACGAACGGCACCCTGTCCGCTGCCCTTCCCCAAATGGAGAGGTATCCGGTGGTGCTGCTGGACTGCCTGTCGACGTGGATCAGCACGCGGCTGATGAGCGTGCCGGAAGCGTCCTGGCGGGACGAAGCGATCTCGCGGGCGCTCATGGACGAGGCGGAGCTGTGGCTGGATGCCGCCTGCAGCGGCGGCCGGACCGTGATCGCCGTGACCAGCGAGGTGGGTCTGGGCGGCGTCGCGATGACCAAGCTGGGCCGTTGGTTTGCCGACGTGCTGGGCGACGTCAACCAGTTGGCCGCCAGACGGGCCGATACCGTCTACGCCGTCCTGGCCGGCATTCCCTGGAGGATTAAAGGATGAACGCGTTTTTTCATGCACTGTCGTTTTTTACCCGCATCCCTGTTCCCTGGCTGCGCCCGTCGGAAGAAGCCTGGAAGAAGAGCGTCGCCTGGTACCCGGCTGTCGGGCTGGTGATCGGCCTTGTGCTGTGGGGAGCGCATCAGGCGGCCTTGTGGGCGTTTGCGCCGCTGACCGCTGCCGTATTGACGATGGCCTGCTGGGTCTACATCACCGGCGGGCTGCATCTGGACGGCTGGATGGATCTGGCCGACGGTCTGGGCAGCAGCCGGCCGCGGGAACAGATGCTGGCAATCATGAAAGACAGCCGGACCGGCGCGATGGGGGTGCTGGCGGCGATCGTGCTGCTTCTGGTCAAGACGGCGGCGCTGGCCGAGCTTGACCATGCGGGTCTCAGCGTCTGTCTGTTCCTGGTGCCCGCCGCCGCCCGCACGCATGTGCTGCTGGCGATCCGCTGCTGGCCGTATGTCACCGGGGAAAAGGGCATCGGCAAAAGCGTCGGCGAGGCGCTCCGTCCCTGGCACATCGGTATCGGCTATCTGCTGGTGCTGGCGTTGGGCTGGTGGATCGCCGACGTCCGGGCGGTGACTGCCGTCCTGCTGTCGCTCGCGGCCAGCCTGCTGTTTGCCCGCTCCGTCGCCCGCAAGCTGGGCGGCTTGACCGGCGACTGCTACGGCGCCCTGATCGAGAGTGCCGAAGCCGTGATGCTGCTCATCCTGATTGGGAGCTGGTGGCCGTGAGATGGATGTGGGTGAGGCACGGACAGACGGAGGAGAACCGCGCCGGCCGCTACCTGGGACACAGCGATGTGCCGCTGAACGAGCACGGCTGCGCCCAGGCGGAGCAGGTGGCCCGGCTGCTCGCTTCGGAACGTCCGTCGGCGCTGTACACCAGCGATTTGCTCCGCTGCCGGCAAACGGCGGAACGGCTGGCAGCGGTCTGGGGACTGGAGCCCAGGGCCGTTCCCGCTCTGCGCGAGCTGTCGTTTGGCGCGTGGGAGCGGCTTACCTATGACGAGCTGATGGCCCGGGACGGCGAGCACGCCCGCCGCTGGTACGACAATCCGTTCGACTGCGCTCCGCCCGGCGGGGAGACCTTGGCCCAGTTGGGGGAGCGGGTCGATCGCTGGCTGATGCGGCTGATGAAGTCCGTCTCCATGGACGATACGGTCTGCCTGGTGACCCACGGCGGCGTCATCCGCTGGTTTCAGGCGGCCTGGGTGGAAAACGATCCCGGCCGCTACTGGCAGGTGGACGGCGTGGGCCACGGCGCCGTCCTCGTCGCCGAGTGGGACGGAAGCCGCTGGACGGCGTCGGTGCGGCGCTAGGCAGGCGGGAGATGCGGGAGATTGGAGCTTGCCTGCCTCCCGTCCGGGAAAAAGAACGGAACTTCCGTGAGTGGAAACAAAGAGAGGGACGAGATGAACGAGGCATTGATTTTGCTCGCGGCGTACTGGATAGACCGGGTGGTGGGCGATCCGCGCGGCCTGCCGCATCCGGTGGTCGGAATGGGCTGGTGCATCTTGCGGCTGGAGCGGCTGCTGCGCGCGCTGGTCAAGCGGGAAGAGCACCTGAAAGCGGCCGGCCTGCTGTTCCCGCTGTTGATCGCAGGCGGCAGCCTTGTTGTCACCTGGGCACTGCTGTACGCGGCGGGAAGGGTCCATCCCTGGCTGGCCGTCGCCCTGGAAGTCTGGCTGATTTCCGCCACGATTGCCACCAAAGGCTTGGCCGACGCCGGCATGGAAGTTTTTCATCACCTCCGGGCAGGTGATCGGGAGGCGGCGCGCCGGTCGCTCTCCATGGTCGTCGGCCGGGACACGGAGCGGCTGGACGAACCGGAGATTTGCCGGGGGGCGGTGGAGACGGTGGCGGAGAACATCGTCGACGCGATCATCTCTCCGCTGGTGTACGCCGCGCTGGGCGGCGCGCCGCTGGCGATGGCCTACCGGGCGGCCAATACCCTGGACTCGATGGTCGGCTACAAGAACGAGAAGTACCGCAATCTCGGCTGGGCGTCGGCGCGGTTTGACGACCTGCTCAACTTCCTGCCCGCCCGCCTGACCGCCCTGTTGCTCGTCGCCGCAAGCTGGCTGATGCGGCTGGACTGGCGCCAGTGCTGGGCGGTGATCCGGCGCGACGCCCGGCTGCACCCCAGCCCCAACAGCGGACTGCCGGAAGCGGGCGTGGCGGGTGCGCTCGGCGTGCAGCTTGGCGGACTCAACTACTACCAGGGCGTGCCGTCTAACCGGGCCAAACTGGGCAATCCCCTCCGGCCGCTCCGCCCGGACGACATCGGCGCGGCGGTCCGGCTGATGAAGCTGGTGTCGGTCCTGGGGCTTGTCGTCTGCATGGCGGCGGCCTTCGGGATATCCGTGAGTACGGGCGAATAGGGACGCGTTATGGAAAGGAGGCTCCTCATGAGCGGAAAATTGTTTGTCATCGGCTTTGGGCCGGGCAGTTTCGACCACATCACCAAGCGGGCCCGGGAAGCGATCGAGGAAAGTGACGTGATCATCGGGTACACCACCTACGTGGACTTGATCCGCGGCCTCTTGACCGGTCAGGAGATCGTCAGCACCGGCATGACGGAAGAGGTGAGCCGGGCGAGGGAAGCCGTCCGGCAGGCGGAAGCGGGCAAAAAGGTGGCGGTGATCTCCAGCGGCGACGCGGGCGTGTACGGCATGGCCGGGCTGGTCTACGAAGTGCTGGTGGAACAGGGCTGGACGCGAGCGAACGGCGTGGAGGTGGAGGTGATTCCCGGCATCTCCGCGATCAACTCCTGCGGGGCCCTGCTGGGGGCGCCGATCATGCACGACGCCTGCACCATCAGCCTGAGCGACCACCTGACGCCGTGGGAACTGATCGCCAAGCGGATCGACGCGGCGGGGCAGGCCGATTTCGTCATCGCCCTGTACAACCCGCGCAGCGGACGGCGGACGCGTCAAATCGTGGAGGCGCAGCGCATCCTGCTCCAGTACCGCTCGCCCGACACCCCGGTCGGCATCGTCAAAAGCGCCTATCGGGAGCGGGAGCGGATCGAGCTGACCACGCTGGCCAACATGCTGGAGCACGACATCGGCATGCTGACGACGGTGATCATCGGCAACTCCTCCACCTTTGTCTACGACGGCCTGATGATTACACCGCGCGGCTATCAGCGCAAGTATACGCTGACGACAGACGAACAGGCGCTGAAGCCCCACCAGCGCCTGCGGGTGGAAAACGAGCCGTGGTCGCTGGAAGCGCAGGCGGGAAGCGGCGGAGTTCATGCAGCGCCATCCCCTGCCTCGGAGGAGTCCGCCACGGCTGTCCTGGACGCGTCGACCGGACAGCGGGAGCAGCCTGACGCCGACAGGACGCCGTACGAGTGGGCGATGCAGGCGCTCGCCGCGCTTCATGCGGACAAAGGACCAGAGACGGCTGCTCTGCAGGCTGGCAGTCCCCCCAGCGGGTTTGTGCCCGAATTGATTTTCGAGTGCGCGGTCAGCCCGGGAGTGGCAAACAAGAAGTTTACCCCCCAACAGATGCTCGCGCTGGCCGAGTTGGCGGGAGAAAAAGGGGAAATCGAATACACGCCGCATCACCAGATCATTTTGCGCGTCCCGACCGCCGATCCCGGCGCGGTGACCGAACGCCTGCGCCAACTGGGGCTGGTGCTGATGCCGACCGGTGACGTGGTGCAGGTGAAAGCGTGCGACTTCTGCGACGGGGAGAAAAAGGACGGGATCGCCTACGCGGAGGAGATTCACCAAAAGCTGGGCGGCCAGGAGATGCCCAAGGAGCTGAAGATCGGGTTCAACGGCTGCGGCATGGCCTGCTACGGCGCGGTCAAGGAAGACATCGGCATCGTCTTCCGCAAAGGAAAGTTTGACCTCTTCCTCGGAGCCAAAACGGTGGGGCGCAACGCCCATGCCGGCATACCGGTGGCGGAGGGCATCGCGCCGGAGGAAATCGTGCCGCTGATCGAGCGGATCGTGGCTCGTTACAAGCGGGACGCCTTCCCGAACGAACGGTTCCACAAGTTTTTCCAGCGCGTCGGCGAGATCGAGGGATTTGTCTGGCGGGAGCCGGCCGCGCCCAAGATTGAAAACGCCGTCTGCGGGGATTGAGCGCACCCGCCGGGCCGGAGCGGGCCCGCAAGCGAAAAAGGAGGACGAGAAATGGACGCGGTGTTGTTTGTCGGCCACGGGAGCAAGGATCCCGAGGGCAACGAAGAGGTCAGGCAGTTTGTGGCCTCGCTGGCCCCGGAACTGGACGTTCCCATTATCGAGACGTGTTTTCTGGAGTTTGAACGGCCGGACGTGCTGCAGGGATTGGACGCCTGCGTGAAGAGAGGGGCGACCCGGGTGGCGGTCATCCCGATCATCCTGTTCTCCGCCGGCCACGCCAAGATTCACATTCCGGCGGCCATCGACGAGGCGAAGGAAAAGCATCCGCACGTGCAGTTTATCTACGGGCGGCCGATCGGCGTCCACGAACAGGTGCTGGACATTCTGGCGGCGCGCATGGCGGAAGCCGGCTTCGCCTCCGGTGCGGATGACGAAGACCTGGCCGTGCTGATCATCGGCCGGGGCAGCAGCGACCCGGACGCCAACAGCGACATCTACAAGATGTCCCGCCTGTTCTGGGAGCGGTGGAGGTCGAAATGGGTGGAGACGGCCTTCATGGGCGTCACCTTTCCCCTGTACGAAGAAGGGGTGGAGCGCTGTCTCAAGCTGGGGGCGCGCCACGTGGTGGTGCTGCCGTACTTTTTGTTTACCGGCGTGCTGATCAAGCGGATGGCCGACCAACTGGAGCGGTTCCGCGCGCGCTACCCCGAAGCCCGCTTCACGCTGGCGGAATATTTCGGCTACCACCCGCTGCTGAAGGCCGTGCTGAAAGAGCGGGTGGAAGAGGCGCTGCACGGCGAAGTGAAGCTGAACTGCGACACCTGCCAGTACAGGCTGGCGGCGATGGAGCACATCGGCTATCACCACCACCATCATCACGACCACGATCATGGCCACGGGCATCATCACGGTCACGATCACAGTCACGATCATAACCACGGCCACGATCACAGCCACGGCCACGATCACAGCCACAGTCACAGTCACGGCCACAGTCACGATCACAGCCACGGCCACCATCACAACCACGACCACCATCACGACCGCGTACGGCACGCGACGAAGTAGGAGGGACGAGCAATGATTCTCGTATTGGCCGGAACCAGCGACGCGCGGGAGTTGGCCCTGCGGATCAAGGCGGCGGGGTACGACCTTTTGACCACCGTCGTGACGGAGAACGCCGCCAAAAGCATGGAGGAAGCCGGTTTGCCGGTGCAGGTGGGCCGCCTGACCGCGGAGGACATCCGTCGATTGATCGAAGCCAAAGGCGTGCAGGCCGTGGTGGACGCAAGCCACCCCTACGCCGAGGAAGCGTCGAAAAACGCCATGGCCGGAGCCAGGGAAGCGGGCGTCCCCTACATCCGCTACGAGCGGGAAAGCATCGCCTCGCCCGGGCATGACAAGATCACCGTGGTGGAGGATTACGTCCAGGCGGCCGAAGTGGCGGCGCAAAAACGCGGAGTGATCATGCTGACGACCGGCAGCAAGACGCTGAAGATTTTCACCGACCGGCTGCTCGGCCTGCCGGACACGACGCTGGTCGCCCGGATGCTGCCGCGCGTGGACAACATGCAGAAGTGCGAGGAGCTGGGCATCGAGCAAAAAAACATCGTCGCCATGCAGGGGCCGTTTTCCAAGGAGCTGAACAAGGCGCTCTACAGCCATTACGGCGTGACGCTGATGATCACCAAGGAGAGCGGCAGGGCGGGCGCGTTTGACGAAAAAGTGGAAGCGGCCCTGGAGATGGGCATCGAGACGATTGTGATCGCCCGGCCGCAGATCGAGTACGGCACCACGTTTTCCGATTTTAACGGCGTCATCGGGCAGCTCCGGGAGTTGGCTGCCCCTGCCGTGGGATGAACAGCCCCCGGGACCGCTCCCGCCGGGACGGACCCGCTGAGACGGGAACGAGAGCTGCCGCAAAGAAAGGGAGGAGCGCGACATGGACTTTCGCACGGAGTTTAAACCGCTAACGGTGCAGCCGCAGGAAATCGAGGACAAGAGCTTTCAGATCATTACGGAAGAACTGGGAGAGCATCCGTTTACCGAGGAGCAGTTCCCGGTGGTGCAGCGCGTGATTCACGCCTCGGCCGACTTTGAGCTGGGGCGCAGCCTGGTCTTTCACCCGGACGCCGTCCGCGCGGGCATCGAAGCCATCCGCAGCGGCAAAATCGTCGTGGCCGACGTGCAGATGGTGCAGGTGGGCATCAGCAAGAACCGGATCGAAAAGTTCGGCGGCGAGGTGAAAGTGTACATCTCCGACAAGGACGTCATGGAAGAGGCGAAGCGGCTCAACACGACGCGGGCGATCATCTCCATGCGCAAGGCGGTCAAGGAGGCGGAGGGCGGCATTTTCGCCATCGGCAACGCGCCGACCGCGCTGTTGGAGCTGATCCGCCTGGTGAAGGAAGGAGAGGCCAAACCGGGCTTGATCATCGGCATGCCGGTCGGTTTCGTCTCCGCCGCCGAGTCCAAGGAAGAGCTGGCCAAGCTGGACGTGCCGTTCATCACCAACATCGGGCGCAAGGGCGGCAGTCCGGTCACCGTGGCGGCCGTCAACGCACTCTCGCTGATGGCGGAACGGCTGGGATAGGTCATGGCGGCAAAAGCGGCAACGGACGAAAAGGAAGCGAAACCGCTCCGCCACGGCTACACCACGGGTGCGTGCGCCGCGGCAGCGACCAAGGCGGCCCTCACCGCCCTGATCACCCAGGAGCGGCAGACGCAGTCCACCATTCCCCTGCCGGCCGGCATGGATGTGACGTTTCAACTGGAGCGCTGCGAGTGGACGGCCGACGAGGCGACGGCGGGCATCATCAAGGACGGCGGAGACGACCCCGATGCCACCCACGGCGCCTTGATCCTCAGCACGGTCACCTGGCGGGACGAGCCGGGCATGGAGCTGGACGGCGGCGTTGGCGTGGGCCGGGTGACCAAACCGGGCCTGCCGGTGCCGATCGGCGAGGCGGCGATCAACCCCGTACCCCGGAAAATGATCCGGGAGGCGGTCCAGTCCGTGCTGGAGCAGTACGGCGTGGAACGGGGCGTGCGCGTGGTCATTTCCGTGCCCGACGGAGAGGAGATCGCGAAAAAGACGCTGAACGGGCGGCTCGGCATCATCGGCGGCATTTCCATTCTCGGCACGCGCGGCATCGTCGTCCCCTTTTCCACCGCCGCCTACAAGGCCAGCATCGCCCAGGCGATCAATGTGGCCCGCGAGGCGGGATGCGAGCACATCGTGCTGTCCACCGGCGGAAAAAGCGAGCAGTTCGGCATGCAGCTGTACCCCGAACTGCCGGAGGAAGCGTTCGTCGAGATGGGGGATTTCGTCGGGTTTTCCCTGCAGCAGTGCAAGCGAAAGCAGGTGAAAAAGGTGACCCTGGTCGGGATGATGGGCAAGTTTTCCAAAGTGGCCCAAGGCGTGATGATGGTTCACTCCAAAAGCGCGCCGGTCGATTTCGGCTTTCTCGCCGGGCTCGCGGCCGAGGCGGGGGCGCCCGACGAGCTGGTGCAGCAGGCGAAGGAAGCCAACACCGCGGCCCAGGTGGGCGACATGATGGCGGACTACCCCGCCTTTTTTGCCAAGCTGTGCGAAAGCTGCTGCCGCGCCGGCCTGAAGGAAGCGGGCGGCGGCATGGAAATCGAGACCGTGCTGATTACGATGAAAGGGTCCCTGTTGGGAAGGGTGACAGTGAATGACACAGGCGATTAAGGTGATCGGAATCGGGGACGACGGGCAGCAGAGCCTGCTGCCGTTGTACCGCACATGGATCATGGAGAGCGAACTGCTGGTCGGTGGAGAGCGGCACCTCTCCTTTTTTCCCGAGTACGCGGGCGAAAAGCTGGTGCTGAAGGGAGGCCTTTCGGCGCTGGCGGACCGGCTGCGCGAGGAGAAGCGGAAAACGGTGATTCTCGCCTCGGGCGATCCGCTGTTTTACGGCGTCGGCAGCCTGCTGGCAAAAAAGCTGAACGTGGAAATTTACCCGCACCTCAGCTCGATTCAGCTCGCCTTTGCCAAGACGGGCGAGTCGTGGCAGGACGCCTACTTCGCCAGCGTGCACGGGCGCAGCATGAAGGGGCTGGCGCAGCGGATCGACGGCCGGGAAAAAGTGGCCCTGCTGACCGATCGCGAGAACAATCCCGCCGCCATCGCCCGCTACCTGCTCGCGTTCGGCATGACCGAGTACGACGCGTTTGTGGGCGAAAACCTGGGCAGTCCGGAAGAACGGACCGGCTGGTACACGCTGGAGGAGATGGCGGACGGCGCCTTTTCCGACCTGAACGTGGTGATCCTGCGCAAGCGGCGGGAGAGCCCCGTCTGGCCGCTCGGCATCGCCGACGAGGAGTTTTCCCAGCGTAAGCCGGACAAAGGGCTGATCACGAAAAAGGAAGTGCGCGTTCTCAGCCTGGCCCAGATGCAGCTTCACGCCACAAGCGTTGTCTGGGACATCGGCACCTGCACCGGTTCGGTGGCGATTGAAGCGGCACGCATCGCCCGGGAAGGCGAGGTGTACGCGGTGGAAAAAAACGCGGACGATCTGGAAAACTGCCGCCAGAACATGGCCAAGTTCCGCACCGACTTCACCGTCGTGCACGCCAGGGCGCCGGAAGGACTGGACCAGTTTCCCGACCCGGACGCGGTCTTTATCGGCGGCAGCGGCGGCGAACTGCGGGAGCTTTTGCACGTGTGCTGCAGCCGCTTGAAGCCAAACGGCCGGATCGTCGTCAACGCGGCCACGATCGAGACGCTGTACGCGGCGACGCAGGCGTTTGCGGAGGAACACTTTGAGACCTCGGTGACGCTGGCGCAGCTGTCGCGCAGCAAGCCGATCCTGAACATGACCCGGTTCGAAGGACTCAACCCCGTCTACATCATCACCGCCTGGGCCAAGCAGGAGGAGAAAGAGAGAGGAGGAGACAGCGCGTGAGCAGGATTGGAACCCTGTACGGCATCGGCGTCGGCCCCGGCGATCCGGAGCTGATCACGGTCAAGGCATTTCGCCTGCTGCAGCAGTCGCCGGTGGTCGCCTACCCGAAAAAGCGGATGGGCAGCAAAAGCTACGCCCACCAGATCGCCGAGCTGTACGTCAAGCCTTCGGAAGGCAAGGAGATGCTCGGACTGGTCTTTCCCATGACCAAGGACAAGGAAGTGCTGGAGCGGGAGTGGGCCAACACGGTGGAGCTCGTCTGGGAGCGTCTGCGCCAAGGCAAGGACGTCGCCTTTGTCACCGAGGGCGATCCGCTGTTTTACAGCACCTTTATTCACATGATGCGGGTGATGCAGGCGGCGCATCCCGAGGTGCCGATTGTCTCCGTGCCGGGCGTCTCCTCGTTTCTCGGCGCCGCCTCCCGCCTCGGCCTGCCGCTTGCGGACGGCGACGAGCAGATCGGCATCATTCCGGCCACGGACGACCGGGAGGCGATGAGACAGGCGCTGCTTTCGCACGACTGCGTCGTCTTTTTGAAGGTGGCCAAGGTGCTGCCGATGATCATCGGGCTATTACGCGATCTGGACCTCGTCGACAAGGCGGCCGTCGCCACGAAAGTAACCTCCGCCGAAGAGATGGTGTGGACAGACGTCCGGGAGCTGGAGCGGGCGGAGCTCGGCTACCTCACGCTGATGGTGGTGAAAAAGACATGAAACTGTACATCGTGGGAGCGGGTCCGGGCGACCCGGATCTGATTACGGTGAAAGGGCTGAAACTGCTGCAGCAGGCGGACGTCGTCCTCTACACCGACTCGCTCGTCAGCGACGAACTGGCGGCCAAGGCCAAGCCGGGCGCGGAAGTCCTGCAAAGTTCCGGCATGGCGCTGGAAGAGATGGTGGAGCTGATGGTCGACCGCGTCCGCCAGGGGAAGACAGTGGTCCGGCTGCACACCGGCGACCCGTCCGTCTACGGGGCGACGATGGAGCAGATCGCCCTCTTGAAACGAGCGGGCATAGACGTGGAGATCGTGCCGGGCGTCAGCTCCGTCTTTGCCGCGGCGGCGGCGCTGGGGGCGGAATTGACCATCCCCGAGCTGACGCAGACGCTGATCCTCACCCGGGCGGAGGGGCGCACCCCGGTGCCGGAGCGGGAAAAGCTGCGCGCGCTGGCGGAGCATCACTGCACGATCGCCCTCTTTTTGAGCGCCACCCTGACGAAAAAAGTGGTCCGCGAGCTGACGGAAGCGGGCTGGAGCGAAGATACGCCGGTGGCGGTGGTGCAGCGGGCGAGCTGGCCGGATCAGGTGATCGTCCGCACCACGCTGAAACATCTGGACGAAGAGATGGGCAAGCACGGCATCCGCTCGCACGCGATGATTCTGGCCGGCTGGGCGCTTGACCCGGCCATTCACGAAAAGAGCGGGCAGCACCGCTCCAAGTTGTACGACAAAACCTTTACCCACGGGTACAGAAAAGGTGTGACAGAGGGATGATCATCGAACTGACGGAAGGAGAGATCCCCGCCATCGAGCAGCGGGGAGACTACGCGATCATCGCCATCACCAAGCACGGTGTGGAGATGGCGCGCCGGCTGCACGAGTCGTTTCCGGGGACCGATCTCTACTACATGAGCAAGTTTGCCAAGGGCGACGAGGCGGCAAAGGGCATCCAGCTCTTTTCCGGCAGCGTCCGCCTGCTGTTTCCCGCGCTCTGGCCGGCCTACAAGGGACTGATCGTGATCATTTCACTTGGCGCCGTCGTGCGGATGATCGCGCCGCTGTTGGAGGACAAAAAGACCGATCCCGGCGTGGTGGTGATCGACGACAAGGGGGAACATGTGATCAGCGTGCTGTCCGGCCACCTCGGCGGCGCCAACGAACTGGCGCGGGAAGTGGCAGCGGTGATGGGGGCACGGCCGGTGATCACGACTGCCTCCGACGTGCAGAAGACGATTCCCGTCGACCTGTTTGGCCGCCGTTTCGGCTGGGAGTGGGAGTCGGCGGACAAACTGACCCCGGTCAGCGCCTCCGTGGTCAATGAGGAACGCGTCGCCGTGGTGCAGGAGTCGGGGGAGCGCCACTGGTGGATGCACGACACGCCGATGCCTCCCAACATTCGGGTGTACGCGTCCATTCCGGATGCGCTGGCTGACCGGCCGCAGGCAGCGCTGGTGGTGACGCACCGCCTGCTGACCCGCGAGGAAGAAGCGATTTTGGACAACGGGGTCCTGTACCGGCCCAAGGTGATCGTGCTCGGCATCGGCTGCAACCGGGGAACGTCGGCGGAAGAGATCGAAGCGGTGATCAGGGAAACGTTGGAGGAGCTGAAGTTCTCCCTCAAGAGCGTCAAGGCGGTGGCCACGATCGAACTGAAAAAGGATGAAGCGGGCCTGATCGCCGTGTGCGAAAAATACGGCTGGCCGTTTGTCTGGTATGCGCCGGAAGAGCTGAACCGCGTGCCGATGGAGGAGCCGTCGGACACGGTGTTCAAGTACACCGGCGCGTACGGGGTGAGCGAACCGGCGGCCAAGCTGTACGCGGGCGTCGACAAGCTGGTGCTGACCAAGAAAAAATCGGGCAACGTCACCATCTCCGTGGGACTGATGCCGTACGGCGGGGAGGGACGCCCATGAGCGCGAACGACCGCCGGATCGTGATCGCCGGAACGGGCAGCGGCGCCGGCAAGACGACCGTCACCATCGGCCTGATGGCGGCCCTGAAGCGAAAAGGGTACGCCGTCCAGGGGTTCAAGTGCGGCCCGGATTACATCGACCCGACCTACCACACGGCGGTGACGGGACGGGTGTCGCGCAACCTGGACAGTTGGATGCTGCCGCACGACACCGTCCGGGAGATCTTTGCCCGGGGCTCGGAGGGGGCGGACATCGCCGTGATCGAGGGCGTGATGGGCATGTACGACGGCAAGGAGCCGACCAGCGACCGGGGCAGCACGGCGGAGATCAGCCTGCTGACGGCTTCGCCCGTGCTGCTGGTGGTCAACTGCCAGAGCATGGCCCGCAGCGCGGCGGCCATCGTCAAGGGCTTTCAAATGCTCAACCCGCAGGTGAAGATCGTCGGAGTGGTCGCCAACAAAGCGGGCAGCGAGGGGCACTACCAAATCGTCAAGGCTGCCGTCGAGCAGGAGTGCGGAGTGCCGGTGGTCGGCTACCTCAAGCGGGAGGCCGACCTGGAAATTCCCGAGCGCCATCTCGGCCTGGTGCCGTCGGTGGAGCGGGGCGAACTGCAGCCGCTGTTTGACCGCCTGGCCGAACGGGTGGCGGAGACGGTGGATGTGGACCGGGTCTGGGAGCTGGCGCAGGCGGAGCCGTTTCATGTGGAGCGGAAGCTGTTTGCTCCCGTCTCCGCCGTCCCCGGGGAGAAACGGGTGAAGATCGCCGTCGCCAAGGACGCGGCGTTCCACTTCTACTATCCGGAAAACCTGGAGCTGTTGGAGGCAAACGGGGCGGAACTGCTCTTTTTCTCCCCGCTGGCCGGCGAGCCCGTTCCGCAGGAGGCGGACGGCCTCTACATCGGCGGCGGGTTTCCCGAGGAGTTCGCTGCCGAGCTGTCGCGCAACCGGACGGTGCTGGAGTCGTTCCGCCGGGCGGTGCGGGCCGGACTGCCGACGCTGGCGGAGTGCGGCGGATTCATGTACCTGACCGACGCGATCGTGACGACGGACGGACGCACCTACCCGATGGCCGGTATCATCCCCGGCACGGTGACGATGCAGAAGCGGCTGGCCGCGCTCGGCTACCGGGAGGTGCGGGGGACGGCGGAAAACTTCCTGATCGGCCCGGACGAACAGGCCCACGGGCACGAGTTTCACTACTCCACGTTTGCGGCTGACCTCAAGCTGCCGCACGCGTACGAGACAAAGGGGCTGCGCGGCACGAAACCGGAGGGGTACGCCCGCGACAATCTGGTGGCCGGCTACACCCATCTGCACTTCGCTTCCAACCCCGCCCTGCCCAAGCGCTGGGTGGAGCGGTGCCTGGAGGTGAAGGCGCGTGGCTAAGGCGCTGCCGCTGATGATTCAGGGAACCAGCTCCGACGCGGGCAAAAGCGTGTTGGCGACGGCCTTTTGCCGCATCTTTGCCCAGGACGGCTACAAGACGGCTCCCTTCAAATCGCAAAACATGGCGCTCAACTCCTACGTCACCCTGGACGGCAAGGAAATCGGACGGGCGCAGGGCGTACAGGCGGAGGCGGCCGGCGTCGTCGCCACCACCGACATGAATCCGATTCTGATCAAGCCGACGCGGGACGCGGAGTCGCAGATCGTGGTAAACGGCGAACCGTACGCCAACATGAAGGCGCTCGCCTACCGCAGCGATTTTTTCGAGGAGGGACTGCGCGTGATCCGGGAAGCGTACGGTCGGCTGGCCGCTGCGTACGAGCGGATCGTGATCGAAGGGGCGGGGAGTCCGGCCGAGGTCAACCTGAACGATCGGGAACTGGTCAACATGCGGGTGGCCCGCCTCGCCAACGCGCCGGTCATCCTGGTGGCCGACATCGAACGGGGCGGCGTCTTCGCCAGCCTGGTGGGCACGCTGCAGCTCCTGGAGCCGCAGGACCGGGAGCGGGTGATCGGCGTGATCATCAACCGGTTCCGCGGCGATTTGTCCCTGCTCCAGCCGGGGCTGGACTGGTTTGAACAGTACACGGGCAAACCGGTGCTGGGCGTCGTTCCGTTCATTCCCGACTTGTGGATCGACGCGGAGGATTCGCTCATCCTGCACCGCTACCAGGGGCAAAAGGAAACGGCACGGGAGATCGATGTCGCGGTGATCCGCTATCCGCGCATTTCCAACTTTACCGACGCCGATCCGTTTTTCGTCGAGCCGGACTGCACCGTTCGCTATGTCACCCGGCCGGAAGAGCTGGGGCAGCCCGATCTGATTCTGCTCCCCGGCAGCAAAAACACGCTGGAAGACCTCTTGTTCCTGCGGGAGACGGGTCTGGAGCGGGAGATTCTCTCGCTGCACGCGGCGGGCCGCTCGTTTCTGGTCGGCCTGTGCGGCGGCTATCAGATGCTGGGGCGGACGGTCAGCGACCCGGACGGTGTGGAGTCGCCCCGCCAATCGGTGGCGGGCATGGGATTGATCCCGATGACGACCACGCTGGAGCGGCGCAAAACCACCGTCCTGTGCAGCGGCGAGGCGTCGTTCGCGGGCAGGCGGATTCGGCTGGAGGGGTACGAGATCCACATGGGCCGTTCCGTATTTGCCGACGGGGTCTCCCCGTTCATCCGGCTCGCCGATCGCGCGGACGGCTTCTGCGATCCCGAGCGGCGGGTGCTCGGCACGTATGTTCACGGGCTGTTTCACAACGATGAATTCCGCTGGCTGCTGCTCGACGAGCTTCGCGCGCGGAAGGGGCTGGCGCCGCTTGGCGAACGGCCGTCGTTTGTCGCGCTGCGGGAGCGGGGCTTTGACCTGTTGGCCGACTGCGTCAGGCGCCACGTCAGGCTGGATCTGATCGAGGAGCGGATGAGAGCGTTTCAGGAAAATGGGGTGGGAAGATGAAAACCGAATGGACACAACCGTATGTAAAGATTGAGCCGCTGAACGAAGCGGCGGCGGCTGAGGCCAGACGCCGCGTGGATCAGCTGACCAAGCCGCTGGGAAGCCTGGGCCGGCTGGAGGAGCTGGCTGTCCGGCTGGCGGCGATGACGGGCAGCGCGCTTCCTTCCGTAACACCGCCCGGCGTGCTTGTCTTTGCCGCCGACCATGGCGTGACGGCCGAGGGGGTCTCCGCCTACCCGCAGGAAGTGACCGCCCAGATGGTGGCCAACTTCGCGGCCGGGGGAGCGGCGATCAACGTCTTTTCCCGCCAGATCGGAGCCCTGCTGCACGTGGTGGACGTGGGGGTAGCTGCCGATGTGGAGGCGCCTGGCGTGTGGCGAAAAAAAATCAGGCCGGGCACCGGCAACCTGCTGCGGGAGGAGGCCATGACGCCGGAAGAGGCGGAGCGCGCCGTACAGGTCGGCCTGGAGTGTGCCGGGGCGATCGTTGACGAGGGCGCGAAGCTGTTGATCATCGGCGAGATGGGCATCGGCAACACGACGGCCAGCAGCGCCCTGCTGGCGGCGCTGAGCGGGGCGGAACCGGATGAGCTGGTCGGCCGCGGGACGGGCGTCGGCGACGCGGCGTGGGAGCGGAAAAAAGCGGTCGTCAAACAGGCGCTCGCCCGGCATCGTCCGGACCCGGCCCGGCCGTTGGAGGCGCTGGCCAAAGTGGGCGGCCTGGAAATCGGCGCGATGGCGGGAGCCGTGCTCGGCGCCGCGGCGCGGCGCATCCCCGTACTGGTGGACGGCTTCATCTCCACGGTGGCGGCACTGCTGGCCGTCCGCCTCTGTCCGGGAGCGGCCGACTATCTGATCGCCGGTCACCGCTCCCAGGAGCCGGGCCATCTCCATGCGCTCCGGGCGCTGGGCAAAGAGCCGCTGATCGACCTGGGCCTCAGGCTCGGCGAAGGCAGCGGGGCGGCGGTGGCGTTTCCGATCGTGGAGGCGGCCACCCGGATGATTCGGGAGATGGCGACATTTGAGTCGGCAGGGGTGAGCAGCCGATGACGCAGCGCGGCAAGGTATACCTTGTCGGGGCGGGGCCGGGCGATCCCAAGCTGATCACCGTCAAAGGGCTGGAGTGCCTGCGCCGGGCGGACGTCGTCATCTACGACCGCCTGGCCAATCCGACGCTGCTGGAGCACGTCCGGGATGACGCGGAGCGCATCTACTGCGGCAAACTGCCGGACAACCACACGATGCGGCAGGAGGCGATCAACGCGCTTCTGGCGGAAAAAGCGCTGGAGGGCAAAACGGTCGTCCGGCTCAAGGGCGGAGACCCGTGCGTGTTTGGCCGGGCCGGTGAAGAAGCCGAGCATCTGGCCCAAAGAGGCGTCCCGTTTGAGATCGTTCCCGGCGTCACGGCCGGCATCGCCGCTCCGGCCTACGCCGGCATCCCCGTCACGCATCGGGAGCACGGCTCTTCCTTTGCCGTGGTGACCGGGCACTTGAGCGGCGGCAAATCGGGAGAGGACGAGGAAAAGTGGCGGGCGCTGGCACGCGGCGTGGACACGGTCGCCTTTTACATGGGGATCGCCAATCTGCCGCTGATTTGTGCCCGGCTCCTGGAACATGGCCGCCGGCCGGACACGCCCGTCGCCGTGATCGCCAGGGGAACGCTGCCGGAGCAGGCGACGGTGACCGGGACGCTGGCCACCATCGAGGAAACGGTCCAGCGCCACCCCGGCATCTCCAACCCCGCGATCATTCTGGTCGGCGACGTGGTACAATTGCGGGAGAATATCAAGTGGTTCGAGGAGTGAGGCAGGGTGCGGCTCTACCCGATGATGGCCAATCTGCGGGACAAACGGTGTCTCGTCGTCGGCGGGGGACACGTGGCGGAACGAAAGATCGGCGGCCTGCTGAACACGGGAGCCGTCGTCACGGTCGTCAGTCCCGCCTGCACGCCGGCGGTCGATTCGTGGGCGGAAGCGGAACGCATTACGCTGCACCGCCGCCCGTTTGTTCCTGACGACGTGCGGGACGCGGTCGTGGTGATCGCAGCCACGGACGATCCCCGCGTCAATCTGGCTGTCCACCGGGCGTGCGGCCCGCACCAGTGGGTCAATGTCGTCGACCGTCCCGACCTGTGCACGTTTACCGTTCCGTCCGTGGTGGAGCGGGGCGATATGCAGATCGCCATTTCCACGGGCGGACACAACCCCGGTCTGGCGAAAAAACTGCGCCGGCAGTTGGAGGAGCGGTTCGGGCCGGAGTACGGAGATTACACGGCCTTTTTGGGAGCGATGCGGGACAGGGTGCTCGCGCTCGGACTGAACGAAACACAGCGCCGGGCCGTTCTGGCCGAACTGCTGGACGACCGCTTCCTGCAGTGGACCGCGGCGGGAGAAACAGAGCGGCGCGATCAGGAAGCGGAGCAGGTGATCCGAAACCTGGGGAAACCCTGAGCGAAATCTAGTGAACCGGCAGCCCGGACAACGGGTGTTCCGGTTCTTTTGCTTTTTCCGGCCAAAGTTGTATAATTTTAGCGATACCTGTTTCATTTCGCAACATATTGGAGGCAAGAACATGGCGAAGATCAAGGTAAAAGGCATCGCGCCGTACCCGGGCTTGCGGGATTTGCTGCTGGACATCGCAAAAGAAGACGACCGGATCGAGATGGATGTGGAAATCGCCGATCTGGAAGAGGCCCTGCCCATTGTGCTGCAGGCCGAGAAGCAAAAGTACGACGTGATTGTCAGCCGCGGAGGAACGGCTCAGCTCATCCGCAAGCACGTGTCCATTCCGGTCGTGGACATCCCCGTCTCCGGCTACGACATCCTGCGCGTTCTCACATTGATCAAGGATTCCAACAGCAAGCCGGCCATCATCGGCTTCCCGGGAATCTGCCAGGGGGCGGCGACCGTCTCCAGCCTGCTCAACCTTGAAATACCCGTTTACCCCGTTCACCATGAGTCGGAAGTAAGAGGCGCGCTGGAGCAGGCGACCAATCAGGGCGCGCAAATCGTACTGGGCGATGTCGTCACGGTGAGGACCGCACAGGAAATGGGCTATCACGGCATCCTCATCACATCCGGCCGCGAGTCCGTCCAGGAGATGTTGACGGAGCTGGTGTACGTCCACGATATCTACATGAAGGGGCAGGAAAAGGCGCGTTTTTACGAGGAACTCCTGCAGCACGACACGACAGGCGTGCTGGCGGTGCGTGCGAACGGCGACATCCTGTACGCGAATCCTGCGGCGCAGGCGTGGCTGGGCAATGCCGACGCGATTCCGCCGGCAGTTGCGTCCCTGCTTTCCGCCGACCAGCCGGACGGCACAACGGTCACAGCAGAACACGTGGCGATACAAGACCGTTTGTGCGATATCCGGATTGCCGCCCGCACAAAGGAGGAACCGGCCGCTTTTGTTCTCTACCTGCAGGAAAGCAAGGGCGTGCCGCCCCAGCCATTTCGGGAGATACAGACGCCGGAGCGGCTGGCCGCGTTTGCGCAGGTGATCGGGTCCAGCCGGGAGATCGCGAAAACGGTAAAGCGGGCCCAGACGTACGCGCAGACGAACAAAAGCGTCTGGCTCACCGGGGAGATGGGCAGCGGCCGCATGCATTTTGCCCAGGCCATCCACGTGGCGAGCAGACAAGGCCGGCACCGATTCTATTCCGTCTGCTGTTCATCCGCAGAGGAAGAGAGGCTGGCGGAAGAACTGTTCGGAACGGAAGGAAAACCAGGTTTGCTTACAACCGCATCTGGAGGAACCCTGTACCTGGAGGAAGCGGACAAGCTGTCTGTTCGCCTGCAGGATCAGTTGGCGGCCGAGCTGCAAAAAGGGGGACGGCTGCGGCTGATTGCCTCCTCCACCCTGTCGCCCGGACAGGTCGCGAAACGAGGCGGCTTTTCCTCTCTTCTGCTCCACCAGCTCGCCGAGTGCCAACTGCGCATTCCTCCGCTGCGGGAACGCGTAGAGGACATAGGGGAATTGGCGCGTGTGCTCATCGCCCATCACAATTCGGCGTACGGCAAGCACATCGTCGGCATCAGGGAAGAGGTAATCGAACGGCTCGCCGAATACGACTGGCCCGGCAACCTGAAAGAATTCGAAAACGTCGTGGAAGAAATGCTGCTGCTGACGGAGGGCCACTATGTGGGCCTGGAAGAATGGCAGGAAGCGTGGCAGCGGTACAGCGCGGAAACACGTGCCGGAAACGGGGGGCTGCCCCTGGGCGGATTGAATCTGGAGGGAACTTGGGAAGAGATTGAACGGCAAATTTTGCTGCACGTGCTGAAAGAAGAAGGCATGAATCAATCACGCGCGGCCAAACGATTGGGCATCAATCGAACAACGCTGTGGCGAAAATTGGGAGGAGTGTTGAAAAAATAAACAGTTTGAATATTGAATCCCCCCTTTGACCCGTCTTATAATGACTATTGAAAGCGATATCAAATAGTTATTGTTTCATTTTTAAACAATAGTACCAAAGGGGGCACTTGCGCATGAAAATTAAAGCATCCATTGAACGGATTCCGGGCGGCATGATGATCATTCCGCTGCTGCTCGGTGCGGTGATCAATACCGTGTTTCCCGGGGCGGCGAAGACGTTTGGTTCGTTTACAGGTGCGCTTTTGACCGGAGCACTCCCGATTCTGGCTGTCTTCTATGTGTGCATGGGCGCGACCATCGACTTCAAGGCGACGCCGTATATCGCGAAAAAGGGCGGTGCCCTGCTGGCTGCCAAAGTGGGTACGGCTGTCGTGCTTGGCTTTATCGCTGCGAAATTTCTCGGCGAAGGCATGGTTGAAAGCGGATTCTTTGCCGGATTGTCCGTATTGGCGATCGTGGCCGCGATGAACGACACGAACGGCGGCATGTACATGGCGTTGATGGGACAGTTCGGGAAGAAAGAAGACGTAGGGGCGTACTCGATCATGAGCCTGGAGTCGGGGCCGTTCCTGACGATGGTGACGCTGGGTGTGGCAGGTCTTTCCGCCTTTCCCTGGGAAACGCTGGTCGGCGCCATTTTGCCGCTCGTCGTCGGCATGATTCTCGGCAACCTCGACAAAGACATGCGCGACTATCTGGGCAAGGCCGTGCCGGTACTGGTGCCGTTCTTCGCCTTTGCGCTCGGCGCCGGTCTGAACCTTCAGAATGTGTGGAAAGCCGGACTGCTGGGGGTATTGTTGGGAGTGGCGGTGGTCGCCATCACCGGCATCGTGCTCTTTGCCGCAGACAAATTGACTGGCGGCAACGGCATTGCCGGTTTGGCTGCAGCCACGACTGCGGGTAACGCCGTGGGTGTGCCGGCCGCAGTAGCTGCCGCCAATCCCGTGTACGAACCATTGGTGCCGTCGGCAACGGCGCTGATCGCTTCCTGCGTGATCGTGACCGCCATTCTGGCACCGATCGTGACGGCCTGGTGGGCGAAGCGGATCGGCGTCAAAAGCAACACGGCTTAATCATGAGCCATCGAGAAGAAGGGAGTGTCCCGAGGCAGCGGCTCGGGACGTTTCGCTTCGGTCGTCAGACAGGGAAAGAGGCACCCGCCTGGCTGGCTGTTCTGCCTTCCCGATGCGGCTCGGCGGATGATGTGAGCCCGGAGGGGGCAGGCAGCCCGGGACGGGGGAAACATGGACAGAAGGCGAGGCAACAGTCATGAGAAAAATAGGCATCATCGCAGACGACCTGACAGGCGCCTCGGATTCAGGCGTTCAGTTTGCGCGGATGGGCTTGGAGACACGCGTTCTTTTTGATTGGAAAAACGCGGCCGCGGAGTGCGTCGACACGGACGTCGCGGTCATGGATACGGACAGCCGCTCCCTCCCGATACCGGACGCGTACGCCAGGGTGAGGGAAGCGGCGCAGTATTTGCGTGCGCTGGAGTTCCAGCACGTCTACAAAAAACTGGATTCGACGCTGCGCGGCAATCTCGGGGCGGAAATCGACGCGGTGATGGACACGATTACGTTTGATTTCGCCGTCGTCGCCCCGGCCTATCCCAAAATCGGCCGTGTGACGAGAGGCGGGAGACACTTTCTCAACGGGACGCCCATCGACCAGACGGAGATGGCCCGCGATCCCAAATGCCCGGTGAGCGAATCGGACATCCCCAAGCTGCTCGCCTCTCAATCCAAACGGAAAACGGGACTGGTCCCGCTGGCTGTGCTGCGGGAGGGGGAGGAAGCCGTTCGGGCACAGGTGGACAGACTGCGGCAGGACGGCGTGGAAGTGATGGTCTTCGACGCCGAGTCGGACAGCGACATGCAGCGGATTGCGTCAATCATGACGGGGTACCGGGCACGAATCTTGTGGACCGGCTCTGCGGGATTGGCCGATGTTCTTCCCGAGACGCTTGGACTTGCGGGACGCCCCCGGCCGAGGGTGGCGATTGCCCCGGCCGGAAAACCGGTGCTGCTGGTTGCGGGAAGCATCTCGCAAACGACACAGGAGCAGGTGAGGCGCGTTTGCGAAGCGCCGCACGTGGCTCGCGTGGAACTGAATCCCCTCGCCCTGCTGGCAGGGGAGGACGAGCAGCAGCGGGAACTGGAGCGGTGCGTCCGGGAACTGGAGGAAGCGGTCCAGAGCGGACGGGATGCGGCGTTCTATTCCCTCGCCACCTCCGCCCATGTAAAAGGGGCCAAGGAGTTGGGAGAGGCCCGGGGGATGACGGACACGGACATCTCCAACCGGATCGCGGATGCGCTGGGCACCGCCGCCGCCGCCATTGCCGCCCGGCATGACCTGCAGGGGATGATTCTCACCGGAGGAGACACGGCGAAAGCCGTATGCCGCCACTTGGGTGTCAGCGGCATTCAGCTCCTGGACGAGATTGAGCCGGGGATTCCGCTCAGCCGCCTCGTTGGCGCGCACCCGCTGTTTGTCGTCACGAAGGCGGGAGCTTTTGGCACCAATCACACGCTGCTTCATGCGTTACACGTTTTGAAAGGGGATCGGGAACATGAGTAAACCGATTGTAGGCATTACGATGGGCGATGCCGCCGGGATCGGCCCGGAAATTATTGTAAAGGCGCTGGCAGATCCGGCTGTCTATCAGATGTGCCGGCCGCTTGTCATCGGCGACGCGAAAATGTTGGAGCGCGCCAACCGCATCACGGGAGCCGGATTGTCCGTGAGTCGGGTCAGTGATGCGGGCACGGCGAAGTACGAACACGGCGTGATCGACTGCCTCGACCTTGACCTGCTGCCGGAAGACCTGCCGTTTGGACAGGTATCCGTCCAGGCCGGGGACGCCGCGTTCCGCTTCCTGGAAAAGGCGATCGAACTGGCGAAATCCGGGGAGATCGACGCCATCTGCACGGCGCCGCTCAACAAGGAAGCGCTGCACAAGGGCGGGCACATCTACCCGGGTCATACGGAAATACTTGCGGAGCTGACCAATACCAAGGATGTTTCCATGATGCTGTCCGCTCCCAAACTGAGAGTGATCCATGTGACGACCCACGTGGGGCTCATCGATGCGGTGAAAATGATCACGCCGGAGCGGGTCTACAAAGTCATCGTCCTGGCTCATGAGACCTTGAAGAAGGCGGGGATTTCCTCCCCGAAGATAGCCGTTTGCGGAATCAACCCGCACGCGGGCGAAAACGGGTTGTTCGGATACGGCGAAGAAGAGGAAAAAGTGGTGCCCGCGGTTCGGCAGGCGCAGCAGGAGGGCATTGACGTGGTGGGACCGCTCCCGGCTGACACCCTCTTTTTCCGCGCGACGCGGGGAGACTTCGACATTGTCGTCGCGATGTATCACGATCAGGGACACGGCCCTGTCAAGGTGCTCGGCTTGGAAGCCGGTGTGAACATTACCGTGGGGCTTCCGATTATCCGCACCAGCGTCGATCACGGCACAGCGTTCGATATTGCCGGAAAAGGCGTGGCTGACGAGCTGAGCATGAAAGAGGCGATCCGTCAGGCGGTCGAACTGGCGCCGAAACGGGCGTAACGCGCGTGCCGAGTGTTGGCTCAGCCGTGTGGAAGCAAATGGCCGGCCTGAACCGAGCGGTAACACGCAGAGTCACCAGGCTGCGGCACGGCGGACAATTGCCCGGGGGATATCAGGGGATCCGATATCTCCCGGGTTTTTTTTCGTATCAAAATTGATAGATAATAAAAATGGGTTACAAGATCCTCAGAGGAGAATCCTTTTCGTACGGGCAGGGCGTGGAACAGTACCGGGAAGCGTGAGGGGGACGGCGGATGAGGTTGGCTCGTTCGTGGATGTTCGTGCCGGGCAGCAGCCGGCGGCGGCTGGACAAGGTGAGGGAGTTGGCGGCTGACATGATCATTTACGATTTGGAAGACGCCGTGCCGCTTCAGGAAAAAGTGGGCGCGCGGGACATGGTGCGCCTGGCGCTGCGGGAAAACGACAGCCGTCTCCAATACGTGCGGGTGAACGACCCGTCCACGCCGTTTTACCTGGACGACCTCAACGGCACGATCGGGCGCGGACTGACGGGCATCGTTCTGCCCAAAGCGGCAAACCGTCAGCAGATTCTCGCTGCGGACGCCCACCTGACGCAGCTTGAGCATCACTTGAATCTGCCGTGCGGCTCGACGGAGATCGTACCCCTTATCGAAACGGCGGCCGGTCTCTACCACGCCTACGACATCGCCTCGGCAAGCCCCCGGGTGAAGCGGCTGGCGTTCGGTTCGGTCGACTTCGCCCTCGATATCGGCGCCCGGCTGACGCGGGAGGGAACAGAACTCTTGTTTGCCCGCTCGCAGTTGGTGGTCATTTCCCGGGCAGCCGGCATCGAACCGCCGATTGACGCCGTCTTCGCGGACGTCAAGGATGCGGAGGGCCTTGCGCATGAGGCCCGCCTTGCGCGGCAGCTCGGGTTTCAGGGCAAGCTGGTGATCCACCCCGACCAGATCCCGATTGTCCACGACGCGTTTTCCCCGACGGCGGAGGAAATCGCGGAGGCGAAAGCGGTCGCCGCCGCCTTTGACGAAGCGCTCGCTTCCGGCAGCGCCGCCATTCAGGTCAACGGCAAGCTGGTCGACTACCCCGTGGCGGAGCGGGCCAAGCGGATCCTCCGGGAGGCGAAAGCGCTGCAGCACCCCCGTACTTGACCCCACGGCCCCGATGTGATACAGTACGGCCAAATGGAAGAGCACTTGTTTTCTAGGGTTCCGCAGCGTTGGCTGGCCTGGTCCGAGAGAAAACACACAGCGGATTGGCTGTGACACGGAGGGATAAAAGCCCGGGAGATATCGTTGTGCCGACGATACCCCCGGGTTTTTTTGCTGCTCCGGAAAAACGAGACCACCAGGATGAAGAGGAGGAGAGAGACGTGAACAGAGATTGGGGAAAGGTGTTCATTGCGGCAGGGTTTGAAGTGCTGTGGGTGATCGGGCTGAAACACGCGTACGATCTTTGGACGTGGCTGGGAACAGCAGCGGCCATTGGCGTCAGCTTTTTCATGATGATCGGGGCCGGCCGGACACTGCCGGTGGGCACCGTCTACGCCGTCTTTGTCGGCATGGGCACGGCCGGCACGGTGTTTGCCGACATCGTCTTTTTCGGCGAGCCGTTTCAGTGGTTGAAAGTGCTCCTTATCCTGCTGCTGCTGGGGGGCGTAGTCGGACTGAAGCTGGTGACCCACGAGAAACCGGAAGAGAAAGCGGAAGGAGGGGAGACGCAATGGCGTGGCTGTATCTGATCGCCGCCGGACTTTTCGAGATGACGGGCGTCGCGATGATCAACAAATGGCACCGCGACCGGACCTGGCTGACGCTGGCGCTGCTGCTCGCCAGTTTCGGGGCCAGCTTTCTGTTTCTCTCCCTCGCGATGGAAACCCTGCCGATGGGAACGGCCTATGCGGTCTGGACCGGCATCGGCGCGGCGGGCGGGGCGATTCTGGGCATGGCCCTGTACGGCGAGTCAACCGATTGGCGCCGGATGCTGTGTATCGGCGTCGTCCTTGCCGCTGCGGTCGGATTGAAGCTGATTTCCTGACCGGGAGAGGGGATGAGGCCCCTCGTTCAACTCGTGCGGATCAACCGCCAGACGAGCCCCCCGGCCGTCATGTACGCGATCCCCGTGATCAGAAACGCAAGACTTGCCCCACGATACCAGTCGGCCGATTCGTGGAGCACCACGCCCATGACGGCCACTCCGAACAGTGCCCCCATCTGCCTGTTGGCATTCAAAATGGCGCCGGCCATATTGGTGTCCGACAGTCCCGACGCCTGCATCACGGCTGCCGTCATCGCCGGAACTGCGACGCCCACCGCCAGATTGACGGCCGCCAGCACGACCGCCAACAGCCAATAGGGGGTGGCCGGGGAGATGGCGACCAACAGCAGCGACCCGATGCCGGCCACGGCGAGTGAGGCGAGCATGGGCAGTCTCGCCCCCAGACGGGGCGTCAGGCGGGCGAACAACAGATTGCCCGCCACGAACACGAGCATCATCGGCAGGAGCTGTACCCCGGCCGCAAAGGGACTGGCTTCCCGCGCCTTTTGCAGAAAGAGGCTCAGCATGAAGGTCCCCCCGAAGAGGCCGAAGTTGATCAAAAAGCCAACCGCATTGGCAGCGGCAAAGCGGGAGTCTCGCCGTAACCGGACGGGAATAATCGGAGCTGCCGCACGGCGCTCCCTGTGCAGGAACAGGATCGCGGCGGCGGCTGCCAGGCAGACCGCACCGATGATCGACGGCGAGGTCCAGCCGTGAGACGGGCCTTCGATCAGGGCATAACAGAGCCCCGCCAGGGCGATCATTCCCCACGCATGACGGGCCGTATGCAATTCGACCGCTGCGCGGGGCGTCTGAGGCACCACCCGATGCGTCATGAACAGCCCGAGAATCCCGATCGGGAGGTTGATGAAAAAGATGCTCCGCCATCCGCACGCCTCGACCAATACCCCGCCAATGAACGGCCCCAGCCCCGAAGCGACGGAGACGATCGCCGACCAGATGCCAAACATTTTCGCCCGTTTCTTCTCATCCGGATACGCGTAGGCAAGCAGGCTGAGGGAACTGGGCATGAAGAAGGCCGCCCCGACGCCTTGGAGAAGACGGCCCGTCACGAGAATGGCTCCGCTCGGCGCCAAAGCGCACAGCAGGGAGGCCAGGACGAACAGGGTCAATCCCCCCATGTAAACCGTCTTGGCGCCATAACGGTTGGCCAGTGAGCCACCCGCCAGCAGGAGAGAGGCGAAGGACAGAATGTAGCCGTCGACAACCCACGTCAGGCTGGCGAGCGTAATGTCCAGCTTGTTTTGCAAGTCGGCAGCGGCGACATTCACCACGGTCACGTCAAGCGTTGCCATAACAAACCCCATCGCCAGTGCGACCAGCGTCGCCATACCCGTGGACGAGTTCGTTTGCAGCCTGGGTGTGTCCGTCTGCAGATCAGACGCCCGCTGTAACGTCATCTCAGTTCAAACCCCCCTGCCGAAAGCTGCTGTGCGCTTTGCCGCAGTATTGTGGTCCATAGCGATTTGCCGGGTGATCTCCAACAAGGCGCGGACCCGGGAAAACGACAGTCTTTCATAGGTTCCAACATCCTTTATCCATGTGTTGTTGTACCAAGGGGCCCCTTGCGGACTATACTAAATGAAGTGCTATCTGGATAAAAGTACTGATATTTTTTATAGTAACTATAGAGTGGTATAGCGAGGTGAGTAACGGATGGAGAACCCGTTGGATCGCGGCCAGTCCGCGTGCCCGATCGAAAAGATCATGGATGTGTTGGGCGGCAAGTGGACGTTTGTCATACTGCGCGATTTGTTTTACGGTCCCCGCCGCTTCGGCGAATTGCAGCGATCCTTGAAGGAGATAAGCCCCCGAACCTTGTCCCTGCGGCTAAAGGAACTGGAGGAAGCGGGCATTGTCAACCGAACGATCTACTCGGAGATTCCCCCTCACGTGGTCTATTCGTTGACCGAAAAGGGGCTCGCGCTGCGGCCGGTTTTTGACGCGATGAAGGAGTGGGGAGAGACCTGGGGGGTGTAAGGATGGGGAAAACCGCCGATTCCTGCTTTTTCCACGCAAAGCAAGAGGCGTGTCCGTCAACATTTGATCGGACAAGCCAACAGACATCAGGTCTGCAAAGGAGGAAAGCGCATGAAATTCATTGACAATCGAGGAATCACCGATCCCCGCATCAACCTGGCGATCGAGGAATACGCCTTAAAGCACCTGCCCGCCAACGAAGACTACCTGCTGTTTTACATCAACGAACCGTCCATCATCATTGGGAAAAACCAGAATACGATCGAAGAGATCAATGTCGACTACGTCAACGAACACCGGATTCACGTGGTGCGCCGGCTGTCGGGAGGCGGCGCCGTCTACCACGACCTCGGCAACCTCAACTTCAGTTTTATTACCAATGACGACGGAGAGTCCTTTCACAACTTCCGCAAGTTTACCGATCCGGTCGTTCGCGCTCTGCGCCAGATGGGCGTCGACGCGGAGCTGACGGGCCGCAACGACATCCAGGTGGGCGAGCGGAAAATTTCCGGCAACGCCCAGTACGCCGCCAAAGGACGCATGTTCAGCCACGGCACGCTGCTGTTTGACTCCGACCTGGAGCGTGTCGTCTCCGCGCTGAACGTGAATCCCCAGAAAATCCAGTCGAAAGGGATTAAGTCGATTCGCAGCCGGGTCGCCAACATCACGGAATTTCTGCCCCGCACGATGACGATCGAGGAGTTCAAGCAGGAACTGCTCGCCTTCATCTTCGACGGCAAACCGGTGGAGGAATACCCGCTCTCCGACGAGGATTGGACGAACATCCACGAGCTGTCCCGCTCCCGCTACCAAAGCTGGGAGTGGAACTACGGCAAATCGCCCAGGAGCAACTTCCGGCAGTCCCGCCGGTTTGACATCGGGACGGTGGAGGTGCAGTTGGAGATCGAGAAGGGGCGTATCAAGGAAGCCAAAATCTACGGGGACTTCTTCGGAATGAGGGACGTGTCCGAAATCGAGGCCATGCTTCGCGGCGTGCCGTACGACAAGCAGGCGGTGGCGGATGTGCTCGCTCGCATCGACATCGAGCCGTTTTTCGGAAAATGGTCGCGCGAGGAGCTGCTGTCCCTGTTTTTCTAGCGAAACCATTCGAAAGGTTACAAGGCAAAGAAACCCTCTCCTCCCTCGTGAAAAGGGGGACGAGAGGGTTTGTGCTGCGGCGGGTTGAGGGAAAGGCCGCGACACGGGAGGCCAGGGGGCCGGCGGGAATCACGCCGACGCCTGCTCGCCTGTTTTTCCCGTCGATCGTTTCGCAATCTTGTTTGCCACCAGCGTAAACAGGAACGAACTGACGAGCCCGCCGGCCATGGCCATGGCGAATCCGGCGATGTTGTTGGACAGCAAAGGGGCCACGATGGAGGGGACATACGCCGTTCCCCTGACGCCGAACATGCCCGCCAGCATGCCGGCCAACCCGGCGGATACGATGGCCCCGGCAAAGACGATGCGGTTGGCAAACATGAACGGGTAGGCGGCCTCCACAAACGTGCCGAAGCCCATGTTGATCAAAAAGCCGGGGGCGGCCACCGCCGCTTCGCTCTTTTCCCGCGGCGAGACGATGTTGGCCAGCGTGATTCCCGCGGACACCATGACCAGCCCGACCATGTCGACGGCGCCCAGGAAGCTGTTCCCCGTTTTCTCCATTTCCAAAAGGACGATCGGCAGGATGGCGGCATGGTAGACGCCGCCGAGAATCGCCGGCCAGATCAGGAGACCGGCGATCAGTCCGGCAAGAACGGGACTGTAGCCCACCGCGCTTTCGATCAGCACCTTGATCAGTTCCCCCGCCTGCAGGGCGACGGGGGCGAACAGGAAGTGGACGGCCAGGCCGGCCGCCAGCCCCGACACGCCGCCGGCGATAATGTTGACCGTCGTCGCGGGGAAGCGCCATTCGACGCACGTGCGAAACAGCAGATGGACGAGAACCCCGGCGCCGATGCCGCCGATCATGCCGCCGATGATCCCGCCGTCCACGGACAGAACGCCCGCCAGGACACCGGCGACGACGGAGACTTCCTCCATCTCGGCCACCTGCTTGGCGGCCACCGCCGCGACGACGACGGGAAGCGCCTTGATCAGCAGGTCGAAGACACCCTGCAGCGCCTCCAGGCCGGGAACCTTGCCCAGCGCGAGAATGACCGCCATGGCGATAAAGCCGGGAAGCGACGCCATCATGATCCCTCTGACGTTGATCCGCTTCCACGGCTGTCCGTCCGGGACGACGCCGCTCTTTCCGGCGGTTCCGATCACCGGGCGGTAGTTGATCCCCCAGTGTTTGCTCAAAGCGGCGACGAAGCTGACCGCCCTCGTCCGGTTGGTGGTTCCCGTCGTGCCGGAGGAGGCGATCACGTTGGCCCCTTTCGCGCTGACCAGGGCCATTGACGTGCCGCCCGTTCCGACGATCGGAACGCCCCGTTCAACAGCCGCCTCAATCGCCAGCCGGTTCGCCCCGTCCGGGTCCGCGCTCATCAGGATCAGGCCGTCAATCTCACCCCGCCGGATGTCGGCGGCGATCCGTTCATCCAGTTCCCGCACATGCCGGTTGCACGCCTCCAGCGTGCCGGCGAAAAGCACGGCGGGCGCCTCGCCGTCCCATCCGAATACCGAGGCGCCGGTGTCGCTGCCCGCCATGTCCATGGACCCTTGGGCGGCGATGAACTGCACCGCCCGAATGCGCAGGCCGGCCGCTGCTGCCTGTACGGCGATTTCTTCCAGCAGCTTGTCCGGCTCTTTTCCGCCCAGATTGTACAAGTTTCCCCCGCTGCTCCCGAGGATCGCGATCGTTTTCATCCCAAGATGTCCTCCCGTTTTCCTTTGCTGCTGCTTTCCTTTGGTAAAGTGATATAGGATTACTTTATAAAAGAATGCCGGAAGATTCAACCGATTTTCGCGCGTTTCATGCATGAAAAAGAACCTCCCGGAAAGGGGAGGTTCAGCGCCGGATGGAACTTCGCGGTTCACATCCGGGAAAAACGTGATGATGCTGTCCAGACCCGTCAAAAGAGGGCCGCCGTTACGCCGAGATGGCCGGCGATTTCCCGTCCGACGGGGCAGGCGGATGAAACTCGTTTTCGTGCTTGGCGATGACTACCGCAGCCACGCCGTTGCCGATCAGGTTGGTGATGGCGCGCGCTTCCGACATGAAGCGGTCGACGCCGAGCAGGAGCGCGATGCCCTCGACCGGGATCATCGGGAACGCGGCCAGCGTTGCCGCCAGGGTGATGAAGCCGGAGCCGGTGACGCCGGCCGCCCCTTTGGACGTGAGCATCAAGACGCCGAGCAGGGTCAACTGCTGCCAGATGGACAGGTCGACGCCGTACGCCTGCGCGATGAACAGGGCCGCCATGGAGAGATAAATGGACGTGCCGTCCAGGTTGAACGAGTAGCCGGTCGGCACGACCAGACCGACGACCGATTTGGAACAGCCGTATTTTTCCAGGCGCTCCATCATGCGGGGCAGCGCCGATTCGGACGACGAGGTGCCCAGCACCAGCAGGATTTCTTCGCGAATGTATTTGATGAACGAGAAGATGCTGAAGTTGTAGAAGCGGGCAATCAGCCCCAGCACCACGACGATGAACAGGAACATCGTGATGTAGACCGATCCCATCAGCAGGCCCAGTCTCTTCAGGGAGTCGATGCCGAAGGTGCCGATGGTGTAGGCCATCGCCCCGAATGCCGCGAGCGGGGAGACTTTCATGATCATGTTGACGACGCCGAAGAACCCGTGCGCCAGCTTGTCAAACAGGTTGATCACCGGCTGGGCGGCGGAGCCCATGGCCGCGAGAGACAGGCCGAACAGGACGGCGAAGAACAGGATGGGCAGCAGTTCGCCTTTGGCCATGGCGTTGACGACGTTGTCCGGAATGATTCCGACGAAGAAGTCGATAAAGCCGTGGCTGGTTTCCTCGGCCGCCTTTGTGTACTTGGAGATGTCGGCGCCGCTGAGGCCGGTCTTGTCGAAACCGACGCCCGGCTTGATGATGTTGACCACCAGGAGGCCGATGGCGAGCGCGATCGTGGTAACGATTTCAAAATAAATCAGCGCCTTGCCGCCGATTTTCCCCACCTTCTTCATGTCGCCCATGCCGGCGATGCCGTTGACGACGGTGAAGAAGACGATCGGCGGGATCACCATCTTGATCAACTTGACGAACACGTCGGCCAACACTTTCAGATCAGACCCGAACTTGGGCGCATAATGGCCGACGATAATCCCGAGGATAATGGCGATCACGACCTGCACGGTCAGGTTTTTAAAATTGATCCGCATAAGTCCCCTTCCTTTCCGTATGATGAAAGCGCTTTACATTCTCTGTATTTGCATTCTAAAGAATTGATGGAATATTGGAAACGATACGGTCATATTGGTTGTTTTGGTCTTTTTGGTCACGGACAAAGCGGGGCGCGGATCGGGGGCCAGCAAAAGGCCCTTGGCCTGCGATCCGGCAAGCCAAGGGCTGTATGGGTTTCGGTGTCTGTTCGGTCGTCAGCGGCCGGTACTGCCCGCTGCCGCATCGCGTGCGGAAGAGGAGGGTGCCGCGGCTTCATCCAGCCACTGTCTGTACCGGTTCCAAGCCTCTTGGGAATCAAGCGCCTGGCGGGCCGCCGCCACGCCGTCGTCCAACGTCGGGACGCGCCCGGTGATCCACAGCCGCAGGGCGCTGTTTACGAGCACCGTGTTGCGGTAGGCAGGTTCCGCCGTTCCGTTCAGCACCGCTTCCGCCGTCTGCCATTGCAGCTCCGGCGTCCAGTCGGTTTCCGGCGCTTCCGCCTGCAAGCCGAGCGAGGACGGATCGACGACAAAGGGACGGCAGCTGCCGTTTTCCACGATCAAGGTGCGGGTCGGTTTGGCGGCGGACACGTCTTCGGAGCCTTCCATGCCCTGCACGACGATTCCCCGTTCCACTCCGAGGCGGAGCAGCAGTTCCGCCACCTTTTCAAATACCGTGCCGTGGAAGATGCCGATGGCCATGTACGGAGAGTCGGCTACCCTCAGCAGTTTTTCCACCGTGTTGAACAGGGTGCGGACGCCGAGTTCCAGCCGCAGGGGACGCAGATTGTGCAGGGCGGGACACCACGCTTCCGTGGGGACGAACAAGACGCCGCTGCGCTCGGCTGCCGAAAAAAGCGCCTGCCTGTCGGCGGCATCCGCGGACACGCCTGCGGCCTTCAGCACATCCGTCAGCGTGATGCCCCACTTGGGCGGCAGGGAAGGACTGCCGTGCAGGGTGACCCGCTGTCCGCAAGCGGCCAGCACAAAGGCGGCAGGGAACGTGGCCATGAACGATTTTCGCCGCCCGTCGTAGGGGCCGGCACAATCGAGACTGCCCGGAAACGAGACGGGCGAAACAGTCCGCCGAAACACCTCCACAAACGCCGCCAATTCGTCCAGCGACTCCATTTTGATCCGCTCGGCCATCAGAAACGCGCCCATCTGCGCGGGCGTCGCGCTGCCGTTGAGAAACATCTCCGCCGCTGCTGCAGCCTGCTCGTACGTCAAGTCTTTTGCGCCGCGTTTGCCGCGTCCCACTTCCTTTAACAGCTCAAACATCGTGTCCGTCACCTCTCCCGAATCAGTCGGCATCTGCGGACCACCATGGATCGTGCCGCATCCGCCCTTGTTTGCGTTCGTTCATCGAATGTCTGCGCAGCACATGCGCATAACTTCCGGCATGTTTTTTGGCGTGCGCAAGACAGAATGCCGCCACTCCCCGTTCCGTCCAAGGTCCGCGGCCGAGGCTGTCGTTTGTCCTGCATCCGCATCAGCGGGGGAAAGAGGAACGACAGACACGGTATCGCTGCGACAAGACGGGAATCGAGACGGCGAAGACGATGGCGTTATACATGATTAGTATACTGGAAAGCCCTTCCTTTTGAGAAGCCGCACGACGGACTGAACGGGTTGCCGCCACCAGTTTTTTCGCCACCATCAAAATTTACAATAATATACAAAAATTACCAAGATATTCATGCGATCATCAAAAAATCACGATTGATCACGAACCGTTTTCATCTTGCCCACACGAAATGACTTTGCAAGAGATGGAGGGTACTCAATGAATTCAATTGCAAGTATGAGCAGACTCGAACTGTTCAGTATGCGAAGCGCCTTGACGGTTTTTCATGGATACAGAGGCAAGGAGACGCTTGATGAATTTATCGAGATGATGGCAAACGCGAAAGAGCCGGTAAATCCAGCATGCACGCAAGATCAGCGCAAAAGACATTACGGACAGAATGGGGATAACCGACCCCAACATGATTCGGTTGCATCAAAGAGCTGCTGAACTTGGATTATTAACCGATTTGGACGCGCCAAGCACATTCGCGATTCTCGGTATATGTGGACGTTCTGCTTGCGGAGCGTCCTTTTTACTTGCTGAATTCCGGGCCGATCCGGCGGCGACCCGGGGACTGTAAAAACGGGGAAACCAGCAGGACAACAAACGAAGCGGGCGGAACAACCAACGGGAACCCCGGTCCCGCGTTTGACATGAAACCAAAAGGTGTCATAAAATCAAAAAGGAAACCATTTGGGTTCCAATCGCGAACATGAACCTCGATCGGGTTCGCCCTCAGGAAAAAGAGAAGCACACATACCAGGAGGTACGACAATGGAGAACAAGACCCCGCAAACCCTTCCGGACATTCGACACACCCAGGTGTTCCATGCTCCGATCCAGAAAGTGTGGGAAGCCGTTGCCACGGCGGAAGGTCTCGCCGCATGGTTCATGCCGAACGACTTTCAACCTGTGGTCGGCCACGCGTTTCACTTGAATGCCGGTCCGTTCGGCATGTCCCCCTGCAAGGTGACGGAAGTGGATCCCCCCAACCGTCTTTCGTTTCACTGGGGGAAAGACTGGATCATTACGTTTGAACTGAAAGACCTTGGCGGGAAAACGGAGTTTACGCTGATCCACTCCGGCTGGAATCCCGACACCGTTACGGAATTCGGCGAACCGCATACAATCGTGCGCGACCGCATGAATCAGGGCTGGACCGGGCTTATCCAAAAACTGGGCGCGCATGTCGAGGGCTGACATGGCTGCTTCGCCGTCCAGACATGACGTCTTTCAGGCCATCGCCGATCCCACGCGCCGCCAACTGCTGAGATTGCTGGGGGATCAGGAAATGCCGGTCACCGTCATCAGCGGACACTTCCCGATGAGCCGGACGGCCGTTTCCAAACATCTGCGCATTTTGGCCGAAGCCGGCCTGGTCAAAGAGAGGAAAGTCGGCCGGGAGACGCGCTACCGGCTTGATCCGGAACCGCTGCTCGAATTGAAGCAGTGGCTCGCGTATTACGAGCGGTTTTGGGAGAACAAGATGGCGATGCTCAAACACTACGTGGAGTCTGGCGAAGCGGACGGCGCCGAGCCCGCAGCCTCGCTGAAAGCGGTCCAGCCGACGAAAAAGGAATAACCGCGCAGCCATTTGGCGCTGCGCCTGCCGCTGTGAAGACAGTCTAAGACGGTTCCTTCCCCGTTTTAGCCTGTCTTTTTTCGTTGGGAAAACGGCGCCTTTCCCTGGGGCCAAGCGGGTGGGACGTGTTCATCGCTGCTCGTGCAGCTTGCTGATCTCGTCCATCAGCGCCGGACCGATCACCGGGGCGAACGTCTCGTACACCGGCTGCAGCGCCTGCCGCCAGACGGCCTGCTCCTGCGGCATCAGCACGTGTATCTCCATGCTGCTCTCTTTGGTCAACTGCTTCCACTGCTGCTCGTTCATGGAGACGGCTATTTGGTAGCTGTAGGCCGTCGCCTCCTCCAACGCCTCGGCGATCACGCGCTGTACGTCGGCGGGAAGCTCCTCCCAGAACGATTTGTTGATGATCACGGCGTAGCCCAGATAGCCGTGGTTGCTGACGGTCATGTACTTCTGCACCTGGTAGAGACGCTTGCTGTAGATGTTGGAAATGGTGTTTTCCTGGCCGTCCACTTCGCCGTTCGCCAGCTTGCGGTAGACGTCGTTGAACGGAGCCCCCTGGGCTGTCGCCCCCAGCGCGCGAAACTGCGCTTCCAGCACGGGGCTTTGAATGATGCGGAAACGCTGGCCGGCGAAGTCCTGCGGCGTGCGGATCGGCTTGTGGCTGGTCATCTGCTTGAAGCCGTTGCTCCAAAAGGCCATCCCCTTCATGTTCAGCGGCTCCAGCGTCTCAAACAGCATCCGGCCGATCTTCCCGTGAAACGCCTGCTCCACGTCCTGCTGGTCGCGAAACACGTAGGGCAGATCCAGCACCGACCACGCCGGAATCCGGTTGGCCAGATTGGAAAAGGCGGGGGCGATCATCTGGATGTCGCCGCGCTGCAGCGCGTCCATCTCCGTCTTGTCGGAGTGGAGGATGCCGTTGGGAAACACCTGCACTTCCACCCGGCCGTTCGTCTTTTCCTTGACCAGTTGGGAAAAGCGTTCCACGGCCAGGCCCTTGGGCGTATTTTCCGCCACCACATGGCTGAACTTGATGATGATTCGCTCGTTCAGCCCTTCCTGCTCCTCGTCGTACCCCAGCGCCGCAAACGGCAGGTCGCTGCGAAAGCCGATGATCACGGCGCTGAGCAGGCCGAGCAGGACGAACACGACAATGCTTGCGAACGATCTCATGGGCCGACACCTGCTCTATGATCAGTTGATTTGCTCCACGTACTGTACCAAAATATATGGTAGCAGGCAAACCCCCCGGAAAGGAAGAACACACCTGTTCAAACGTCTGAAAATTAAGTGGAAGATCATGCTGCTGTCGGTCGGCATCGTGCTCTTTTCCCTCTTGATCGGCGGCATCATCATCATGGGCAGCATCATTCGCCTGACCGAGGCGGAGTTGGGACAGCGGCTGATGACCACGGCGCGGACGGTGGCGGAAATCCCGCTGATCCAGAAAAGCATCCAGGAGCCGGACGGCTGGCGGATCATCGCTCCGACGGCGCGGCGGATCCGCATCGTCAATGACGTGACGTACGTGGTGGTCATGGACATGAACCGGGTCCGCTATTCCGATCCGCTGGACGAGCGCATCGGCACCGTCTTTCTCGGCAAAGACGCGGAGGAGGCGTTTGCCGAGCACACCTACATCCGCAAGGTGCGGGGAGAACTGGGAACGGCGCTCAGGGCCTACGTGCCGATCATGAACGCCGAGCACCAGCAGGTGGGCGTGGTCATGGTGGGCCATCTGCTGCCGAGCATCCCGCAGATCCTCTACGACCAGCGGGAAAACATCGCGATCACGTTTTTTCTCTCCCTGCTGTTCGGCATCTGGGGGTCGTACCGGCTCGCCCGCCACATGAAACGGCAGATGCTCAACCTGGAGCCGGAGGAACTCGCCCGCATCCTGGTAGAGCGCACCGCCACGTTTCACGCCATGCGGGAGGGCGTCATCGCGATCGACACGCATGAGCGGATCACCATTTTCAACGACAAGGCCAAGCAGATTTTCAACATCGAAGGCGACGTGCTGGGCAGGCCGATCCGCGAGGTGATTCCCGACACCGCGCTGCCGGAAGTGCTGGAGAAGCAGCAAAACTTTTACGACCACGAACTGCACGTCGGAGGCGCGCTGATCTGGTCCAACCGCTTCCTGATCAAGACGGACGGAAAAGTGGTCGGGGCCCTCGCCATCTTCCAGGACCGGACCGAAGTGGCGCGGATGGCGGAAGAGCTGACCGGCGTCAAGGCGTTCGTCGACGCGCTCCGCGTGCAAAACCACGAGTACATGAACAAGCTGCACACGATCGCAGGACTCCTGCAGTTGAATCAGAAGGAAAAGGCGCTGCAGTACCTGTTTGAAATCAGCGAACAGCAGGAAGAACTGACTGCGTTTCTGTCGGCCAAGATCGCGGATGAAAGCGTTTCTGGCCTGCTCTTGGGCAAGGTGAGCCGAGGCAAGGAACTGGGCATCCGCGTCGTCATTGACCGGCGCAGCAACCTGGAGCGCTTTCCGCCGTACATGGACCACCACAACTTCGTGCTGATCCTCGGCAATCTGATCGAAAACGCGTTTGACGCCCTGGAGCAGGCGGACCGGGACGACAAGGAGGTCTACATCAGCATCGAGCAGGACGACGACATCTGCTCCATCCTGGTGGAAGACAACGGCATCGGCATGGATGACGAGACCCGGCGGCGCATGCTGGAGCGCGGCTTCTCCACGAAGGCGGGGAAGAACCGCGGCCTGGGCCTCTACCTGGTGCAGCAGTTGGTGGCGAAGGGGCGGGGCGAGCTGAGCTGCCAGTCGCAGCCCGGCGAAGGCACCAGCTTTTTGATTACCTTTCCGATGAAGGAGGCGGAAGCGTAGATGGCCAACCCATTTCGCGTGGTCGTCATCGAGGACGACCCGATGGTGCAGGAAGTCAACCGGCAGTTTATCGAGCGGGTGCCGTCCTTCCGCGTGGTCGGCGCGGCCTCCAACGGAGCGGAGGGGCTCGCTCTGGTCGAACAATTGAAGCCCGATCTGGTGATCATGGACATTTTCATGCCCGTGCTGGACGGCGTGCGCACCCTGCAGAAACTGCGGACCGCCAACCAGGCGGTGGACGTGATCGTGATCACGGCGGCGAAGGACAAGCCCACGATCCAGGCGATGCTCCGCAACGGCGCGATGGATTACATCATCAAGCCGTTCAAGTTCGAGCGCATCCAGCAGGCGTTGGAAAACTACCGGGCGTTTCGCCAGCAGTTGGAGCAGGAGGGCACCGTCTCCCAGGCGGAGGTGGATCAGCTCTTGTTCCGCAATGCGGCGAAAAGCGCCCGGGAGGAGGAGCCGCTGCCCAAAGGGCTGCACATGCATACGCTGGAGCAGATTGTCCGCCATCTGCGCGAGGAAAAGCAGCCGCTGTCGGCGGAAGAGGTGGCGGAGCGGGTCGGCATCGCCCGGGTGACGGCGCGCCGCTACCTCGAATACCTGGAAAAGAGCGGACGGGTGAAACGGGACGTGGCTTACGGCGGCGTCGGCCGGCCGACCAACCGGTACGTGCTGGTGTGACGGACCCGGGAAGCGCAGCGCGACAGCCGAAGGGGAGCGGCAGACGGATGATCGACGGAGCCCCCTGTTTCTGGATGGAATCGACGAGCTTCCCTTCCGCCTGCAGGTGAAGCTTCTGACCGTGCTCCCGGTCATGCAGGAAATGTTTGAGGAAGCGGAGAAACAGTTTCTGGAGGTTCCGCACCGAAAGGGGTTCGCCGGTGAATCGGGATGAGGATGAAACCCTCGCTTCCCCATCGGTGTAATTTTTGTAATATTCAAAATAAAATGATACTCAGGGGGAGTTCATACAATGAAACGACGATGTTCCATCCTCATCGCTGTCTCGTTCGTGCTGGGGAGCATGCTCAGCGGGTGTTTCGCGGGCGGAAGCGGCACTCCGGCCGGCACCGGGGCGGCACAAGAGCCCGGGAAAACAGGCACGGCGGGCACCACCGCTTCCGGCGAGCCGCAAGTGCTGCGCATGAACCTGGAGGAGCCGGCCACACTTGATCCGACCTTTGCCGAAGACACCGTTTCCGGTGCCGTCATCCGCGCCGTTTTTGACGGGTTGACCCGTCTGGACAAGGACGGCCAGCCAATTTACTCCATCGCTTCCGACATGAAGGTGTCCGAGGACAAGACGGTCTATACGTTTACCCTGCGTGACGCCAAGTGGAGCAACGGCGATCCGGTGACGGCCCACGACTTCGAATTTGCCTGGAAGCATGCGCTCGATCCCAAGACCGGTTCACAGGCCGCGTACCAGTTTTACAGCATCAAAAACGCGCAGGCGTTTGCCGCTGGCAGGGCCAAGCGGGATGACGTCGGCGTCCGGGCGCTGGACGACAAGACGCTGCAGGTGACGCTGGAACATCCCACGCCGTATTTCCCGACGCTTGCTGCCTTCCTCATGCCGATCAACAAAAAGGTGGCGGAAGCCAACGAGCATTGGGCGAAAGACCCGAAAACGCTGGTGGGGAACGGACCGTTCAAGCTGGAGAGGTGGGAGCACAAAAACAAACTCGTCCTGGTGAAAAACGACACCTACTGGGATCACGAGGCGGTAAAATTGGATCGCATCGAGTTCTCGATGATTTCCGACGCCAATACGGAGCTGGCGCTGTTCCAAAACGGCGATCTCGACTGGGCGGGTGGGCCGATCAGCAGCTTGCCGGTGGATGCCGTCAAGCCGTTGAAGGAGGAAGGCAAGCTGAAGACCAAGCCGAAAGCCACCTCCTACTACATCCGCTTCAACGCCGAGCGGGTGCCGTTTACCAATGCCAACGTACGCAAGGCGTTTGCCTACGCGATCAACCGGCAGGAGATTGCCGACAACATCGGCCAGGCCGGCCAGACGCCGCTGATGGGCATTACGCCGATCACCGCTTCGCTAAAACCGGAAGGATTCTTTGCCGATAACCAACCTGAAGAAGCGCGCAGGCTGCTGGCGGAGGGCATGAAGGAACTGGGCATCACCAAGCTGCCGGAAATCAGCTACCTCTACAACACGTCGGACCGCAACAAGGCGATCGCCGAAGCGCTCCAGGCCACCTGGAAACAGGTGCTGGGCGTCGACGTCAAGCTGGTGAACAAGGAGACAAAGGTGTACCTGGACGACCAGGAGCAGGGCAAATTCGAGATCACCCGCTCCAGTTGGACGGCTGATTACAACGACCCGGTCAACTTCCTGGAGAAGTTTATCGAAAAGTACAGCTCCAGCAACATTACCCGCTGGCACAACCCGACATACACGGAGCTGATTCACAAGTCGTACGCGGAAACGGATGAGGCCAAGCGAAGGCAGCTTCTGCTGGAAGCCGAGACGCTTTTAATGGACGAGATGCCGCTGACGGGAATTTTCAGCGACGTCAACGCCTGGGTGCAAAACGACAAGGTCAAAGGCGTGCAGATCGATCCGCTCAGCAAAATCGATTTCAAATGGGCGTACAAGGAGTAAAAAACAGCGAGGAGAATGCCGGATGAACAAAGGAAAAGCACTGAAACCAGGGGATACGATCGGGATCGTCGCCCCGTCAAGTCCTCCGAAAGAAACCGACAGCGTACGTCAGGCCAAGGAAGATCTGGAAGCGTTGGGATTTCGGGTGAAACTGGGAGAAACCTGCTATGAAAGCTGCGGCGGCTATCTGGCGGGAACACCCGAACACCGGGCGGCAGAGCTTACCGAGATGTTTGCCGACCCCGACATCGATGCCGTGATGGCTTTGCGCGGGGGGTACGGCGCGCCGCAAATCCTGCATCTTCTCGACTACGACATGATCGCGCAAAACCCGAAACTGTTCATCGGGTACAGCGACATTACCGCGCTGCACACGGCGCTCCGGCAGCAGGCCGGATTGGCAACCCTGCACGGTCCCAACGCATCTCCGGGACTCCTCAGCGGGACCAACGCGTATACGCGGGAATGTCTGCTGCGCGCCATGACCAGCCCCGAGCCGCTGGGCGAAATCGTCAATCCGCCGGGAGAAGAGATCGTCTGCCTGGTGGAAGGAGAGGCGTGCGGCGAGATCGTCGGCGGCAATCTCTCGCTGGTGGCGGCGCTGGCGGGCACGCCCTTCCAACTGGATGCAAAGGGAAAGCTGCTCTTCCTGGAGGATGTGGACGAGGAGCCGTACCGGGTGGACCGCATGCTGACGCAGTTGGCGCTGGCCGGCACGTTTGCGGAGTGCGCCGGAGTCATCATCGGCACGTGGACCAACTGCGAGCCGAAAAAGCGGGAAGGCTTTACCGTCCTCGACGTGTTCCACAACATTGTCGCGCCGTATCAAAAGCCGACGATCTGGAATCTGCAGGCTGGCCACGGTGACAACAACGCCGCCCTTCCGTTCGGCGTGCAGGCGCGTCTTGACGCGACAGGCTGCCGGCTGATCATCGAGGAGGCGGTCGTCCGATGAAGCCGGACAAGGAGGCGGTCTGGCGGCGGGCCGGATCGCCGTCAGGCACGGACAGATGAACGCGGCGTCCGAACCCTTTTCATCTCCGTTCGCGGGGAAGACGGCCACGGCGCTTTGGAGGAAAAAGCGCCGCGGTGAAAGGGAACGGCCGCAGCGTCTGCGAGGGAATAAACAGCGGCTCACAGCGAAATACTAACATCGTTCTGTTCCATCACCATGCGAGGAAAGGATGAAGCGACGACGGATGAGCCCTGCTGTGACAGAAGTGAAAAGCCGTTCCCTGACAGACGTGTTGAACAAGCAGATTGCCAACTGGAGCGTCCTGTACATAAAACTGCACCACTACCACTGGTATGTGACAGGACCCCACTTTTTCACGCTTCACGAAAAGTTTGAGGAGCTGTACAACGAGGCGGCCGGCTACGTGGACGAACTGGCGGAGCGGCTGTTGGCCATCGGCGGACAGCCGGCCTCGACGATGAAAGCCTGTCTGGAGCAGTCGACCCTGCGCGAAGCGGCGGGCGGGGAGACTGCGGAACAAATGGTCCAGGCGGTGGCCGCCGACTTCCAGCAGGTGATCCGCGAGCTGGAGGAGGGCATGTCCATCGCCGAACAGGCAAACGACCAGGCGACCAGCGACATGTTCCTCGAGATCAGCACCAGCCTGCAAAAGCACGTCTGGATGCTGCAGGCGTTTCTCGGCCGGCAGCCGTGAAAAAAAATCCCCCCTGGGCCCGAACGAAAAGGCCCCGGGGGGATTTTGTTTAGACAAACAGGTTGATGCCGGCGTCTTCGGCGTCGCCCAGGTAGCTGGCGACACCGGCGAATTCGACGCCGTCGATCAGCTCTTCCGGCTTGATGCCCATGATCTCCATGCTCATCGTGCAGGCCACCAGCTTGACGCCGGCCGCCTGCGCGTTGCGCATCAGCGTCTCCAGGGAGTCGACGTTTTTCTGTTCCATGACGTAGCGGATCATCTTCGCGCCGAGACCGCCCATGTTCATTTTGGACAAGGGCAGATCGTGCGGTCCTTTGGGCATCATCACCCCCAGCATTTTCTCCAACGGCTGTTTGCCGGCCGCGGACGCGCCCTGCTTCCGCAAGATGTTCAGGCCCCAGAAGGTAAAGAACATGGTCACGCGTTTCCCCATCGCCGCGGCCCCCGACGCAATGATGAACGAAGCGATCGCCTTGTCCAGGTCGCCGCTGAACACGATCAGGGTGGCGCCGTTTTTGGCCGGGCCGGCCGAGACGGCAGCGGGAGACGCGCCTGACACGCCGGGGTTCGCCTCCTTCGCCGAAGCTGCCTGCAGAGCGGCCGCTTCTTTTGCGGCGCCGCCTTTGCGGATATAGGCGGTGCAGACGTTTTTGTCCAGCTCGGAATGGAGCAGGACGTTGCCGGTCTTTTCGCACCAGGCGGCGATGTCTTTGCCAAAGCCCGGATCGGTGGCGGAGACGGCCAGCACTTCGCCCGGATTCATCTGCTGCATCGCCTGAAACACCTGCATGATCGGCCCGGGGCACTGCAGCCCGCAGGCGTCGATGGTGACGTGGGCGGATGGGCGCGCTTCCGCGGAATGCCCCCCTGCGGGACGATCCGCCGGCCGTGTGTCGGCCTGCCGGTCCCCGGCCGCCCCTGTGCCGTCAGGGTCGCGTGGCGGCCGCGATTGTTCCCGGGTGGCGTACGAATAGGTCTTGTAGCCCCCGTCCAGGTTTTTCACCCGGTACCCGTGCTGGGCCAGGATCCGGGCGGCCAGGTAGCCTCTCAGCCCCACCTGGCAGGAGACGTACACCGGCCGATCGCGCGGGATGTCCGCCAGCCGATCCCGCAGTTGATCCAGCGGGATGTTGATCGAGCCCGGCACAAAGCCCGACTCCCGCTCGATCGGTTCGCGCACGTCGATCAGCAGGCCGCCGTCCGCCACAATTTGGTCGATTTCGTGCCATTGAACGGTCTCGGCCAGCCCGTCGACGATGTTGGAGGCGACGTACCCGGCCAGGTTGACGGGATCTTTGGCCGACGAGTACGGCGGGGCGTAGCAGAGCTCCAGGTCGGGCAGGTCCCGCACGGTAAGACCGGCCTTCATCGCCGTGGCGATCACGTCGATGCGCTTGTCGACGCCGTCCGCCCCGACCGCCTGGGCGCCGAGGATGCGGCCCGTGCTGCGGTCAAACAGCAGCTTGAGCGACAATTGGGCTGCGCCCGGGTAGTACCCGGCGTGGGAATTGGGGTGGATGTGGACCGTCTCGTAGGGGATGCCCCATTTTTTCAGCGTCTTTTCGTTGTTGCCGACGACGGCGGCCGTCAGGGAAAAGACCTTGACGATGGCCGTTCCCAGCGCGCCCCGGTAGGAGACGTCCATGCCGTTGATGCGGTCGGCCACCAGCCGCCCCTGCCGGTTGGCTCCCCAGGCGAGCGGCACCACCGTCGGCTGTCCGTTCACCAGGTCGTGCACCTCGATGGCGTCACCGATGGCGTAGATGCTGGGATCGCTCGTCTGCAGCGTGGGGGACACCTTGATCGCGCCGCGCACGCCCAGCTCCAGTCCCGCCTCTTTGGCCAGCTTGCTTTCCGGCTGCACGCCGATGGCCAGCACGATCATGTCGGCGGTCAGCTCGCGGCCGCTTTGCAGCAGGATGCGCCGCCCCTTGTCCGCCAGGGCTTGGACGGCATCTCCCAGGACGAGTTCCACGCCGTTCGCCCGCATGTGCTCCTGCACGATGGCAGCCATTTCGAAGTCAAGCGGCGCCAGCACCTGATTGCCCAGCTCCACCAGCGTCACGGCGACACCGCGCTCCCGCAGGTTTTCCGCCATTTCCACGCCGATGAATCCGCCGCCGATCACGACCGCATGCTGCGGGCGGGCATTGTCCACGTATGCCTTGATTCTGTCCGTGTCGGGGATGTTCCGCAGCGTAAACAGGGCTTCCGCCTCCTGGATGCCGGGCCAGTCGGGGACGATCGGCTTGGCGCCGGGCGCCAGCACCAGGATGTCGTAGTCCTCCTCGTACGTCTCGCCCGTCTGCAGGTTGCGGATCGTCACCGTTTTGGCCGCCCGGTTGATCCGCGTCACTTCGCTCTGGGTGCGGATGTCGAGGGCAAACCGCCGGCTCATTCTCTCCGCCGTCTGGACAAACAGCTTGCCCCGCTCGCGGATCGCTCCGCCGATGTAGTACGGCAGGCCGCAGTTGGCGAACGAAATGTGTTCGCCGCGCTCCACCATCACAATCCGATCCGTTTCATTCAGACGGCGCAGGCGGGCGGCTGCGGTCGCGCCGCCGGCCACGCCGCCGACAATCACGATTTTTCTCTCCATGTGCAGTCCCTCCGGTTCGTTTTCGCTCGGCAAACGCCGGGCGTTCGATCTGGATCAGGCAACGTTTCTTTATACCTATGGGGGTATATACCTATGTGGGTATTATGAATCGTCTGCACCATTCTTGTCAAGAGACGCACCTCACGTGTTCCCAAGAAGCGGCCGCAGGTGGTACACTATTGTGGAACATTTTACAGGACATGAACGAGAAAGGATGTACGGTTCCCATGGCATCTCCTTACATGACTTTCAGTCGCGAGCAGTGGAGAGGACTGCGGGCTTCCACGCCGCTTACCATATCAGACGAAGAGTTGGCCTGTCTGCAGGGGTTGAACGAAAAGCTCTCCCTGTCGGAAGTGGCGGACATCTACCTGCCGCTCTCCCGGCTGTTGAACCTGTATGTGGGGGCCACCCAGGAACTGTATCATGCCACGCATACATTCCTCGGCAAGCAGGACAAGAAGGTGCCGTTCATCATCGGCATCGCCGGCAGCGTAGCGGTCGGCAAGAGCACAACCGCCCGCATTTTGCAAACGCTTTTATCCCGCTGGCCCAACCATCCCAAAGTGGACCTGGTGACCACGGACGGCTTTCTCTACCCCAACCGCGTCCTCGAAGAGCGCGGCCTGATGAAGCGCAAAGGGTTTCCCGAAAGCTACAACACCAAACGGCTGGTGTCGTTTCTGTCCGACGTCAAGTCCGGCGTGCCGGAAGTGGCCGCCCCCGTCTACTCCCATCTGGTGTACGACATCGTGCCCGGCGAGTGGCAGGTGGTGCGCGAACCGGACATCTTGATCGTGGAGGGGCTGAACGTCCTGCAGACGCCGGTGGACGAAAAACAGCGCCGCGTGACGGAAGTCTTCGTCTCCGACTTTTTCGATTTCTCCATTTACGTCGACGCGCGCGAAGAGGACATCATGAAGTGGTACGTGGAGCGGTTCAAGCTGCTGCGCGAGACGGCCTTCTCCAACCCGGCCTCCTACTTCCGCCGCTACGCCAACCTCACCGACGAAGAGGCGACGGCGGTGGCCACGAGCATCTGGACGGAGATCAACGGCATCAATCTGCGGAAAAACATCCTGCCGACGCGGGGACGCGCCCAACTGATTTTGGAAAAGGGGCCGGATCACATGGTCCAGAGCGTAAAGCTCCGCAGGCTGTAACCCCGGTGAATCCCCGAACGCACAGAGGACAGTCCGGCTGGCGGACGTTTGTGGTCGGTGCGGACAGCCCTTGTTCGAAATCCTCGAGGAAAGGATATGGTAAGAGTGAAAATCGTCAGTGCCTGTCTGATCGGCTGCCAGTGCCGGTATGACCAGCGCGCCTGTCTGGACGCGGAAACCGAGGCGCTGCTCAAGGAAGGAAAGGCCATTCCCGTCTGTCCCGAGCAGTTGGGCGGTCTGCCGACGCCGCGCCCGCCGGCGGAGATCGTCGGCGGCGACGGCTTTGACGTCCTGGACGGGCGGGCCCGGGTGATCGACCGGACCGGCCGCGACGTGACGGCCGAGTTTCTCGCCGGGGCCCGGCAGGCGCTCAGGCTGGCGCAGGCGGTGGGGGCCACCTCCGCCGTGCTGAAGGAGAACAGTCCCTCCTGCGGCAGCTCGTTCGTCTACGACGGAACGTTCTCCGGCAACAAAACGGCCGGAGTGGGCGTGACCGCCGCGCTGCTGATCCGCAGCGGAATCGCGGTCCAATCGGAGCAGACGAAATAAGCGGCGAGAGCGGAGGCCGCTCACTACCATCCCTGAAACGCCGGCGGCTCTGGTCCTGCCGCCCGATGCGCGGACGGAGCCATTGAAAGGAGCGGGGGAAAGGGGGCGAACCGCGCGAAGCCATGCAAACAGGCCCGAGGCATTGCCTCGGGCCTGGCGATTTTCTATTTCGTTTCCACGGCGTGCCCGCCAAATTCATTTCGCAGGGCAGCCACCACTTTGCCGTGGAAGGTGTCTTCCTCCAGCGAGCGGTAGCGCATCAAGAGGGACATCGCGATCACCGGCGTCGCCACCTGCAGGTCCAGCGCCGTCTCCAGCGTCCATTTGCCTTCGCCGGAGGAGTGCATGACGCCGCGGATGCTGTCCAGCTTCGCGTCTTTGCGGAAGGCCCGTTCGGTCAAATCCATCAGCCACCCGCGGATGACGGAGCCGTTGGCCCAGACGCGCGCCACTTCGGCGAAGTCAAACGTGTAGCTGCTCTTCTCCAGCACTTCAAAGCCCTCGCCGATCGCCTGCATCATGCCGTACTCGATGCCGTTGTGCACCATTTTCAGGAAGTGTCCGCTGCCTGCTTCCCCCGCGTACAGGTAGCCGTTGTCAACGGTAATATCCTTTACCAGCGGTTCGATATGGGCAAACGCTTCCTTGTCCCCGCCAATCATCATGCAGGCACCGTTCCGTGCCCCTTCCATTCCGCCGCTTGTGCCGACATCGAGGAAATGGATGCCCTTTTGCTTGAGCGTGTGATACCGCTCAACCGACTGCTTGTAGTGGGAATTTCCGCCGTCGATCACAATGTCGCCGGGGGACAGAAGGCCGGACAGCTGTTCAATCAGCTTGTCCACGATGTTCCCCGCCGGCACCATCAGCCACACGATACGCGGCGCAGACAGTTTCGCGACCGCCTCTTCGACCGAAGCGGCGGGAATCGCTCCGTGCCTGCCCAGTTCAGCGGCAGGGGCGGGGTCGACGTCATAAGCGACGACCTCGTGCCGGTGGGAGAGCAAGTTCAGGGTGAGATTGTATCCCATTTTGCCTAATCCAATCATCGCTAATCGCATTGCTATCGAAACACTCCTTAGTATCCAGGTTGTCAAACTCGCGGGATCTGACTTAGCTGTATTATATGACAAAAATATTCGTGTTTCATCACAAATGAAGAAAATTTTTTTCAAAATGACTTCGTCCCGGACATTGCCTATAATGTGAACCAGAATGAATGTGAACCAGAAAGGCATGATTGGGAGGTGCATGTCGTTTGCCCGATTCCACACCGCGTGTTTCCGAAAGCGTGCTCGCCAAACTGCGCGCCGTTTATTCGCAGCTCAGCAGCAAAGAGCAGCAGGTGGCCGGCTACATCCTGGAGCATGCGAGCGACATTGTCCATTTGTCCATTACCGAGCTGTCCGAATTATGCGAATGCGCTGATGCGACCGTCTTTCGCCTCTGTCGGCGGTTGGGCTTTCGGGGGTATCAGGCGTTCAAGATTGCGCTGGCAAGCGAAGTGACGAACCCCAAGCAGGCGATTTACCAGGAAATCAACCTGGAGGATGACGACGTCCTTTCCATAGCCGGTAACATTTTCGCCGCAAACATGGAAACGCTGCGCGATACGCTGCACATTCTCAACCGCGAGGAATTGTCCGCCATCATCGATTGGCTGGCGGGCGCCAAACGCATTGAATTCTACGGGTCCGGCGGATCGGCCGCCATCGCCCAGGACGCCTATCACAAGTTCATGCGTACCGGGATCCCCTGTATTCATCACTCCGATGCCCACTATCAGGTGATGTCGGCCTCCCTCTTGCAGGAAGGGGACGTGGTTGTGGGGATTTCCCACTCCGGTTCGAACAAGGACATCCTGGAAGCGCTGCGCGTGGCGAAGGACGCCGGAGCGAAAACGATCGGCATCACCAGCTACGGCAAATCGCCGCTGGTAAAACTGGCGGACTGCTGCCTGTATACGACCTCGCGCGAGACGGTTTTCCGCACGGAAGCGCTCTCTTCCCGCCTGGCCCAGCTTTTCCTGATCGACCTCCTGTACGTGGCGGTTTCCCTCCGTCGGGAAGCGCAAACGGTCGAGAACATCCAGCATATCCGGGAAGCCATTTCCTTAAAACGCCTCTGACCACGGGCGTTTTTTTTCTTGGGGATACTATTGGTGGCGGAAGGCGTGGAGATGCACTTTTTGAAATAAATTTTTTTCTCATGTATTAACAAAAGAAAAAAATTTCGATATAATCACCTTGACCATCTTGAAAGCGGATACACATGAAGGGTGAGACCATAATGAACGAAACGTATTTTATCGGACTGGACATCGGCACAACCAGCACAAAGGCGATTGTGTTCACGCGCTCCGGTTCGATCAAGGGAACGGGGAATGTCGATTATCCGCTGCTCGTTCCGCAGCCTTCGTGGGCGGAACAGGAGCCGGACGCGATTTTTGCCGCGGTTATACAAGCGCTCCGCCAAGCGATTGCCCAGGCCGGGGCGAAGCGGTCGGAAATCACCGGCATCGGGTTCAGCACAGCCATGCACAGCCTGATCGCCGTGGACGCCAGCGGCAATCCGCTGACCAACGTCATCATCTGGGCGGACAACCGCAGCGTGGAGCAGACGGATCGCTTGAAACGGGACGGCACCGGCCACCGGATCTACCTGGCCACCGGGACGCCGATCCATCCGATGTCTCCTCTGACCAAACTGATCTGGATGAGGGAGAAGAACCCCGACACGTTCCGCAGGGCGGCCAAGTTTCTCTCGATCAAGGAGTATGTGATTTATCGGCTCTTTGGTCAATTCGTGGTCGATTATTCCATCGCGTCGGCCACGGGGCTTTTCAATCTGAAGCGGCTTGATTGGGACGAAGAGGCGCTGCGCGTCGCCGGCATCTCCGCGCAGCAGTTGAGCGAGCCCGTCCCGACCACGCACGTGCTGCGCGGCCTGGACAAGCGCTATGCGGACGAGATCGGCATCGATCCCGACACGCCCTTTGTCGTGGGGGCAAGTGACGGAGTGCTGGCCAACCTGGGCGTCGGCGCCATCGAGCCGGGGCAGGTGGCGATCACCATCGGCACGAGCGGCGCGGTGCGGACCGTCGTGCCGGAACCGATCACGGATCAGAAGGGACGAACGTTTTGTTACGTCTTGACCGACAAGCACTGGGTGATCGGCGGGCCGACCAACAACGGGGGATTGATGCTGCGCTGGTTCCGCGATGAGTTTAGCTGGCCCGAGGTGGAAAAGGCCAAGGAATTGGGCGTCGATCCGTACGACGTGATGATTCAGGCGGCCCAGGACGTGCCGGCCGGGGCGGAAGGCCTGCTGTTCCTGCCGTTTTTGTCCGGGGAGCGGGCGCCCTACTGGAACCCGCAGGCGCGCGGGTCGTTTTTCGGAATCGGCCTGCACCACAAGCGGCAGCACTTTATCCGCGCCGTGCTGGAAGGGATTTTGTTCAGTGTGTACAGCGTGGGGATCGCCCTTCGCGACTTGGCCGGAGGGGCCCGGGAGATTCGCGCGTCCGGCGGCTTTGCCCGCTCCAGGGAGTGGCGGCAAATCATGGCGGACATGTTTGGGTATGAGGTATTGATCCCGGAAACCCACGAAAGCTCCAGTCTGGGAGCGGCCGTGCTGGCGATGCATGCCGTCGGCGCCATCCGCGACCTGTCCGAGGTGAACGGCCTCCTGCGCATTGCTCACCGGCACGAGCCGGACCTGGAGCGTTCCGGCACCTATTTGGAGTTGTTTTACATCTACGAGCGGGTCTATCTCAACCTGCTTGAGGAGTACAAGCTCATCGCCGACTTTCAACAACGGTCGAGAACATCGCAGCACACGCGATAAAAAGGAGGGGTCACCATGCCGTTAGTCATCACCTTGCTGGCTATTATCATCCTGCTCATTCTGATCACCCGATTCAAGGTAAACCCGTTCATTACCCTGTTGATCGTTTCCGGTTTTGTCGGGATTGCCTCGGGGATGCCGCTCGACAAAATCGTCGATTCCATCAAGGAAGGGATGGGCGGTACGCTTGGATTCATCGCCATCGTGCTCGCGCTGGGCACCATGCTGGGGAAAATGATGGCGGAGTCCGGCGGCGCGGAGCGGATTGCCCGCACGCTGATCAACCTGTTCGGCGAAAAGAACGTCCACTGGGCGATGATGTTCGTGGCGTTTATCGTCGGGGTTCCCGTTTTCTTTCAGGTAGGCTTTGTGCTGCTGATTCCGCTGGTCTTCACCATCGCCCGTCAAACGGGAATGTCCCTGTTGAAGATTGGCATCCCGCTGATTGCGGGGCTGTCCATCGTGCACGGGATTGTTCCGCCCCATCCGGCGGCGATGGCGGCCGTCGATATTTTTCATGCGGACGTGGGCAAAACGATTTTTTACTCCATCCTGGTCGCCCTCCCGTCCGCCATCGTCGCCGGTCCCCTCTACGGAAGCTGGATCGGCAAACGGATCAAGACCAGCATCTCCTCGGAGCTGGCGGCGCAGTTGGCGGAACCGAAGCAGGACCGCGAACTGCCCGGCTTTGGCGTCACCGTGTTTACGATTTTGCTGCCGGTCATCCTGATGCTGGGGGCGACCATCGCGGACATCACGCTGCCGAAGGAACACACGGTTCGCGTGTGGGCTGACTTCATCGGCAGCCCGATCACGTCCCTGCTGATTGCCACCGTGATCTCGTTCTGGACGCTGGGCTTTGCCCGCGGATTCACCAAGGACGACATTCTGAAGTTCACCAACGACTGCCTGGCGCCGACGGCCACCATTCTGCTGGTGATCGGGGCAGGCGGCGCGTTCAACAAGGTGCTGCTCAACAGCGGGGTGGGCGATTACATTGCCGATCTGGCCACAGCGTCGGCCATCTCCCCGATCTTCCTCGGTTGGCTCATCGCGGCGCTGATCCGCGTCGCCACCGGTTCGGCGACGGTATCGATGATGACCGCCGCGGGCATTGTCGCCCCGATTGCGCAGCAAATGCCCGGAACCAGTCCGGAGCTGTTGGTGCTGGCCACCGGCGCGGGATCGCTCATCCTGTCCCACGTAAACGATTCTGGTTTTTGGCTGATCAAGGAATATTTCAACATGAGCGTTCAGGATACGTTGAAGTCCTGGACAGTCATGGAAACCATCCTGTCCGTCACGGCCATTATCCTGATCATGGGCTTGTCCCTGTTCGTCTGAGAAAACAGGCGGTGCTTCCCCGAAGTGAGGAAGCACCGTGCGCCATCCCCTCACCGCGCGTGGGGGGATGTTTTTTTGTCATCGCTGTGCAGGGACCGTGTCTTCGCGTTTCACCGGAACACCAGCGACCAGGATTGCCGGTCGATCATCGAGCACCTGGAGGCCGGCGGCGAACAGGAGCGGCAGGTCGCGGAGGCGATGCGCATCGTCCGGGCCAACGGCGCCAACCGGGTCTACACCGCCGGCCGCTGACGGCCGCGCCCTACACGTCGGCCGAGGGCGCAAACATCCGGATGAACCGGCGGGCCGCCTTGGACAGATGGCGGCCGGTCTGCCAGACGACGGCGGCGGAAGAGGAGACGGAGGTGCCGGTTATCTCCAGGCAGCGGATCGTCTCGCCGGCCTGGGTCTCCCAGGCGGAGCGGGGGACGATTGACGCCGCCACGCCGGCCCCCACCATGCTGACGATCAGCGAGATGTCGGGACATTCACAGATGACGTGAGGGCTCACGCCCAGCCGGGAAAACTCCCGGACCAGCATCTCGTAGATGCCCAGCCCCGGCGCGCTGGGCATGATCAGCGGATGATCGGCGATGTCCCGCATGTGGATCCGGCTGGCGCCGGCCAGAGGGGAGGAGGCCGGAACGATCAGCACGAACGGCTCCTCTTCCAGCGGGATGGTGGTGCAGCCGGACAGCGAATGGGGCAGGCGGACGATGGCGACCTCGATCGTCCGCCGCTCCAGCCACTGGCTCAACAACTGCGTATCCCCTTTCCACACCTTGTAGCTGATCAGCGGATACTGCTGCTGAAACCGGCGGATCTGTTCCGGCAGCCCGTAGGAGGAGAGGGCGCTTACGCCGATTGACAGCGTGCCGCGGATGCCGGCTCCGGTTTCCTGCACTTCCGCGATCGCTTCCTCCATCTGGTGCACGATGTTGAGCGCCTGCCGGTAGAGCGTGACGCCCGCCTCCGTCAGCTCGATTCGTTTCCCCGCACGTTCCACCAGCGCCACGCCCAGTTCTTCTTCCATTTGCTTCAACTGCTGGCTGAGGGGCGGCTGGGCCATGCGCAAGCGCTTGGCGGCCCCGGTAATCTGCCCTTCTTCGGCAATGGCGATAAAATAGCGCAACTGACGGATGTCCACCGCACGAGCCTCCCTTGCTTTCATATCGATTTCATATGAATCCTAGATGGAATCAATATTTTTCATATCATACAGGCTATGATAGCATATGTGTCGGTAACAAGCATGAGAAGCAAGCGAGAAAGAAGGGACAGATGCATGCGTACATGGTTGGATCACATCTTTCGTCTGCGTGCTTCCGACACGACCGTTCAACGGGAAATTACGGCCGGATGTATCGGCTTTGTCACGATCGTCTATATTGTCGCCGTCAACGCTTCGATTTTGCAGGACGCCGGGATTCCCCTGGAAGCGGGCATCCTGGCGACGGTGCTGACCGCGTTTGTCGGCTCGCTCCTGATGGCGTTCTGGGCCAACGCGCCGATTATACTGGTGCCGGGGATGGGCATCAACGCGCTGTTTACCTTTACCCTGTGCCAGACGATGGGGCTTCCCTGGCAGCAGGCGCTGGCCGCTGTCTTCCTCGCCGGGCTGCTGTTTTCCGCCATCGCCTTTACCCGGGCGGCGACGCTGCTGTCGGAGGCGATCCCCGTCTCCCTCAAAGAGGCGATCACGGTGGGAATCGGCTTGTTTCTCACCTTTATCGGGCTGCAGAAAGGGGGCTTGATCGTCACCAATCCCTCCACGTTTGTCGCCCTGGGCGATTTGGCCAGCCCGCAGGTGATCGTCACGCTTGCGACGCTTGTCCTGACAATGATTTTGTTCATCCGCAGCGTGCCGGGAAACTTTCTGATCGGGATTGCCGCCGGGACGGTGATGGGGATGCTGGCGGGATTGGTACGGCCGGAGACGGGCGGCTTGGCCGCCTTGTCGCTGCACGAGTACGGCCGGGTGTTCGCCGGCTTGTCCTTCTCCGGGATGTGGACGCTGCCGTTCTGGGCCGCCGTGTTCTCGATGGCGATGGTGATCGTCTTTGAAAACATCGGCCTGCTGCACGGCCATACCGGCATGCTGGGCCAGCCGCAGAAGTTTCGCCGCTCCCTGCAGGCGACCGCCGTGTCCACCGCCCTGAGCGGCGTGCTGGGCACCAGCCCCACGGTGGCTTCGGTGGAATCGGCCGCGGGCATTGCCGCCGGAGGGCGAACCGGCCTGGCCTCGCTGGTCACCGGCGTGCTCTTCCTGCTGACGCTGGTGTTCCTGCCGCTGGTCAAGCTGATTCCCGACAGCGCGATCGCGCCGGTGTTGATCATCATCGGCGGGCTGATGCTGCAAAACGTGCAGAACATCAACCTGCGCGATTTCACCGAGGGCTTCCCCGCCTTCTTGATCATCGCCCTGATTCCGCTGTCGTACAGCATCGTGGACGGGATCGCCTTTGGCTTTGTCGCCTATCCGCTGCTGAAGCTCGCCCTCGGCAAGCGCCGGGAAGTGCCGGCGCTGCTCTACGTGATCGCCGGGCTGTTCCTGCTGAACATGGTGCTGCCCATCGTGGCGTAGGAAAGCTGCCAGCCGCGGCGAATGGGAGCCGTAGGCCGATCCGCACCTCGGCACGTCGACAGCCGTCTTATGCGCAAGTTGCGCACGGGACGGCTGTTTTTATTATGTTCGGCTTCTTTCGGGAGTGGACGACCTGCTTTCTCCGTTTTTTTGTCCGTCCGGCAGGAGGTACAAGGGTAAAGAGGGGGGATGATCATTTGGAGAAATGCCAGCACACCGACGGTTTTTTCGTTGGGGCGAACGAGTATGACGAATCTTTGCTGCGGAGATGGTCGACGAAAAGTTTGCGCTGCTTGTTGTGTCACGGTCCGGTCAAATACCGGCACGGTCCAAAGATAAAGCCCCATTTTGCTCATGTAGCGAGGGCAGTTTGTGAGTACCGGGAGCCGGAGACCCATGAGCATGTCTGCGGCAAAGAGGTGATCAAGCAGTGGGTGAGCAGTCTGTTTCCCGCTAACAACACTACTGTGGAAGCGTGTGTATCAAACGGCAATCAGCGAGCGGACGTTCTCACCGTATTTCCGGACGGACAGCAATTGTGCATCGAGTTTCAATGTTCGCCCGTGCCTTTGGAAGTATTGCGAAAAAGAATGAAGGGTTACGAAGAAAACGGAATCGCTCAACTATGGATCATCGGGTATTCACGTTTCCGAGGAAAGCCGTTAAACCGGTTCCGGCTGCATGCATGGGAGGATGTGATTCGCCAACGGCACAAGCAGATGCTCTGTGTACAGTCCGTTGCTGTACAGATTGACCGGGTTTCAGTTCGACGAAGACGCCGCCGACGCTCCTCTTTGTCGTTGTCCAGACCCGGCATCCGCCCGGTGGGTTACAGAATCGTACCAGCTTGCTTGTATATCGGTGACAACCGGCTATTATGCCGTTCCCGCCGTTGCCATGCTCCTTTTGCCGGGCAGGCGCATATCCTGTAGGTGAATCACGACAAAGGAGACAGGACGAGATGAGCGGATACTGGTACGGACCTTATCGGTACACATCTTACATGCCCTTGCGGCACGCCGCCTTGGAGGGGTACGATGACCGGATGAAGGTCGTCCTCCGGATGATACAGGAAGGCATCGCAGGAGAGCGGCAGGATGAGCTGTTTTACGACTACCTGATCGGGAAAGCGCCGACCGAGCAGGAAAAACAGGTGATTGCCGGCATTCGCGATGACGAGCGGAAACACCGCCGGCTGTTTCTCCAGCTCTACGGCCAGTTGACCGGACAGCGTCCTGTGACGCATGACGAGAACGAGGCGTTCCAGCCTCCGGAGAGCTATCTGGCCGGGATTGAGCAGGCCCTGTTTGGCGAACTGAAAGCGTTCGAACGTTACCGCACCATCTATAAATACATTCCGCTGCAGTATCGGGATACCGTGTTTGAAATCATGACCGACGAGCTGAAGCACGCCAGCTATTACAACTGGCTGTACGCCAAGAACAGGTGACGCTCAAGCGACGGCCGCCGCTCCTGTGGGGGAGCGGTTGAAAATCGACCGATACCGGCAGGCAGACCGAAACCGCCCGAAATCGGAGCGGTTTTTTACCGCTTCCTGAAACGGCACGACGTACGCGCTGCGCAGCAAGACCGGCTTCCCCGAAAGGGCTTCGGCCGAAGCGTGTCTGCCTGGCCCGAAGGCGCGCATCCGGCTGTTGTAGGGCCCATGACATTGTAGTACAATGATACAAACACACGTGAAAACAATAATCACTATCAATAAATGAGCCGCAAACATTGCCTGAACCGGAGATGATGACCATGCAGCAAGCAGACTTTGACAAACTGGAGCGGCACTTTTTTACCAGCAGGCGGGAGATGGCGAACGTCGTCTGGTCCGGCCCCGCGTCCGAGCTGTTGGAAACAGCGCAGATGTCCAGCCTGATCGGTGTGTACGCCCGACTGATCAAAGCGCCGGACCCGGCTCCGGCCGCGACCTATTTCAGCGGGTGGCTGTGCGGACCGGCCCTGGCCGTGCAGTACGCGATGTCCGTCTGGAACAAGGCGTTTGACCTGTCGCTGAACAACCTCACCGTGCAGTTGTACGCCCAGGACGGCTACCACCGGTTCTCGTTCATGCTCAACCGCTGGGCGGAGCAGGACGGGCCGGCCGACGAGGCGGCGAGAGCGGAGTGGCGCGGCAGGGTGCTTCAGGATGTGTACGGGAACACGGTCAGGCCGCTCTTGGAGGCCGTTTCGGCAGCGGCCGGGGTAAACGTCGGCCAGTTATGGGGACAGCTTCCGGCCCGCTTTCAATACGAACGGGACGGATGGCTCAAGGAGACGGAGCAGGAGCTGTTGCGCCGCCGGATCGCCGACGACTTCCGCTTTCTGACCGAGCAGCTTGACCCGCAGGTATTCGGCCGAACGAAAAATCCGTTGGGGGTGAAACTGCGGCTGATCGAAGACCCGTTCGATCCCGACCGGCAAGTCAGCATGAAAAGCGCCTGCTGTCTCTACTACCGCACGGAAGGAGGCCGTTACTGCTACACCTGTCCTCGCCTGAAGGAAGCGGAACGGGCGGACATGAGAGCCAGACTCAGAGCGGAGGCTGCTCTGGCGAAGGCCAAAAGCGAATGACATGCGGCCGCCATCCGCTGCAGGGCCGCCTCTGCATCGGTCGTCCCGCCTCCGCTGCTGCGGAAACGGGGTTTTTTTCCTGCAACAAAGCGCTGCGGACGCCGTCTTACTTATTAAGAGTAAAGAAACATCCCAACATGAATCGGGGGGATACCATGCGCAGGTTTCTTGTGCTCTGCCTGCTGGCCGGGCTGCTGCAGGGCTGCGCGGCGTCGGAAAAGAAGCCGAACGACCAGGCCCAACCCGGCACGGCGCCCGCTACGGCTCCATCAGATCAACCGCCCGTCACGGCTCCGTCAGACCCGCCGAACGATGCCGCTCCGGCACAGCCGGATACCGGTCAAACGCAACCCCGGTACGAGAACGACCGGTTTCAAGGCGTGACCGTGAAAAAGACAAAAGAAGATACGTTCGAAGTAAAAGGGAAAGCCCGCGTATTTGAAGGCGTCGTTCACTACGTCGTCGAGGACGGTCATAATGAACTGGCAGCGGGGGTCACCCAGGCGTCCGCCGGGGGGCCCGAGTGGGGAGATTTTCAATTTACGCTTTCCGTGAAGAAAGAGAATCCCAATACGTCGCTCACGCTGATCTTGTTTGAAGAAAGCGCAAAAGACGGCAGCAGAACGATGGAACTTCCCGTCCCGCTGCCCTGACGTCCGTCCGGACAGACGACCCGCGCACTCCGCTCGGGTCTTTTTTTGTTTACGGATCTTGTCCCCGGGCCGGCAGGTGCGTAAATAGGGCAGCGGTCCGAGCCATCCCCCGCGTTTTTCATACCAAAGCTCCATTCAATCTTTGCGCCGAATTTACATACAAGTTAGACAAGTTGTGTAGAATCAGGAATAGATTTCCATAAAAAACAGGAAGGGATGGGGACGATGAACAAGGTACGCAAAGTGCATGGACGCTGGTGGAAACGGGTGCTGGCGGCGGTGCTGGCTGGCTGCGTCATGCCCGCCGGACCGCTGCCCCAAGCGGGGGCGGAAACGGCCGGCCACGTGGTCATCAGCGAGGTGTTTGGCGGCGGCGGGAGCAGCGGCGCGGCGTATCAGCACGACTATGTCGAGCTGTACAATCCGACCGGGCAGGCCGTGACCCTGGACAACTGGTCGGTTCAGTACGCCTCCGCCACGGGCACGTCGTGGCAGAAGACGGAGCTGTCCGGCAGCATCCCGCCGCACGGCTATTTCCTGATTCGGGAAGGGGGCGGCAGCGACGGGGCCAGCCTTCCCGCACCGGACGCCTCGGGCGGCATCGCCATGAAAGCGACGCAGGGGAAGGTGGCATTGGTCAGTCACACCCAACTGCTGTCGGGTGCCGATCCCGCCGGACAGCCGGGGGTCATCGACTTTGTCGGATACGGCAGCACCAACGCCGCCGAGGGAGGCAGTCCCGCCCCCGCGCCCTCCGTCGTGACCAGTGTGTCCCGCAAAAGCGGCGCTTCCGCGGTGGTGCCGGGGGAGGGGAACGGCTGGGACACGGACCAAAACGCTAGCGATTTTGTCGCCGGCGAGCCGACGCCGAAACACAGCCTCAGTCCGGCGGAGCCGCCGCTCGACAATGGAAGCGATCCGGGCAAAGTGCCCGCCGTGACGGCCGAGCCCCCGGGTCCTGCCGTGCCCGCTGGAACGCTGGTGAAGCTGACGACCCCGCTGGAAGGAGCGGTCATTCACTACACCCTGGACGGCACGGAACCGACCACGGCCAGTCCGGTTTATCAGCAGCCGATCGCGGTGGCTGAACCGCTGACGATCAAGGCGTTTGCCGTCAAGGACGGATTGACGGCGAGCGACGTCGCCGTCTACCCCTATACGATCCAAACTGACGTCGTCCGCATCCACGACATCCAGGGGGCGTCCCACGAGTCGCCCTACAAAGGCGAAACGGTGGCAAATGTGGAAGGGATCGTCACGGCGGTCGTCGCGGGCGGGAGCGGCACGACCGGCTTTTACGTGCAGGACCCTGAGCCGGACAGCGACCCGCGCACGTCGGAAGGCCTCTACGTCTACGAGCCGAACGCCCGGGTAAAGGCGGGAGACCGCGTCGAGGTGAGCGGGACCGTCAAGGAGTACGTGAGCAAAAGCCGGCAGGAAACCGACCTGACGCTGACGGAGATCGACGCGACGGCCGTGCGGGTGCTGGCGAGTAATCAGCCGCTGCCCGCCCCGATTGTGCTGGGGGAGGGGGCGTATCCCTTCCCGCACAACGTGATCGACAATGACAGCTTTGCCCGCTTCGATCCAGAGGAAGACGGCATCGATTTCTGGGAGAGCGTGGAAGGGATGCTTGTCCAGGTGAACCATCCCCGCGTCGTGGGGGCGACGGAGACGTTTGCCAACCCGCCGAGCGCTGAGTTCGTCATCGTCTCCGACGGGGCCAATCCGGACGAGGTGCGCACCCCTGCGGGCGGCGTCGCGATCGCCGAGGACAACTACAACCCGGAGCGGATCACGGTGGCCGACAAGCTGGTCGCAGGGGCACCCGACGCAAAGGTGGGCGATACCTTTGCGGGGCCGATCGTCGGGGTGATCGACTACAGCTTTGCCAACTACAAACTGTACAACATCAAGCCGCTGCCGGCGCTGGTGGACGGCGGCCACGAACGGGAAGTCACGGCGATCGAGCCAAAGGCGGATCACGTGACGATCGCCTCCTACAACATCGAGAACTTCTCCGCCCGCGCGGATGCGGAAAAAGTGAGGCGCATCGCCGACTCGATTGTCCACAATCTGAAACGGCCGGACATCGTCGGCCTGATCGAGATGCAGGACAACAGCGGCCCCAAGGACGACGGCGTGACCGACGCCAGCCAGTCGGCGCAGGTGCTGATTGACGCCGTGGCGAAGCTGGGCGGCCCCGCCTACCGGTACGTGGACATCGCGCCCGAAGACAAGCGGGACGGCGGACAGCCGGGCGGTAACATCCGCGTCGGGTTCCTGTACAACCCCGACCGCGTCCGGTTGGCCGAGCGGCCGGCGGGGGATGCCGTCACCGCTGTTCGCGTGGAAACGGAGCAGGGCATGGCCCGCTTGTCCCACAACCCGGGCCGTATCGACCCGGCCAACGCGGCGTTTGTCGACAGCCGCAAACCGCTTGCCGCCGAATTTTGGTTCGGCGACAAACAGGTGATCGTGATCGCCAACCACTTCAACTCCAAAGGAGGGGACGGCCCCTTGTTCGGCGTCCGGCAGCCTCCCGTACTCGCGAGCGAAGCCCAGCGGGTGGAGATCGCCAAGGCGGTCAACGGGTTCGTCCGCGACATCCACGCCGCCGACCCGCAGGCCAACGTGGTCGTGCTCGGCGATCTGAACGACTTCCCGTTCTCCCGTCCGCTGCGGACGCTGGAAGGGGACGTGCTCCGCAACATGGTGGAAACGCTGCCGGCCGGCGAGCGGTACACCTACGTGTACCAGGGCAACTCCCAGGCGCTCGACCACATCCTCGTCAGCCGCCATTTGGCGGAGCGCACTACCGTTGACATCGTCCACATCAACGCCGATTTCACCGGCGAACAGGGGCGGGCCAGCGACCACGATCCGGTGCTGGTGCAGATGGACCTGCCCGAGCGGAACGGGGGGCAGTCCCCTGACGTGCGGGCGCTCATCGTCCGGGAACGTCACGTCAAGCTGCGGCCCGGAAGCGAAGTGCGGATTCAGGTGGCGGCCGTTTTGGGGAAAGGCGGCCGGCGGGACGTGACTACGGACTGCGTCTACGAGTCCAGTGAGCCGGACCTCGTCACCGTAAGCCCGGAAGGTGTCATTCGCGTGGCGGATCACGCCAAAAACAACGACCGGGCGGTCCTCACCGTCTCGTACGGCGGCAGGACGGCCAAGGTGCAGGTGAGGGTCACCGGCGAAGCGAAGTGAAAGCCGGCTTGGAATGTCCACTCGAAGGCCCATTCGCAGCGGAATGGGCCTTCTTTACGGGGAGTGTGACTCCCCACCCGGAAATGGCAGACCCACCGGGACGTTCCGGTGGGCCTGTCTGTGTGAACGGACGGCCGCTTATTCCCTGGCCGTCTTCCAATATTCGTATGCGTGTACGGCGTTCCCCTTGTACGACGGGTGCTCCACCAAAAGCTTGGGCAGCTTGGCGAGCTGCCGCAGCATTTCCGCCTTCCCTTCCTCGAAAAAGGTGATGTGCTCCCCTTCTCCGCTTTCCTTCATTTCCACGGCGACGATCAGCTTCTTGCCCAACTCGTCGGCAAACGTCATTTCGTCTTTGATCACGGCCGCGATGCCTCCCGGTCCTTCGGCGTAGTCACGAAAGGCCATCAGCGTCACGTGGTCCAGTCGGCTGATCATCCACTTGCTGAAAGAGGTTCCGGGTTCGTCCGGGACGTCAAACTGGTCCAGCCAGACGGCAAGGTCGCAGCTTGTCTCCAGGTCGCTATCCCGTTTCGTCTCTTCCACGAACGCGTTGATATTGTCCATCCACTGCCGTAGCACCGCGTTCGTGTCCTGCCGCCAGACGGGCATGACGTAGGGCTCGATGTCCAGATGGATGCCGTGGAACCGCTGATTGGGCGCGACATTCCGATTGTAGTCTTTCACGTAGCGGACCAGCTTCAGCATCCGCTCCCGGTACTGCTCCAGGGCCCAGATCGGGTGTCCGCCCATCGCGTGCACTTCGATTCCGGCGGCCGTCGCCTTTTCCACAAAATCGGCGTACGCCTCGTAGGGCTGCTGCAGGTCCAGCCGCACGTACAGCAGATTGATTCCCTGCTCTTTGGCAAAGGCGATAATCTCGTCCCCTTCGGTGATGGCGTGTTCGGCGTGCCACACGTACGTGGCGAGAGCCGGCTTCGTCGTAACGTCCGGGGTCTTCCGAAGGTTTTGCCAATGGCGGTAATCGTGAACCGCGACGCCGGCGAAAGACGGATGGCCACCCAGCCGCGAAGAAACCTCGGCGAGCTGCGCGTCCATCGCTTCCGCTCCCTCCTCAAAAAACGAGGTGTGCGGATCGTGCGGCATCTCTTTTGAGTTTACCGCGATGATCACCTGTTTGCCGAGGGCGTCCGCCGCCTCCAGCTCGTCCTTGACCAGCGCTTCGATGCCGTTGGGACCGTCCACCGTGTCGCGGTAAGCCATCAGGGTGACGTGGTCAAACGTGTCGATCATCCATGTGCTGAACGGCGTACCGGCTTGTCCCGGCACAGGCGTTTGATCAAACCAGAAAGCCAGGTCGGTGCTCACTTCCAGACCGTCCTCCTCTCTGGCTGCGGTCACAAAAGCCTCGATGTTGCCCATCCACTGTTTCAGCACGGCGGGCTGATCGTCGTTCCACTCGGGAAGCAGGTACGGCTCGATGTCCAGGTGCACCCCCCGTATGCGCTCCTCCTGGTCCACCGAGCGGTTGTACCGTTTTACCCAGTCCACGAGACCGAGCATCCGCTCCCGGTCGGCGGTAAGGGACCAGCGCGGATGGCCGCCCAAGGCGTGCACCTCGATGCCGGCCAATCGGGCCTCCCGGATGAATGGACGGTAGTAGTCAAACGGCTTTTCCCTGTCGATGCGCAGATAGATCAGATTGATCCCTTGGCTTTCCGCAAAGTCGAGAATCTCTTGGCGTTGGGGGCCGATCAGCTCTGCCTGCCAGATCCAGGTTGCTTTTTTCCCCTTGTCGGGCGACGAAAAGCCGACCAGCAAACCGGCAGTCAGACAGAGCAGCAGGTAGAGAAAACGGGCTGGTTGCATGGCATGTTCCTCCGTCGGGAAAGTTGGCGCGAACGGGCCGCTTGTCAAGCAGGAGAACCCGCTTTCGCTCGGGGGGGCATTTACACTTTTCCCATCTTATTACAAGGGGAAAACCATTCACAAGTGAACAATAGCCTACTTTCGGGTACGAAAAAACAGACAAAGAAAACGGGCTGCCCCGAAAGGCAGCCCTTTGGCAGGGAGTGTTCCCGTGTCCGTTTCGTTTACAGCCGCGCCATGCCCATGGCCTTTTCCACTTTGTACAGCATCTGGTTGGCGGCGCGGTTTGCCTTCTCGGCGCCGGCGGTGAGAATGTCGTCCAGATCCGGCGAGTTGATCAACTGGTGGTAGCGCTCCTGGATCGGTCTCAGCGTCTCGATGACCACTTCGGCCAGATCGGTTTTAAAGGCGCCGTAGCCTTTGCCTGCGTACATCTCTTCCAACTCCTCCAGGGATTTGCCGGAGCAGAGGGAGTAGATGGTCAGCAGGTTGGAAATGGCCGGCTTGTTCTCCTTGTCGTAGCGGACGGCGTTGTCGGAGTCGGTCTGTGCCCGCTTGATTTTTTTCGCGATCGTGTCCGGGTCGTCCAGCATGGAGATGTAGGCGCCCTGGTTGGGATCGGACTTGCTCATCTTCTTGGTCCCGTCCTGCAGCGACATGATCCGCGCGCCCACTTCCGCCACGCGGATTTCCGGGATGGTGAAAATCTCGCCGTAGCGGTTGTTGAAGCGAATGGCCAGGTCGCGGGTCAGCTCCAGGTGCTGTTTCTGGTCCTCGCCGACCGGGACGTAGTGCGTGCCGTACAGGAGAATGTCGGCCGCCATCAGCGGCGGGTAGGCCAGGAGACCTCCAGGGATGGACTCGCCGCGCCCTTGGGATTTGTCCTTGTACTGGGTCATCCGCTCCAGTTCGCCCACGTAGGAGGTGCAGAGCATGATCCAGCCAAGCTTGGCGTGGGCCGGCACTTCCGACTGGATAAACAGGGTCACTTTCTCGGGATCCAGGCCGACAGCCAGGTAGAGGGCGGCCAGGCGGCGGATGTTCTCGCGGAGCGCGGTCGGGTCCTGCGGAACAGTGATGGCATGCTGGTCGACGATACAGAAGTAGCAGTTGAATTCATCCTGCAGCGGGACGAAGTGCTTCATCGCGCCCAGGTAGTTGCCCAGGGTGAGGATGCCGCTGGGCTGAATGCCGGAAAAAATGGTTTTCATCGGTTTGGTTCGCTCCTTTCCAAGATTGACGGTGAAGATAAAATAAAAAAGGTCCATCCGCCCACAACAGGGACGGATGAACCGCGGTGCCACCCTTCTTATTTCAATCCACGGCCGTGTGCCCGTGGTTGAAATCGCCTTGTTCCGTACCGGTGATACGGTGTCCGTTGTAACGTGCGGACGTTCACGCCGAAGCCTACTGCCGCCGGGCGGGTTCGGTTCGGAGCTCGGAAGCCCATTCAACATCCATTTGACGCTGATTCGCACCATCCATCAGCTCTCTTGAGTCTCCTGTGATGCCTACTCTTCTTCCTCATCGCCATGTACATACTCTTTGAGCAAACATTTTACCGATTGCCAAACAAAAAATCAAGGGAGATTGACAAGGGAATCCAAAAGTTGTAAAACTAACTTGAAAGTTATGTAACTGACGAGTTAGTTTTTCGAGGTGACCGAGCATGAACCGGGCGAAAACGGGAAAAGGACAGCTCAGCCGGAGCAGGCTGCTGCAGGCGGCGGCAGCGGAATTTGCCGCAAACGGCTTTCACCGGACGAAAATCAGCGACATCGTGAGACGTGCCGGTTTGACCCAGGCGGCGTTTTACCTGTATTTTCCCAGCAAGGAAGCGGTCTGGCTGGAGCTGGTGAGCCCCTTTTGCGAACGGCTGCGGCAGATTGCCGACGCCGGACGGGACGTGACGCCGCTCGCCGGGGCGGACGTTATCGTGCAGGTGCGGGAGAATCTGGCCAGGCTGTTCCGCTTTCTGGCGGAGCGTCCCGAGGTGACCAAAATCGCGCTGTTTGAGACGGACGAAGGCGAGGCGATCAAGCGGGAGATCGTCGCCATGGTGCAGGCCAATCTGGTGCGCAACCAGGCGGCCGGGCATGTCCGCCGGGAGCTTTCCCCGGAGGTGGCGGCAGAGTGCATGGTCGCGGTGATGGAGCGGTTGACGGCCCGCTACCTGCTCAGCGGCGAAAAGGATGCGGAGCAGTTGGCCGATGAAGCGGTGACGTTCATCACCCACGGGATTTTGCGGGTGAACGGGTAGGAGGAGAAGGCGATGATTGCGCAATTGGATTCGCTTCTGGAGCTGTCCGCTGTGATTTGGCTGTTTCCGGTCGTGTTCATGCTGCACGATCTGGAGGAGATCATCACCGTCGAAACGTGGCTGGCGACGAACAAAGAGCGGGTCACGAACGGACTGCCGGCTGGGCTGGTCCGCTTCCTGGAGCCGTCGCTCAAGATGACGACGGCGCAGTTTGCCGCTGCCGTCACCTGCCTGTTTGTCATCCTGTCTGTGGCGACGCTGCTGGCCGCCGTCACCCTGCCGGCGGGAACGTACCTACCTGTTTTCCTCGTCTGCCTCCACGTCCTGTTCCTCAACGTCTTTTCCCATCTGGGCCACACCCTGCAGTTTCGCTGCTATACGCCGGGGGTTGTTACGGCGGTGCTGGTGGTTCTGCCGTATGCCCTGTACGCGTATTACCGCCTGTTGGCGAGCGGTGCCGTCACCTGGGGGACGCTGTTTGCCACCCTGCCCTACGTCCTTTTCATCGGGCCGGTTCTGTTCGCGGCCCACTGGATCGGCCAAAAGGCGGTTCGGTCGGCGGGCAGGTGATCGCAGGCCGCGTTTCCTCGCCGGGCCAAATTTGCTAAGGTATAAGGTAATAGAGTGGGCAAGACAGACTGCGCGAAAGAGGGACGTGTGTTGAAACTCAGACTCGGAGTATTGGGCGCGGACGATTCGCTGGAGATTATCCGCTCCGTCGTCCAGGAATTTGCGGAGATTGAATGCCTGCCGATCGTGTACTGGTCGGAGGAGGAGATTTTTGACTTGCTGGAGCCTCACATCGAGGAGGCGGACATGTGGCTGTTTTCCGGCCAGGTGCCGTACGCGATGGTGAAAGAATGGGGCAGGATCCACACGCCGATGGCCTACGTGCCGCATATCGGCGCCAGCCTGTACCGGACGCTGCTGCACCTCTCGCACGAGGCGGGGATGCACGTCAACGAGCTCAGCTTTGACACGTTTTCACCCGAGGAGCTCGCCCGTTTCCTGGAGGAAGCGGGCATCGTCCATACCCATCTTTGGCTGAAGCACTACGAAGGGGCGATTCATTTTCGCGAACTGGCCGACTACCACGAACGGCTGTGGCGCGACGGCAAGACGAAGGGAGCCGTCACCTGTCTGCGGACGGCCCAGCTGGAGCTGCGGCGGCGCGGTGTCCCCGTCTACCGGGTGCTGCCCACGCGGACGGGTGTTCACTCGGTGATCAGCATGCTCCTGCGCACCCGCGAAATGCTCCAGTTCAAAGACACCCAGATTACCGTGCAGATGATGGAGTTCGATTCGTTCAAGGGACTTTCCAGCGGCGCGTTCTCCACCGACGAACTGCACAATCTGGAGATCAAGGCCACGGAGAAGCTGCTCCGCTACGCCAAACAACTGCAGGGATCGCTGAAGACGGCCGGTCCGGGCCGTTACGTCATCTTTACCACTCGCGGCATGCTGCGGGAGGTCACGGCCAATTACACGTCCGTCCCCAATCTGGAGGAGCTGTTCGGCATTCGCGACGAGCTGGTGACGTGCGGGATCGGCGTCGGCAAAACGGCCTACGAGGCGGAAATTCACGCCGGCACGGCGCTGCTGCACGCCAAAGAGCGCGGCCCCGGCACCTGGATGGTCTATTTTGACGACAAAAGCATCGTCGGTCCGCTGGGACGGCAGGAGCAGATCACGTACAGCGCCGCCTCCGGCCAGCTGCAGGAAATCAGCCGGCAGACCTCGCTCAGCGTGCAGACGTTAAGCAAGCTGCACTCCATCCTGAAAAAGCGGGGAACGTCGGAGATCAACGCCCACGAGCTGGCGATGTACATGCAGATCATGCCGCGCAGCGCCCGCCGCATCCTGATGGAGCTGGAGTCGAAGGGCTTCGCCCAGGTGGTCGGCGAAGAGAGTCCGCATCCGCGCGGCCGGCCGCGAAAAGTGTACCGGATTCAGCTGTAAGACAGAGGGTTCCGTGTGAAGCAGGCTGCAACGACCGAAACTCCCACGTAATGACTCTTTGCTTGCAAAAAGCAAAGGGTCGTTTCTTTTCTTGTTTGTTCTTTTCAAAATTACATGACTATTATAGAATTATGGACACAACCGTAAATCAACCGTTAATCGTTGACGACATAGAGGAGGTAGCAGCGAATGATTAATGCGGAACGGCTGTGGGATCGGCTGATGCGGCTCAGCGCCGTCGGCAGGCAGGAATCCGGCGGGGTCACCCGGCTTTCCTTCACGCCGGAAGAGCGGGCCGCCAAGGATCTGGTTCGCGGCTTTATGGAGGAAGCGGGCCTCAGCGTGCGGGAGGATGAAGCGGGCAACCTGATCGGGCGGAAAGAAGGGCGCAACCCGCAGGCGCCGGTGGTGCTGGTCGGTTCCCATCTCGACTCCGTCTTCAACGGGGGCAACTTCGACGGTCCGCTCGGCGTGCTGGCGGGCGTAGAAGTGCTGCAGACCATGAACGAACAGGGCGTCGCGACGGAACATCCGATCGAGGTGATCGCGTTCACCGACGAGGAAGGGGCGCGCTTCAGCTACGGGATGATCGGCAGCCGCGCCATCGCCGGTTCGCTGAAACGAGAGGAGCTGGAGCACCGGGACAAGGACGGCGTCTCCATCGCCGAGGCGATGCGCGCAAGCGGCCTCGACCCCGACGCCGTCGGCAAGGCCGCCCGCCCCAAAGGGAGCGTGAAGGCCTACGTGGAGCTGCACATTGAGCAGGGGAAGGTGCTGGAAAGCCGGGGCCTGTCCGTCGGCGTGGTCAGCGGGGTGGCCGGACCGCTCTGGCTGAAGTTCGTGCTGGAAGGTGAAGCGGGCCACGCCGGCGCCACGCCGATGGCGCTGCGCCGCGATCCGCTGGCAGCGGCGGCCGAGATCATGCTGGTGATCGAGCGCGAAGCCCGCAAAGCGGGCACCGCGGTCGGCACCGTGGGGCAGGTGACGGTGTCGCCCGGCGGCGTAAACATCATCCCCGGCCGGGTGGAGTTTTCGCTCGACCTGCGCGACGTGGACAAAGCGGTGCGCGACCGCGTGGAGCAGGAGATCGTCCGGCAGGCGGAAGCGATCTGCCGCGAACGGGGCGTGCGGCTCGGCGTGGAGCTGCTGCAGCGCATTCCGCCCGTCGTCTGTTCGGCGGAGATACAGGCGGCTGCCCTGGCAGCCTGCGAAGCGCTGGGGCTGGAGACCATCACCTTGCCGAGCGGCGCCGGACACGATTGCATGCAGTTGACGGAGCTGTGCCCGGTCGGGATGATTTTCGTCCGATCCCGGGACGGCATCAGCCACAATCCGGCGGAATACACCAGCAAAGAGGACTGCGCGGACGGCGCCAACGTGCTGTACCGAACCGTACTGTCCCTGGCCGAATCGGCTTAATTGTTGAAAAATACAGAATGCGGGACCCCTGGACCGGCGCAAGCTCCGCCGTTTTTAGGGAGGCCGCACATCACAAGGAGGCATGAAAGATGACGACGACAGCGACGCTGAACGAAGCGGTGGAACAGATCAAGGAGCAGGTGATCGCGTGGAGGCGCCATCTGCACCAGCATCCGGAGCTGTCCTTCCACGAGGAACAGACCGCCCAGTTCGTCTACGATACACTCCTTTCGTTCGGCAGCCTGGAGGTGCACCGGCCGACCAAGACCAGCGTCATGGCCCGGCTGATCGGCTCCCAGCCGGGGCGTGTCCTGGCGATGCGGGCGGACATGGACGCCCTGCCGATTACCGAGGAGAACACGTTTGCCTTTGCCTCGAAAAATCCGGGCGTGATGCACGCCTGCGGCCACGACGGCCACACGGCGATGCTGCTCGGGACGGCCAAGATTCTCTCGGGGATGAAAGACCGGATCAAAGGCGAGGTGCGCTTCCTGTTCCAGCACGCGGAGGAACTGTACCCCGGCGGAGCGGAAGAGATGGTGCAGGCGGGCGTGATGGACGGCGTCGACATGGTGATCGGCACGCACTTGTGGTCGCCGCTGGAGTACGGCAAGGTCGGCATTTGCCCCGGGCCGATGATGGCCGCTCCGGACACGTTCTGGATCACGGTCCTGGGCAAAGGCGGCCACGCCGCCCTGCCGCACCAGACCGTCGACAGCATCGCCATCGCCGCGCAGGTGGTGACCAACCTGCAGCACATCGTCTCCCGCAACACCGACCCGCTGGACAACCTGGTCGTTTCCGTCACCCAGTTTATCGGCGGCACGACGCACAACGTGATTCCGGGATCGGTCAGCATCTGCGGCACGGTGCGCAGCTTTGACCAACAACTGCGCGAGAGGGTTCCGGCCCTGATGGAGCGGGTGGTCAAAGGGATTACGGAAGCGCACGGCGCCGCGTATGAGTTCAAGTACGAGTTCGGCTACCGGCCGGTCATCAACGACGCCGAAGTGACCAGGCTGATGGAGGAAGTGGTGGTGGAGACGCTGGGGCCCGAATGGGTGGACCACATCAAGCCGAACATGGGCGGCGAGGACTTCTCCGCCTTCCAGCAAAAAGCGCCGGGCTGCTTCTTCTACGTGGGCGCCGGCAACAAGGAGAAAGGCATCGTCTACCCGCACCACCATCCGCGCTTTACCGTGGACGAAGATGCGCTGCAGGTGGGCGTGAAGTTGTTCGTCAACGCCGCCCGCAAAATCGTGATGTGACCGTCCCCCGGCGATGTCTGCCCGCCGCCCCACGCAGGCGCGGCAGCATCTCTTGACGGGAACAAACCAATCGCGGTCGGACACAGACCGGATCGAACAGGTTCGTACAGAAAAAGAAGGGAGGGTTCCCATGAAGGCGATTCATCTCTTGGCGCTGCTGCCGTTCATCGGCATCCTCGCCTGCATCCCGCTGGTTAACAGCGTCACCCCATACGTGTTCGGCCTGCCGTTTCTCCTCTTTTGGATCGTCATGTGGGTCGTCCTCACATCGGTGATCATGGCTGTCGTGTACAAACTGGACCCGGCGAACAAGGAGGAGGATGCGCAATGAACGCCGCGTTGCTGATCATTTTCGGATTTCTGGCGCTCTCCCTCTACCTCGGCATCCGGGCGCGCAAAGGCAAGGACATGAACCTCGAGCAGTGGACGGTGGGGGGACGCGGCTTCGGCACCATTTTCGTCTTTCTCCTGATGGCGGGGGAAATCTACACCACGTTTACGTTCCTCGGCGGCAGCGGCTGGGCCTACAGCAAGGGCGGCCCGACGTTCTACATCATCGCGTACGGCGCGTTGGCCTACGTTCTCTCCTACTGGCTGCTCCCCGCCATCTGGCGCTATGCCAAGGAACACAAGCTGGTCTCCCAGTCGGACTTTTTCGTCAGCAAGTACAACAGCCCGTATCTGGGCATCCTGGTTTCACTCGTCGGCGTGGCGGCGCTGATTCCCTATCTGGTGCTGCAGCTCCAGGGCCTGGGGATCATCGTGTCGGAAGCGTCGTACGGCAGCATCTCCCGCCAGGCGGCCATCTGGATCGGGACCATCGCCGTCACCGTCTACGTCATGGTCTCGGGCATTCACGGCTCCGCCTGGACGGCGATGCTCAAGGACATCATGATTCTGTTTGTCGTCGTCTTTCTCGGCCTCTACCTGCCGTACCACTACTACGGCGGCATCCAGCCGATGTTTGAAGCGGTGGAAGCGGCGAAGCCCGGATTTCTCGCCCTGCCGGAGAGCGGCATGAGCCCCTCCTGGTTCATCTCCACGGTACTCTTGACGGTGCTGGGCTTCTACATGTGGCCGCACACGTTCGGCTCCGCCTACTCGGCGGAAAACGAGCGGGTGTTCCGAAAAAACGCCATGATCATGCCGCTGTACTCGCTGGTGCTGCTGTTTGTGTTCTTTGTGGGCTTCGCCGCCATTCTGCAGGTGCCCGGCCTGAAGGGAGCGGACGGCGACCTGTCGCTCCTGCGCCTGTCCATTCAGACGTTTGACCCGTGGTTTGTCGGCGTGATCGGGGCGGCGGGCCTGCTGACCGCCATCGTGCCGGGGTCGATGATCCTGATGGCCGCCGCCACGCTGCTGGCGAAAAACGTGTACAAGGTGTTCGCCCCGCAGGCGAGCGACGCGCAGATTTCCAAACTGGCCAAGTACCTGGTGCCGGTGGTGGCGCTCATCTCCCTCTACTTTACGTTTGCGGGCGGCAGTGCGATTGTCGCGCTGCTCTTGATGGGGTACAGCCTGGTGACGCAGTTGTTTCCGGCTCTCTTGTTCAGTCTGATGAAGCGCAATGTGGTGACCAAGCACGGAGCTGCGGCCGGCATTGTCGCCGGGGTGGCCACGGTAGCCTACATCACGCTGAGCAAGACCACGGTCGGCAGCCTGTTCCCCTTTTTGCCGCAGGCGATTCAGGATCTGAACGTCGGCATCGTCGCGCTGATCGTCAACGTCGTGGTGATGATGGCCGTCAGCCTGGTGATGCGGAACAGGACCGCGGTCCGCGACAAAAACGCGCACGCCGCGTGACAACATCAAATGGGTTGGAAAAAGAAGGAAGATACTATGGGGCTGTTGAAGAGATGGTCAACAGCCCGTTTTTTCTGCAGGAAAAAAAGCCGGCGAGGCGCAGCGGAACCAGGCGATCCAACCGCATCCCGGCAGACCGACAACCGCACCGGGCACGCACGGGAAACGGCCCGTCAGGTGATGCGAAACAATTTGTGCCAGATGGTGGTTTTGCGCTTCTCGTCCTGCATCCGGGCGATTTGCGCCTTCGTTTCCAGGATGTCGCGCATCGCCTTGGTCAGGCGGCGGTCCCGCTCCTTCAGGCTGCTGCGGATGTAGGCCTCCTGCTTCTCCAGCCGTTCCAGCAGGGCCATCTGCGCGTCCTCCTGCCGCTGCACGTGCCGGGCCAGCATGTGAATCTGCTCCTCCAGCCGTTCGAACGGGGCGGGAGAGCGGGGGGCGAGCGGAGCAGCCGCTTCCGTTCGCGCCGGGGCTGACGCGGGAGCGGGAGCGGTTCTCGTCACCACCTTGCGGGCCGCTTCCTCCAGCGGAACCAACTGCTCTTTGGTCATTTGGTAAAAAGAGCGCAGGGCCGCCACATCCGACTGCCGGTATTCCCGGCGGTTTTGGCTGTCCCGCAAAAACCAGTATCCGTGCTGCTCCAACAGCATGCTCCACTTGCGCAGTGTACTGGCGCCAATCCCGAGCGTCGCGGCCACTTCCCGGCCGGAGTAGGTTTTTTCCCTGGCGACCAGTTCAATCACGTTTCCCATACCGTTCCCTCCCGTCTTGTCCATGTGGCGGTGGCCCACCTGCAGCTTCGCCATGTCGGCTCTGGCAGAAGCGGTTCCTTATTCTGTAAAAGCCTTTCTGTGCGGGCGGGAAAACTCCTGTTGCCAACCGTGCGACAAATTCCTGCAGTGTTCGGCCCGGAAGGAGAGAATCTGCCATGAAAAAAGCGCTGCTGCTCGGAGCGAGCGGATACCTCGGCTCCGTGCTGTACGAAATCCTGAACAGGCGCGGCTGGGAGGTGACCGGCACCTGCCGCGGCAGGTGCGGTCAGCGGCACGTTCCCCTCGACGTCACGGATCGCGAGCGTCTGGCCGCGCTGATCGGGCGGGAGCGGCCCGGAGCGATCGTCTGGTCGCTGATGAGCGGGACGGACGAAGCGAGGCTGATCCGGGCCGGTTTGGGCGGCCTGTTGGCGCTGATCGAGCCGGCGACACGGTTTGTGTTCGTGTCGACGGACGGCGTTTTTCCGGGGAACAGGGGGAACTACAGCGAAGCGGACGCAACGGCGTATTGGCAGGCCGGCCACGAGCTGGCCGCCTACTGCAGCGCCAAGCTGGACGGCGAGCGGATGACGCGGGAGAGACACGACAACCATGTGATCGTTCGCACGGGTCCGATCTACGGCCCCGATGCCGGCGGACAGTGGGACAGGCGGGTCCGAACGCTGCTCGCCTCACTGGAGAGGGGAGAGCGGGTCGTCCGCAGCGGCAATGTGTTTCGCACCTTCGTACACGTGGAGGACCTGGCGTCTGCCTTGGCGGAACTGCTGGATTCGGAGTGGCGCGGCACGCTCCACCTGGGGCCGGGCGGGCGGGAGAGCTACTGGTCGTTTTGCCGGAAAATGGCTCGCCGCTTCGGATTCGATCCCGCCGCGATCGAGGAGAACGTCGTCACCCCGGAAGAAGCGGCGGCAAACGGCATCCTCCTCGACACGACCCTGGACACGCGGAAGGCGCAGGCCCTGCTCGCGACTCGTTTCCGCAGTGTGGATGAGTGAGTGGGAGAAGCGGTACGCCGGAAGTGCGGAGGCCCGAGCAGGGGAGGCGGCTGCCGCCGTTTTGCGCTGCGACAGGGAAACCGGTCGGAATGGATGCGGTGCGGCTCAATGAGGCGTACGGCTCCTGCTTGGATCAGAAAACGAAAAAAAGATGGGCGGAGGAGCGTATGAATCGCAGATTTCACTATGCCTGGATCATTTTGTTTTCCACGTTTTTTGCCCTCTTGGCCGTACAGGGGGCACGGCTTTCATTCGGGGCCTTCATCACGCCCTGGGAAGCGGAGTTTGCGCTGGACAGAGGAACGGTCTCCCTCATTTCGATGGTCAGCTTTCTGGTATACGGCATATCCCAGCCGATCGTCGGCAATCTGGTCGACCGGTTTGGCGCACGCGCCGTTCTGGCGTTCAGCGCCTTTCTCATCGGTGTCAGCATGCTGTTGACGTCTCTTGTCACGTCCCCCTGGCAGTTGTTTCTCCTGTACGGCGTGCTGGCGTCCATCGGAGTGGGAGGAGTGTCCAATGTGGCTACCTCTGTCGTCGTTGCCAACTGGTTTCGGCACAAAAGGGGAGTGGCCTTCGGCATGATGGAAGCGGGAGTGGGGGCGGGGCAGATGCTCTTGGTCCCGTTTTCGCTGTTTTTCATCGAATGGTTCGGTTGGAAATGGACCGTCATCCTGCTGGGACTGTTCCTCGTCCTCGTCGTGCTGCCGGTGATTGTGCTTTTGCTGCGGGACCGCCCTTCCGACATGGGAATGCTGCCGCTTGGCGGGGAACCTGGGGAAAACAGTGGAACCGTTGCGGCAGATACAGCCTTCGAATCGGTGGAAAAAGAAAACGGCGTCCGTGTGCAGAACGTGTTCCGGGACCGGACGTTTTGGTTCGTGCTGCTGCCGTTTTTCGTCTGCGGCATGACGACGACGGGGCTGATGGATACCCATTTGATCCCGTTTGCCCACGATCACGGCTTCTCCACGGAAGTGACCGGGGCCGCCGTCAGCCTGTTGGCCGGGTTCAACATTGCGGGGATTCTGCTCTCCGGAATGATCGCGGACCGGTGGAGCAGCAGAAAACTGCTGGCCTTCCTGTATGCGGCCCGCGCCGTTTCGCTCGTGATTCTGCTGTACAGCCATGAACCGGTATTGCTGCTCCTGTTCGCGGCACTGTTCGGCCTGGTGGATTTTGCGACGGTTGCTCCCACCCAGATGCTGATCACGCAGTACTTCCGCGGACACTCTGTCGGTCAGATCCTCGGCTGGCTGTTCTTCAGCCATCAGGTCGGATCGGCTCTGGGGGCGTATGTACCGGGCCTCTTGCATCATCACACGGGCGGATATGCCTTGTCGTTTGTCGCCTCCATCGTTTTGCTGGTCGCGGCATCCGCTGTCAATCTGATACTGCCCGAGCCGGACCGGGATGTGAAAGAAAACGTGTGCGCCGAAATCAAAGCCTCCGGATGACGGGAAAGCGATTTGACATGAATTTCATTCCCTTCTATGATCAGAGGGAAAGCACGATCATTGTAGAGGGAAGGAAGGGAGATCACATGTTGGAAATCCGGTATCACGGCCACTCCTGCGTACAGTTGACGAGCGGGGAGCATTCGATCATCGTGGACCCGTTCATCTCCGGCAACCCGCTGGCGGCGACCAAGCTGTCCGACATCCGCGTGCAGTACATCCTGCTGACGCACGGCCACCAGGATCACATTCTCGACGCCGTGGAACTGGCCAAGCAGAACGATGCGACCATTATCGCCACGTTTGAACTGGCCAACTACCTGGCCTGGCAGGGAGCGAAGACGACGGCGCTCAACCTGGGCGGGTCGGCAGCGTTTCCGTTTGGCCGCGTGAAAATGACGCAGGCGTTCCACAGCTCCGGCATGGTGTACGACGAGGAGAAGCGGATCGTCTACCTGGGCATGCCCGGCGGGTTCATCGTGAATATGGGCGGCAAAACCGTGTACCACGCCGGAGATACCGGCCTGTTCGGCGACATGAAACTGCTCGGGGAGCGCCACGACATCGATGTTGCCTTCCTGCCGATCGGGGATGTCTTCACGATGGGACCGGAAGACGCGGAAACGGCCGCCGAGTGGCTCAAGGCCAAGTTCGTCGTGCCGATTCACTACAACACGTTCCCGCCGATCCAACAGGACGGAGAGGCGTTCGCTGCCCGTCTGAAGGAGAAACGGATCGATGGACAAGCGCTGAAGCCGGGAGAAGTCATCCGTCTGTAAAAGGTTTGCGAAAAAACAAGCAGCGTGCAGTGCGAACTGTACGACAAGCATGGGCAGTCAAACAGGCAGACACAGCCGTTCCTCCCTTTCAAACCGGGAGGGCGGCTTTTTGTGTTTGCCGGGGAGACGTTGGAGGGAGTGGAAATCATTCACCGCGATGCGGGGGGCCACCAGGCCAGGCAGTCTCTCAATCAGCTTGACGCGGAAGGCGGCGGCAAATTTGGCGATATCTTCATGACGTGCGTTCCTTTACTCCGTACATATCTGAATGATATAATGATGATATCACTTTAAAATAATTTTAAAGAAGGAAGGGGCGTGCGGAAATGACGGAAAAACAGACGTGGGCGCTGAATGGATTTTTCGGTTTGCTGCTGGTTGCGGTGCTTTTTGGATTGGGACTGTATTTCCTCAGCGAGGGCAGTTTGATCGGCATCCTCTTTCTGCTGCTTTTCGCTGCGGGAATCACGGGGTTCTTCATCGTTCATCCCAATGAAGCAAAGGTGCTGATCTTCTTCGGCCAATACCTGGGCAGCGTACGCAGGAGCGGCTTCTGGTGGGGAACGCCGTTTACGATCCGAAAAAAGGTGTCGCTGCGCGTTCGCAATTTCAACAGCGCAAAGCTGAAGGTCAACGATGTGGAAGGAAATCCGATTGAGATCGCGGCTGTCGTCGTGTTTCGCGTGGTCGATTCCGCCAAAGCCTTGTTTGACGTAGACAATTACGAGAAGTTTGTGGAAATTCAAAGCGAAACGGCACTCAGACACATTGCCAGCAAATATCCCTACGATACATTTGAAGACATGAATGCCAGCTCGCTGCGCGGCAATGCGGATGAAGTCGCTTCGGAGCTGGCCCGTGAACTGCAGCAGCGGCTGCTTGTTGCCGGCGTCGAGGTGTTGGAGGCGCGCCTGACACATCTGGCCTATGCGACGGAGATTGCGGGAGCGATGCTGCAGCGCCAGCAGGCGGCCGCGATCATTGCCGCCCGGAAGAAGATCGTGGAAGGGGCTGTCGGCATGGTTCAGATGGCCGTCAACAAGCTCAAGGAAGACGGCGTGATCGAGCTGGACGACGAGCGAAAGGCGGCCATGGTCAACAACCTGATGGTGGCCATTGTATCCGAACGGGAAGCTCATCCGGTTATCAATACGGGCTCGATCTATTAAGAGCAGATGCTGGTACAGGGATATGGCCAAAAAGAAGCAGTTTCCCTTGCGAATTGACATGAATTTGTACGAGGTGCTGGAACGGTGGGCGGCCGATGAATTCCGAAGCGTCAATGCCCACATTGAATTCCTGCTTCGGGAATCCGCCAGACGAGCCGGCCGCCTCCCGGCTGGCGGCAAGGAAAAGAACAATCCGGATGAGAACGAACAGGAACATGACTGATGCCCCTGCGCACACAATCGCAGCGGGTTCGCCGGCACCCGCTCCGGGCCGAAGGAGCGGAAGAAAGAACAAGCCGTGTTTCCCATGGGGAGCACGGCTTGTTTTTTTCCGCGACCGCGTGTTCCGTCACAACCCCTGAACCAGTCTCGCCGCCCGCTTTGCCGCCTCTCTCTTTACGTCTTCCCAGGAGAGGGTCAGCAGTTCACGCCGGCGCATCAGCATGCGGCCGTTGACGAACACGGTGTCGACGTCCCCTCCCTCGGCGCTGTAGGCGATCAGCGAGGCGATGTTGTGGACGGGCTGCAGGTGGGGCTTGTCGAGGTCGATCAGAATGAGGTCCGCCTTTTTGCCCTCTTCCAGCGTCCCCACCTCGTGGTCGATGCCCAGCAGTTTGGCGCTTTCGATCGTCGCCATGCGCAGCGCCTGCTCCGCCGGCAGCCGGGTCGGGTCGCCGTGATCCAGCTTCTGCAGCCAGGTGGCCGCCTTGATTTCCGCAAACATGTCCAGCGTGGTGGCGCTGCCGGCGCCGTCCGTGCCCAGGCCGACGGTGACGCCCTGCGCGAGCATCTCCGCCACCGGCGCGATGCCGCAGCCCAGCTTCAGGTTGCTGACGGGATTGTGGGCGACACCGCCGCGCATCCCGCGCAGGAAGCCGATGTCCCGGCGCGTCAGGTGAACGGCGTGGGCCAAGAGGACGTGATGGTGTTCGAACAGGCCGAGCTGGTACAGGTATTCGGTCGGGGTCTGTCCGTACTTGTCGCGGATTTTGACCGTCTCCTCGACGGTTTCGGCCAGGTGGATGTGAATGGGAACGCGCCGCTCCCGGGCCAGCGCGATTACCTCCCGCAGCGGCTCGGGCGGGCAGGTATAGGGGGCGTGCGGGCCAAACATCGTGGTGATGCGCCCGCCGCCCGCGCCTGACCACTTTTCCACCAGGTCGATCCCTTCCAGCATCCGCCTGCCGCCGTCATCCTGGAGAAAGACCAGCCCCCGGGTGAGCGAGGCCCGCATCCCGCTGTCCAGCACCGCCTGTCCCACCGCGTCCATGCAGACGTACATGTCGGCAAACGCGGTCGTGCCGGAGCGGATCATTTCCGCCGCGGCGAGCAGCGTGCCCCAGTAGATGTCCTCTTCGGTCATCCGCGCTTCGGCGGGGAGCATCTTTTTCTCCAGCCAGTCCATCAGCTTCAGGTCGTCGGAAAAGCCGCGCAGCAGGGACATGGCGGCGTGGTTGTGGGCGTTGATCAGGCCGGGCATCGCCGCCATCCCCCTGGCGTCGATCACCTCGTCCGCCTCCCGGTCGATGACGGGGGCGACGCCGGCGATCCGCTCGCCCTCGATCAGAATGTCCCCCGCAAACGGCTGATCTCCCTCCCGCATCGTCAGGATCGTGCACCCTTTGAGCAGTGTCGTGTTCATCTGGATTCCCCTCCACTATGATGGTGATGATGGTGATGATGGTGTCGCTTCCAGCGTAAGGGCTGCCGCTGCGGAAAGGTCAAGAGGCAGGGAACGAGTCGTATCGTTTTAGGCAGTGGCTGTGTTGCCATCCATTGTGGATCATTCAAAAAATGAAAAGACGTTCAACTTTTATGAACGTCTTCTTGTTCTTTATCTTGCAATTTACGTTTGTACACAAATGAAACGATGACAAAAGTGAATATGACGATACTGATCGCAGCAAAAATAACGCTCTGAACCAATTTTGTCTCGCGATACATTTCATACGCAAAAATCCCCATCGCAATGGCAATCATGACATTACAGAATAGCAGCAGCAAATCTTTTCCAAATTTTATTCACAGGCATGCCTCCACAATCGTTACTTTGCTCGATAAATTACGACTGACGATTAGAATCGGGCGCGTATACACTTGCCTCCTTGCATCCAACCTTTTCATCGGCTGTGATCCCGTTTGTTCTCCAATCTCGTCGCCCCCATATCGGACAAGTATGCACGTACGGTATACGTGCCGTCAGGGGATACCTGTTCCGCAAGCACCGTTCCTTTCGGCAGGCGTTCCATGTCAAAGAAAGCCCAATGGATGCCGTATCCGATCAGGCTTAGTATAAACAAACCGATAACCGATAAGAAGATTCCTACCTTTCTTTTCACTTTTTTGATCTCATGTGCAGCATCATCATCCATGCCATGCAAAGGCTTTTCCTCCTCTCCAAACGCAGTTTCATTATACCAAAATATACCAAGAAAGACCCAGCTTGATCAAAGATGTGTAATCCTGCCTAAACGGTGGTGTTTGGGACCAGAAAAGACGCCAGACATTTTTTTGCTGCCGTTGTAATATTGTTTAATAACTGGTGATTGACGTTAGAAATAAAATTTCATAAAATAAAGGGAAGATTTGGTAGAAAGTGGTGTCGGGATGCTGAGCGGAGGTCTTGTCAGTCTGCAAGCGATATTGGAAGAGTTGAAGCCGTCCGAGCGAAAGGTGGCCGATTTCATTTTGGCCCATCCGCAGGAAGTGGTCAAGCTGTCGGTCCAGAAGCTGGCGGAGTTGAGCGGCGTTTCGGAAGCGACGATTATCCGCCTGGCGCGGACGCTGAACATGAAGGGATACCAGGAGTTGAAGCTGAGAATCGCCGGGGATCTGAACAAGCAGTCGGTGGCGGGCAGCTACCAGGAGATCATGATGGAGGGCAGCGTGGACTCGATCATGCAGGCGATCAGTTGGAACAACATCCAGTCGATCAAGGACACGCTCTCCGTTCTCTCCAGCGAAGAGGTGGCACGGGCGGCCGAGGCGCTGTCCCGGGCCCGCAAGATCGACGTGTACGGCGTAGGCGCCTCCGCCGTGATTGCGGAGGACATCAAGCAAAAGTTTTCCCGCATCAACCTCTGGTGTGAAGCGTATTCCGACTTTCACGCCCAGCTCACGTCGGCCGTTAACCTGACGGAGCAGGACGTGGCGATTGGCATCTCCTACTCGGGGCAGACGGAAGACATCATCCAGTCGCTGACGGAGGCGAAACAGCAGGGGGCCGCCATCATCACCCTGACCAAGTTCGGGCCGTCTCCCGTCGCCGATTTGGCCGACATCCGGCTGTTTACCAGTTCGGTCGAAAAAAGCATCCGCAGCGGCGCGATGGCGTCCCGGATCGCCCAGTTGAACGTCATCGACATTTTGTTTATCGCCATGGTCTCCAGAAGGCAGCAGGAAGTGATCCCGCTGCTGGAAAAAACGCGCCTGGCCGTGAGCCGGACCAAGCGGTCGTAGAGGGGGAAGCGGAGATGGAGAGCGTCAAGCGTCTGCTTGCGGATTGGGTGGAGCAGGGGTTGATTCCGGGGGCGGCCTTGCGGGTCGTAAACAGGGACGGCCTCCTCTTCGCCTGTGACGCGGGCCGGACCAGCCTGCCGGACGGACAGCCGGTGACGCCGGATACGCTGTTCGACCTCGCTTCGCTGACAAAAGTGACCGCCACCCTGCCCGCCGTCCTGCTGCTGATGCAGGAGGGGCGGCTCGCCCTGGACGATTCCGCAGGCCGCTTCTTTCCCGACTGTCCGGCCGACAAGCGGAGCATCACTGTCGAGCAGCTCCTTACGCATACGGCGGGATTGGCTGCCGACGCGGCGGAACGGCGCAGGGACGGGCACATCCGGCTGCCGGAGCTTTTGTACGGGCGGCCGCTCCTGCATCCGCCCGGCGAACGTGTGGTGTACAGCGACCTGGGGATGATCTGGCTGGGGCTGCTTGTGGAGAAGCTGACCGGCGAGCCGCTGGACCGCTATGTCAAGCGGCGCGTGTTTGACCCGCTGGGCATGCGGCACACCTGCTTCCGTCCGGATCGGCTTATTTTTCGGAATATTGCGTCTACAGAGTTTTGCCGTTTGACCAACCGCTTCCTCACCGGTGAGGTGCACGACGAAAAAGCGTACGCGATGGGAGGGGTCGCCGGCCATGCCGGCTTGTTCGCCACCGCCGATGACTTGTGCCGCTACGCCGCGATGTGGCTGGGCGGAGAACCGTCGCCGATCGCCCCCGAATGGAGAGAGCGGGCCGTACGCTGCCGCACGGAGGGCAGGGGAGGGGCGAGAGGCCTGGGCTGGGAGATGAACAGCGCCGGCGAGGGGCTGAGCTGCGGCGGCGGATTCAGCCGGAACAGCTTCGGCCACACCGGTTTTACCGGGACCAGCATGTGGATCGATCCGGAGCGCGGCTGGGCCGTCATTTTCCTCACCAATGCCGTCCATCTCGGCCGCGATCACGCGCTCAGGCGCTTGCGGCCGGTCCTGCACGACGCCGTCACGGCCCGGCTATTGCCGGACCTGACATAAATTGCAGTCAAAACAGGTGTACGAAAAGGGGGAAGTTGGTCCATGAAGAGGAACTGTTTGCACACAGCCGCTTCGGTCGTGCTGGCCGCCGCGATGGCCCTGGCCGGATGCAGCGGCGGAGCAGAGATGGCCAAACCGTCGGGCGAGCAGGGGGGACAGGGCGGCTCCGGGCAGGTGACGCTCACCATGAACAGTTGGCGCGTCGAGGACACGGAGGGGTACAAGAAGATCATCCAGGCGTTTGAAGCGGAGAACCCCGGCATCAAGATTGACTTCAAGCCGCTCAAGGCCACGGAGTACGACACGATCCTGAACACGGCCCTGCAGAGCGACAGCGGCCCCGACATCCTGCAGCTACGGCCCTACGCGCCCGGCGTTTCGCTGGCGGAGGCGGGTCATTTGGAGCCGCTTGACAATCTGCCCGGCATTCGCGAGTTTCCCCAGGACGTCCTGGCGGCTGCCACCGGCAAGGACGGCAAGGTGTACGGCGTCCCGCTCTCGCTCAACTCGACGCAGATTTACTACAACAAAAAGATCTTCGACCAGTACGGCCTGAAGGAGCCGAAGAGCTGGGACGAACTGATCGCCACAGCCAAAACGCTGAAGGAAAAAGGCGTGGTACCGTTCGCGTTTGGCGCCAAGGAAGGCTGGCTGCTCTCGCTCAGCCACGGCGTGATCGCGCCGGGAACCTACAACGGCAACGCGTTTGTCGACAAGCTGCTGAAAGGGGAGAGTACCTTCACCAGCCCCGAGTTCGTCAAATCGCTTCAGCGGATGCAGGAGCTGGCCCCTTATTTCCCGGAAAATTTCGTCGGCCTGGAGCTGAACGACATCCGCACGATGTTTTTCACGGAAAAGGCGGCCATGTTCATCAACGGCAGCTTTGAGCTGGAAGGGCTGAAAAAGATGAACCCGGACCTGCCGATCGATTTCTTCCCGATGCCGACGGATGACGGCAGCACCGTCCTGACCACCTGGGTGGACGGCTCGTACGCGGTCAACGCCAAGTCCAAGCACAAGCAGGAGGCGCTGAAGTTTCTGGCGTTCATGACGACGAAAAAATTCGGCGAGCTGTTTGCGGGCGAGTTCAAACGGATCAGCGCCGTGCCCGGGGTGAGCACCGACGACCCGCTGGTCAACAAGATGGCGGAGATGTCGCAGAGCATCGCCACGCCGTATCTGATGGTGGTTCATTTTGCGGAAGGCAATCCGTCGACGAAGAAGACCCTGGAGAACGCCCTGCAGGGCATGTACCTCGGCAAATTGACGCCGGAACAGGTGGCGCAAGAGGTGCAGAAGTCGGCGGAAAAATGGTTCCCTGCTTTCAAGAAATAAGCAATTCCGGCAAATGGCGGCGGGGTGAGAGCGTGCTTGTTTCCGCTCCGCCGTCTCCATCAGGGGGTGGGTGAACATGGGCATATCCAAGACACAGGCTGCCCGTCCAAAGGGAAAGGCGCGGTGGCTCGTCCACCTGTTTCCCCTTCCGGCTCTCGTGATCTACACGCTGTTTGTCGTCTATCCGATCGTTTCCGCCTTCACCTACAGCTTGTACGAGTGGGAGGGCATTGCCAGAGGCGCCTACGTCGGCCTGAAAAACTTCATCACGCTGTTTCGGGTGGAGCCGTTTCACGAAATGTTCTGGAACGCGTTTGGCCACAACGTCATCTACTTTGTGGTCGAGATGATCGTGCAAAACGGCATCGCCTTTGTACTCGCCTTTATCATCTACCGCAAGATTAGGGGAGCCGGTTTCCTCAAGGTGGCGTACTTCCTGCCCCGGCTGCTGTCCGTCATCGTGGTCGGCTTTTTGTGGAAGCTGATCCTCAACCCCAACTACGGGGCGCTCAACACCCTGCTGCACAAGCTGGGGCTTTCGGAGTGGGCCAGGCCCTGGCTGGGAGACCCGGATACCGCCCTGTTGGCGATCATTCTCGTCAACTGCTGGTTTGGCATCGGGTTTGCGGTGCTGATTTTCCTCGCCGGGCTGCAGTCGATTCCCGAGGAGCTGATCGAGGCGGCCCGCCTGGACGGGGCGAGCGGCCCCCGGATGCTGGTGAGGATCATCCTGCCGCTCTGTATGCCGTCGATCACGATCATGACGATCTTTACCTTCATCCAGGCGTTCGAAGCGTTTGAACTGGTGTACGCCATGCAGGGGTCGATGGGCGAACCGTTTCATTCCACCGACACGCTGGCCGTCTACTTTTACCGGTTGGCGTTCAGCGGGGCAGGGGGCGCGGGTGACGTCTCCATCGGCCTGGGCTCGGCGCTTGCCATTGTCATCTTTTTCATCGTCGCATCCGTTTCGGCGCTTTCCCTCTACCTGATGCGGAAACGGGAAGTGCGGCACTGACGGAGCGGAAAGGAGGAGCAGCCCGTGAAAACTGGCGTGGGCGTCCGGTCGCTGCAGTATGTGTTCGCCTATCTGTTCGTGCTGGTGGCGACCTACCCGATTGTGCTGATGATCGTCTCGTCGTTTAAAACCAATGCGGAGATTTTTTCCGATCCGCTCTCCTTGCCCCGGTCGTTCAGCCTGGAGACGTACCGCAAGCTGTGGGAGGCGGTGCCGTTTGCCCACTTTTTCTGGAACAGCGTCGTTGTCAGCGTCGCGTCGGTCGTGCTGATCGCCCTCTTTTCGGCGATGGCCGCGTTTTACCTGGCCCGGTTTTCGTTCCGCTGGACAGGGGTGCTGTACTTTTTCTTTCTGATCGGCTTGATGATCCCGATCAAGCTGGGGATTGTCCCGCTGTTTATGCTGATGAAGAAGCTGGGGCTGTTAAACTCCCTCTGGTCGCTGATTGTGATTTACACGGCGAGCGGCATCCCGATCTCCGTGTTCATCCTCACCGGCTTTTTCCGCACGCTGCCGGTGGAGCTGGAGGAGGCGGCCCGAATCGACGGCTGCAGCCACTTTCAAGTGCTGTGGCGGGTGCTGCTGCCGCTGATTCGGCCCGCGCTGGGGACCGTGGTGATCATCAATTTTATTGGCGCCTGGAACGACTTCTTTTTTCCGCTGATCTTCATCCAGGAGGAGACGCTGAAGACGATCCCCGTGGGGATGATGGTGCTGTTCGGCGAGTACGAGACGGACTGGAGCCTGCTGTTTGCCGGCTTGACGCTCTCCGCCCTGCCAATGATCGGCGTGTTTCTCCTGGCGTCCAGGCAGTTCATGGAGGGGCTGACAGCCGGTGCGGTCAAGTGAAAAGCGGCGCTGGTTTCTCGGCATCGACGGCGGCGGGAGCAAGACCACGGCGGCCGTCTGCGGCGCGGACGGGCGGATCGCCGCCCTGGCCGCGGGAGAGGGGAGCAATCCGCTGTCGCGCCCCTGGCCGGAGGTGGAGAAGACGCTGCGCGCGTTGATCCGCGACTGTCTCAGGCAGGCGGGAGCGGCGGCACAAGAGGTGGAAGGGCTGTTTTTCGGATTGGCCGGAGCCGATCGGCCGCAGGTACAGACGATGATCGTCAACGCGTTTCAAGCGGAGTGGGGGGAGCGGCTGCAGATCGACAACGACGCGGTGGCCGCGCTCTACTCCGGCACCTGGGGCGGACCGGGGATCGTGCTGATTGCCGGCACCGGCTCCATCGCCTGCGCGCTGACGGCGGACGGCAGCCGGCATCGCGTCGGGGGCTGGGGGTATCTGGTCGGCGACGAGGGCAGCGGCTTTGACCTGGGCCGGCAGGCGGTTGCCGCCGTGCTCAGGGCGTTTGACGGCCGCGGCGAAGCGACGGCGCTGACCGGGATGCTGGTGTCGCACTACGGGGTGGACACTCCCGACCAACTGATCGCCCGGCTGTACGGATCGCCCAACCCGCGCAGGGAATTGGCCGGGGCGGCCATCCTGGTGGACCGGGCGGCGGCCGCGGGCGACGCTGTGGCCGGACGGCTGGTGCGGCAGGCGGCGGCTTCGCTGCTGGAGCTGGCGGAGACGTGTCTGGCCAAGGCGGGGGAGCGGCTGCCCGTGGTGCTGGCGGGCGGGCTGATGGCGGCCGATACGATGCTGCGCCGCGCCGTGCTGGAGCTGGCCCGGTTTGAGGCGGTCGTGCCGGCCGCGCCGCCGGTGACGGGCTGTCTGGCCGCGGCGCTGATGCGGGCGGGCCGGCCGCTCGATGCGGCAGTCAGGAAGAATCTGTGCCGATTCCATCCAGAGGGGGAAGCCAATGGGGGAGAACTTGTTTGAGCTCACAACGGAGATGCGCAACCAGGCGAGCGAGTCGCTGGATCAGATGTCCAGCCTGGAAATCGTGACGCTGATGAACGAGGAGGACAAAAAGGTGGCGCACGCCGTACAGCGCGTCCTGCCCGAAGTGGCACGGGCCGTGGACATGATCGCCGCCGCCCTGGAAACAGGGGGGCGCCTCTTTTACTTCGGCGCCGGCACGAGCGGGCGGCTGGGGGTGCTGGATGCGGCGGAGTGTCCGCCCACCTTTGGCACCGATCCGCAGTTGGTGCAGGGGATCATCGCCGGAGGGGAAGCCGCTCTGAAGGAAGCGATTGAAGGGGCGGAAGACTCGCCGGAGCTGGGACAGGAGGACGTCCGGCGGTGCGGCGTGCGCGCCGGGGACGTGGTGGTGGGCATAGCCGCCAGCGGGCGGACGCCGTACGTGATCGGCGCGCTGGAGGAAGCCAAGGCGCGGGGGGCGGCCACCGTCTCCCTCTCCTGCAACCCCGATCCCGACATCAGCCAGGGCGTGGACGTCTCGATCAACATCGTCGTCGGCCCGGAAGTGGTGACCGGGTCGACGCGGCTGAAGGCGGGGAGCGCCACCAAGATGGTGCTGAACATGCTGACGACGGCCAGCATGGTCCACCTGGGCAAAGTGTACGGCAACCTGATGGTCAACGTGCAGGCGACCAACCACAAGCTGCGGGAGCGGGCCAAGCACATCGTCATGCAGGCAGCCGGCGTCGGCTACGCCGAGGCGGAGCAGTTGATCGCCGACGCGGCCGGAGACGCCCGCGTGGCGATTGTGATGAAGCTGGCCGGCCTGTCGGCGGCGGAAGCGGCGGAGCGGCTGCGCCGGGCCGGCGGCAAAGTGCGGAACGCCATCCATCAGGCGAAGGAATAGGCGGAAAAAGACAGCGGCGCAGGCGGGTCCGGCGAAACGGATCGCCTGCGCCTCGTGTCGTTTGCGGGAGGCGTCGGCACGCGGGAGAGTTGGCGAAAAAGACTGGATGATTTCGGCCGGTTTGCGTATGAGGGGCAGCGTGGTTGACATCCTGAAAGGCGCAAGGAAGTGGTGCTCGTTGCCTTCGCTGGTTTTGCCCGACCGGCGGCTGTCCGTCTTTTTCGACGTGCTGATCCGCGGGCTCTTTCTCCTCTGTCTGTTCTGCAGACGATTTCGAACGTTATGCCGCGAACAGGGGATGGAAACAACAGAGGGAATAGGGTAATATTGGTTGTACATAGCAGAAAAAAACGGTACAGGCTATTGCCGTGAAGGGGTAGCCGTTTTCTCGTCCGCCAAAAAAGGGAGCGGATCGGGCGAACTTTCTTTTCCATCGTGGATGGCCTGCATGGCCTCGGCGCTGGCCCGCACCGGACGGATCGTCAGCCCGCATCGGTGCCGGCCAAGCCGCGTGCGGCGGCCATTGCAAAACGGAAACGGACGGTGAGCGAGGAGGATGAATCGGATGGCGGACTGGGCGGACAAGCGGACCGTGCTGACGGCGGGCTTTGCCCAAATTCCCAAGGGGACGACCTTGTACGAATTGTCCACGATGGTGGGATGCGTGCTCATCATCGACGTGGAAGACGAAGTCATCTGCGACGCCAGCTTTACGTTTGTCATGGAGAAAACCAGCGACTTTCTCGCCTCGCTGTTGAGGGGCAAATCGGTCGCAAACGGGATGGCGGAGATTGTGCAGGAGGTACAGGAGCGTTTCCTGGCGCCCGGACAGGGAGCGGTGCTGCAGGCGATTCGCGCCGCCGTCGACCGTTATCACGAGAGAAAACGATAGGAAAAGCGCAGCCAGTTGCAGGATGCCAACGGAATCAACCGCCCGAAGGTGCTGGAGGGTTGTACATGCGAGAAGAAACATCGACAAGGGAAGAGTACACGCAACACCTGCTGAAACGGTACAGCCAGTGGCTGCACCGGATCGAACAGGTGGACCGCGGGGAAGTGGATGCGCTCTCCCGCGAACTGGCCGGGGTGCTGCCGGAGCGGGAACGCATCGGTCACAAACAACTGCTGGAGGAAATTGTCAAACTAAACGAAAAAGTGACACACCTGCTGTGGCTGTCAGAACATTTGAAAATTCTCCATGATCTCAGCCACATCTTCGCCAAGACCTTCGAGGAAGAAGAGATTCTGTGGAAGGCCTTTGAACTGGTCTCCCGGGTGATGCCGACCGACGCCTTCTTCATCGCCTTTTACGATGAAGGGGACAGCGAGATCCGCATTCCGATCAGCATCGACAACGGGGTCAACTACGGACCGATCACCCTCCCGTACGGAAAAGGGCTGATTTCCAAAGTGCTCGCCACCCGGCAAACCGTCCATCTGCAGACGTCGGGAGACGAGACGGAGGGCGCGTCCGTGCGGTGGGGCAACCCCGACAGCGACACCAACGCCTGCATTTTTGTGCCGCTGATGCTGGACAACCAGATCAAAGGGGTGATCTCCGCCCAGTCGTACCGCGAGTTCGCCTACAAAAAGGAGCACGAGGAACTGCTCGCCATCATCGGTTTTCAGGTGGCCAGCGCGATCGAGACCGCCAGACTGTACGACCGGATGTACCAGATGTCGTTTCGGGATGAGCTGAGCGGCATTCTGAACTACCGCGCCTTTCACCGCGACCTGGAGCAGATCCTGCAGAGCGAGCCGCCCTCCGTCGCGCTGGTCATGCTCGACTCCGACCATCTGAAAGCGGTGAACGACCAGTACGGCCATCACCTGGGCGACGCGCTGATCCGGCGCATCGCCGAGGCTCTGAAGCAGAGCGCCTCTCCAGGAGACAGCGTCTACCGCTACGCAGGAGACGAGTTCATGCTGCTTTCCCCGCGAGCGACGCTGGACGAAGCGATGGCCAAAGTGCGGGCCATCCGGGAGTACCTGCGCCTGCACCCGCTGGTTTACGAAGGGCGGGTCATCCCGGTGACGGTCAGCGTGGGAATCGCTTGTTATCCCGAGCACGCCGCTACGGCGGACGGGTTGAAGCGGGCGGCGGACGAAGCGCTCTACCGCTCCAAGCACAACGGGAAAAACTGCGCCACGGTGTACGGCACGGCGTAGCGCTCAGCGGCGGAACCAGGCGTAGAGAAACGTAAACAGCGGCGACAGCCACAGGTACAGGGCGTACGGCAGGTAGTCAACCGTCGACACGTGCAGGGTGGTGGTGAAAAACGCGCCGCTCACCCCCCATGGAATGAGCGGATTGACCAGCGTGCCGCAGTCCTCCAGGGTGCGGGAGAGACGCTTGAGCGCCATCCCCCTGCGGGCAAAGGCGTCCCGAAACATCTGGCCGGGCAGCAGGATGGAGAGGTACTGCTCGCCGGTCAGGGCGTTGACCAGAATGGAGGAGGTTCCGGCCAGCCCGACCAGGTCGCCGTCCCGCTTGATCCGCTGCATCAGCGCGCGGAACAGGCCGTCAAACACGCCGCCGTGCTGCAGCAGACCGCCCAGGGAGAGCGCGATCAGGATCAGGGAGAGCGACCAGGTCATCGACATCAGGCCGCCCCGGTTGACGATCGAGGCGACGGTGTCGTTGGCGAACTCGGCGTGAAAGCCGTTTTGCATCACGTTCAGCCATTCGGCCGGCGAGGTCGCCCCCTGCAGCAGCGCAGCGGTCGCGATCCCGCTGGCAATGCCCAAGATCAGCGTCGGCATGAGCGGCATGCGCATGGCGGAGCAGACGAGCACGGCCAGCGCCGGCAGCAGCGTCAGGGCCGAGAGCGTAAAGTGCTGCTCCAGCTCCTGCCGGATGGCGGAAATCCCCTGCAGGTCGACAGGGGATGTCTGTCCCTGCAGGCCAAAGAAGAGCACGGTAATCGCAAACGCGGGCACTGTAGTCCGCGTCATGAAGCGGATATGCGTCATCAACGGCACGCCCGCCACCCCGGCGGCAATGTTGGTCGTGTCGGACAGCGGCGACATTTTGTCCCCAAAGCAAGCACCGCAGATGACGGCGCCCGCCGTCACGAGCGGGTCAAGCCCCAGGGCGGCGGAGACCCCCATCATCGCGACGCCGACCGTGCTGATCGTGGTGAACGAACTGGTGGTCACGGTCGAGACGACGATCGTCAGGAACAGGGCGCTCAGCGTAAAGTACTGCGGCTGGATGGTGGCGATCCCGTAGTACAGGATGGTCGGAATCGTCCCGCTCATCATCCACACCCCGATCAGGATGCCGATCAGCGCGAGGAGCAGCATCGGCCCGACGGCTGACTGCACCCCTTTCACCAAACCTTCCTCCATCTGGCTCCACGTGATTCCGTACAGGCGCAGCAGAACCGCAGAGGCCACGGTCGCGGCCAGGAGCGGCATGTGCGGCTCCGCTTTTCCCCAGAACAGGGCGGGAAACAGCACGGCGAAGACGGCGATCAGCACCGACGCGCTTTGCGCAAACGACAACGATTTGTTCATCAATAGTCATACTCCTTATACAAAGTGGGATGCATGCACGTTCCCGCTTTTTGGCTTTACGGCTTTTGTGCTTTTGTGCGTTTAAGCGGGATAGAGGTACTGTAGCCCGATTTGCTTGATTCGTCAACGAATTTGACCGAATTCGGAATGGCAAAAAAATACCGAGTAGTAGGGGAATTTCCGGCCTCTGTCCGCCGATTTTCAGACGCGTTTTCGTCCTTGTCTGTTCAACGTCCCCCTTCATACAATAAACCTACAGCGTCGTGCTGCAGCTTCTCGCGGGAAGAACACGTAAATCGGGAGGAACGCATGAAGACAGTGGAAGAGCTGGAACGAAAAATGACAGAACCTTCAGTCGATTTAATCCGAGCAGTATCCCAACTGGACGGGGACCTGATCATCCTCGGCGTCGGCGGCAAGATGGGACCCAGTTTGGCCATGCTGGCGAAAAACGCGATCAGGGCGGCGGGGGGAAACCAACGGGTGATCGGCGTTTCCCGTTTTTCCTCCGGGACGCTCCGATCCAGGCTGGAAGCGGCCGGGATTGAAACGATCGCCGCCGATTTGCTGGACGACCAACAGCTTCAGCGGCTGCCCAAGGCGGAAAATGTGATCTTCATGGCCGGCCAAAAGTTTGGCACGACCGGCAGAGAGCCGTATACCTGGGCGATGAATGCCTACCTGCCGGGGCGGGTGGCGGAAGCGTTTCGCCACGCGCGGATCGTCTCCTATTCGACGGGGAACGTCTATCCGCTGATGCCGCTGAACCGGGGAGGAGCCACCGAGGAGACGCCGGTGTCGCCGGTGGGCGAATACGCGCAGTCGTGCCTGGGCCGGGAGCGGATTTTTTCCTACTTTTCCGCTGCCTACAACATCCCCATGCTGCATTTTCGCTTGAATTACGCGATAGACATGAGGTACGGGGTCCTGCTCGAAGTGGCGAAAGCCGTCCGCGACCGGCAGCCGATCGATTTGGGCATGGGGCATGTCAACGTCATCTGGCAGGGGGACGCCAACGACATGGCCATCCGCTCCCTCGCCCTGTGCGAGACGCCTCCGCGCGTCCTGAACGTAACCGGTCCGGAAACCGTTTCCGTACGCTGGCTGGCCGAACAGTTCGCCAAGCGGTTTGCGGTCGATCCCGTCTTCGTGAATCAGGAGCAGGAGACCGCCCTCTTGAGCAATGCGGCCGAAGCCCATCGGCTGTTCGGGTACCCGCGGGTCTCGCTTAGGCAGATGATCGACTGGACGGCGGAGTGGATCGAAGCGGGCGGCGAGATATTGAATAAAGCGACGCGCTTCCAGGAGCGAAAGGGGGAATTTTGAGGTGGTTCAAGAGCTTCGTCCGGCCGTTGCCGCACACCTGCGCGACGGAGTGGTGATTCCCGCCCACCCGCTCGCTCTCGACGCCTCCCGCAAGCTGGACGAACGGCGGCAGCGCGGACTGACGCGATACTATCTGGCTGCCGGAGCCGGTGGAGTGGCCGTGGGGGTCCACACGACCCAGTTTGCGATCAGGGACCGGGAGATCAATCTGCTGGAACCGGTGCTGCGCCTCGCCGTCGAGGAGGTGGAGCGGGCGGGAAAAACCGACTCGTTCATCAAGGTGGCCGGCATTTGCGGCCCCACCCCGCAGGCGCTGCACGAAGCGGAATTGGCGGCGCGTCTGGGCTACGATCTGGGGCTGGTCAGCATGGGGGGGCTACACAACTGGAGTGAGGCGGACCTGCTCCGGCGAACCGAGGAGATCGCCAAGGTGATCCCGGTGTTTGGCTTTTACCTGCAGCCCGCTGTCGGGGGACGGGAGCTGAGCGGCGCGTTTTGGCGGGAGTTTGCCGAGATACCTGGCGTCATGGCGGTGAAGCTGGCCCCGTTCAACCGGTACCAGACGCTCGATGTGGTGCGGGCGGTCTGCCGCTCCAGCCGCCGCGACGACATCGCCCTGTACACGGGCAACGACGACAACATCGTCGCCGATCTGCTGACGACCTATCGGGTTTGGGTGGACGGAAGACCGGTGGAAAAACGGATCGTCGGGGGGCTGCTCGGCCACTGGGCGGTCTGGACGCATGCGGCGGTGCGGCTGCTCGACGAGATCAAGCGGGTGAGGGCGAGCGGGGTGATCCCGGCGGAACTGCTGGCCCGCGGGATCGCCGTCACGGACGCCAATGCCGCCTTTTTCGACCCCGCTCATCAGTTTGCCGGGTGCATCCCCGGCATCCACGAAGTGCTGCGGCGGCAGGGGCTCCTCGCCGGGCGATGGTGCCTTCGGCCGGATGAAGAGCTGTCGGACGGCCAGCGGGAGGAAATCGACCGCGTGTACCGGGAGTACCCGGAGCTGAACGACGATTCGTTTGTCCGGAAACATCTGGACGAGTGGCTGTCGTAAGTCCCGACAGGCGCAGGGAGGAGGGCGTGGCGATGCAGGTCAAAATCAAGATCGGGGTCATCGGCCCTGTCGCGATCGTGGAAAGCATCCGGGAGGCGATCAAATCGTTTCCCAATTTCATCCCGGTATTTCGCGCCTCCGATCAGATCGCGGACGCGCCCGTCTTTGCCCGCGAGCTGATGGACGAAGTGGAGGTGCTCTTGTTCTCCGGCTACTATCCGTACAAAATCGCCAAGGAATCCGTGGCCTTTTCCGTCCCGGTCCACTACGTGCCGCTGACGGGAACGGGTCTGTACCGCGCGCTGTTTCGCCTGAATCCGCACAGGCGGCGAGGCAGTTTCTCGATTGACACGCTTGCCCGGCAGGCGGTGGAGAAGGTGCTGGATGAACTGGGGGAGCCGTTTGCCGCGATGCATTACTACGGCGGAGGCTCCTATCAGGTGGAGGAGATGATCCGCTTTCACCGGGAAGCGTTTGAACAGGGGATCAGCGACGGGGCGCTGACGGGCGTGAAGGCCGTGTCCGACGCGCTGACCGGTCTCGGCATCCCCAACGAGTGGGTGACGCCCACCGTCCAGGACATCACCGTTTCCCTGGAACGGGCCCTTCTGTCGACGGAGAAGCGGCGCAACAAGGAGTCGCAGATCGTCTTCGGACTGATTCAGATCGACGGCTACACGCAGTGGGTGGAGCGGAGCACGTCCGAGTACGACGTGCAGAAGCGGAAGTTGGAGATTCACCGGATGTTTCTCGATTACGTGGGCTGTCTGGACGGCTATTTGACCAGCCTGGGCGGGGGAGAGTACCAGTTTGTCACCACCCGGGGGATTTTCGAGCGGGAGACGAGAGGGTACAAATCGATTCCGCTCTTGACGGACGCGAAAACCGCCCTGGGCGTCTCGCTCAGCATCGGCGTCGGCTTTGGCAAGTCGGCCAACGAAGCGGGAACCCACGCCCGGCTGGCGCTCCGCCAGTCCAAAGAGTTCGGAGGGGACATCTGCTTCATCGTGCTGGAAGACAGAAGCGTCATCGGTCCGGTCGAGATGGCTCATCCGATGGTGTACGGGCTGTCCATCACCGACAAGGATCTGCTGCAAAAGGCGGAAAAGGCGGGCATGACCGCCGCCTACATGAGCAAGCTGATGGCACAGGTGACGCGCCTGGGGAAAACGGAGTACACCGCGCAGGAGCTGGCTTCGATCCTCGGGGTGACCGTCCGCAGCGCCCACCGTATCATGCTGCAGTGGCTCGACGCCGGGCTGGTGGAAATCGTCGGGGTGGAAAAAATCACGTCGCGGGGCAGGCCGCGGCAGGTGTACCGCCTCTCCTTTGCCGCCTCCCCGGTCTGCCGCGGCGAGCAGGAGCGGGCCTCGGCCGAGTGAGCGGGCGGGAATTCCAGACGGGTTTTCGACATTGACCCATTATCCGGGGATTGCGTACAGTTGAAGTACGGCTATTTTTATCTGAATGTTTTTAACCTTTGAACAAATAAGGACTTCGACGCGGATGAGCGGCCCACCGTCCTGACGGCAGTCCCGGCTCATCCGGTTTGAAACGGAGAAGAAAAACGGGGGGATTCGCATGCGAAAACACCGCATCGTCACGTGGCTGGCAGCCGTTGGCCTGAGCGGAGCGCTGCTCGTCTCCGGCTGTTCGGGCAGCCGGGACGCCGCCGGGAACACCGGCGAAAAAGTGTCATTGAAGCTCGGCTACTACTCGTCCGGCAGTTCGGACGCGAAAATGCAGGAGCTGGTGAAACGGTTCATGGATAAGCACCCCGGCATCGAAGTCACGACCGAATCGGCGCCGTACGGCAAGTTCTTTCAAAAGCTGGACACCCAGATAGCCGCCGGCAGCGCACCGGACGTCTGGCTCTCCGACGGCGTCTACGTGGCCAAGTTTGCCGAGCGGGGGGCTGCCAAGGACTTGACCGATTGGGTCAGCAAAGACTTGAACACGGACGACTACTACGGCCTGGAGTTCAACAAGGACGCCAACGGACGCTACTGGGGAGTGCCGCAGGGGGTTCAGATCGCGGTGCTGTTTTACAACAAGGAGATGTTTGACAAAGCAGGCCAGCCGTACCCGAACGAGAACTGGACCTGGGACGATCTGAAACAAGCGGCGGAAGTGCTAACGCTTGACAGCAGCGGACGCAATGCCCGCGACCCGGCCTTCGACGGCAAGGCCGTCAATCAATTCGGCCTGGCCTTTTTCAGCATCACCGAGGGCTGGATGAGCGTGCTCAAGTCCTACGGCGGCGGCGTGCTGGACGAGACGATGCAGAAGTCGGTCATCCAATCGCCGGAAAACAAGCGGGCGCTGGAGTGGATCGTGGACGGGATGAAGCGGAACCTGTTTACCGATCCCAGCGATCTGAAGAGCTTCAAGAGCCCGGTCGCCCCGTTCCCCAGCAGGCAGGCGGCGATGCGGATCGGCATTTACGCCAGGGTGCTGGCGGCCAACGAAGCGGGCCTGAACTACGACGTGACCCTGCTGCCCAAAGGGCCGGACGGCAAGCGGTTCGCCCCGATCATCGCCAATTCCTGGGTGATCAACAGCAAGACGAGCGACGCGAAGGCGCAGGCGGCCTGGGAGTGGATCAAGTACTGGGTGACGGACGACGAGGTGCAGAAGGAATGGGCCCGTCTGGGCGAAGCCGTGCCGGTGAAAAAATCGGTGGCAAACTCCCCGCTGTTCCTCGAGACCGGCACTCCGCCGCAAAACAAGCAGGCGTTTTTGGACAGCTTCGCCTTCGCCGGCCGGCTGGACGACAACGCGGTGTGGGAAGAGTGGCTGAGCAAGTTCAACGACAGTATCAACCGCGCCTTTCTGGGCGAGATGCCGGTGGAGGAAGCGCTGGCCAAGGCGGATCGGGACGTACAGCAGGTGCTGGACGCATTTTACCAAAAGTGAGGGCGCGTCGCGATGGAAACGGTGAAGAAACATGCCCAAAAGAAGAGCGAGGGGAGATGGGGGCTGTTGATGGTCTCCCCTTACATCGTCCACTTCGTCGTGTTTGTGGCGGTGACGTTTCTCACCTCGCTCTACTTCAGCTTTTCGGACTACGACATCCTGAATCCGCCGCAGTGGGTGGGTCTGGCCAATTACGAGAAGCTGGTCAACGACCCGGTGTTTTGGAAGGCGCTGTGGAACACCGTCTATTTCGCCGTCTTGTTCGTGCCGGCCCAAACCTTTCTGGCGCTGGTTCTGGCGGTCGCGCTGAACCAGAAGCTGAGGGGGCTGAAGCTGATCCGGCTGGCTCACTTTCTGCCGGTCATCTCCTCCTGGACGGTGATCTACTACGTGGCCGACGCGATCTTCAACCCGCGCTTCGGCATGGCGAACTCCCTCCTCATGCGGCTGGGGCTGGAGCCGCAGAAATGGCTGCAGGACGAGTGGCTGGTCATCCCCATCCTGGTGCTGGTGGCCGTCTGGAAGGGCGTCGGCTACATCATGGTGATCTTTCTGGCGGGGCTGCAAAACGTTCCGCAGGAGCTGTACGAGGCGGCGGACATGGACGGAGCGGGAGCGGTCAGGAAGTTTTTCCACATCACCATGCCGATGATCTCCGGGACGACCTTTCTGGTCCTCATCCTGAGCACCATCTCCACGTTTCAGGCGTTTGAGCAAATCTACGTGATGACCGGCGGATCGGTGGACGCCACGGCGGCCGGCGGCCCCAACAACGCCAGTCTGCTGCTCATGGTGTACCTGTATCGCGAAGGCTTTTCCTTCCTCCATATGGGCTATGCCTCGGCGATCGCCTGGGTGCTGTTCATCATGTTGTTCGCGTTCACGCTGATCCAGGTGAAACTGCAGAAGCGCTGGGTGTATTACGAGAAATAAGGGTGGGTCCCGGAGCGAAAGGAGACGTTCCATGAACTACTTCCGGTTGAAAAAAGCGGCCGGCTACGCCGTGATTCTGGTCAGTTCGCTCGTGATGCTGCTGCCCTTTGCCACCGCCGTGTTCAACTCGCTGAAGACGTATCAGCAGTACACGGCGGTGCCGTCCACGTGGCTGCCCGATCCCGCGCAGTGGAGCAACTACGCCGAAGTCTGGAACATGGCCGACTTTGGCACCTACACTTTAAACAGCCTGATCGTCGCGATCCTGTCGGTCATCGGGGCCATCCTGTCCAACTCCATGATCGCCTACGCGTTTGCCCGTCTGGAGTTTCCCTTGAAAAACACGCTGTTCCTGATCGTGCTGGGAACGATGATGATCCCCGCCGTCGTGACGATGATTCCGCAGTTTATCATCTTCAAGGAGCTGAACATGCTGGATACCCTGATGCCGCTGTGGATCATCGAGTGGCTCGGGCAGCCGTTCGGGATCTTTCTTTTGCGGCAGGCGTTTTTAAGCGTCCCGACGGCGTATGAGGACGCGGCCAAGCTGGACGGCTGCAACCCGTTTCAAATCTACTGGCGGGTGTTTCTGCCCATGTGCAAGCCGGCTCTCGCCACGCTGGCCATCTTTACCTTCATGACCAAGTGGAACGAGATTCTGCTGCCGGTGCTGTACCTGACGTCCAAGGAAAAGTACACGCTGCCGATCGGCATTCTGGCGCTGCAGGGGCAGTGGACGGGGAACGAACAGTACCTGGTGGCGGCCGCGCTGATGAGCCTCCTGCCGATTCTCATTGTCTTTCTCCTGGGAGAAAAGTACTTTGTCCACGGAGCAGGCAGTTCCGGTTTGAAGTAAACGGCGCGCAGGGGCGAACGGCTCCGTGCGGAAGCGGAAAGGGTGAGGGACTTACATGTACCGGGTCGTCGTCATCGGGGCGGGCGAAATCGCCAACAGCCATTTGGAAGCGATCGGCGCGAGTGGTGAGCTGCAGGCGGTCGCGGTCGCCGACATCGACGCCGATCGGGCGCGAGCGGCGGGCAGACGCTTCGGCGTCACTCCCTACGTGTCCTACAGGGAGATGGTGGAGCGGGAACAGCCCGACATCGCGGTTGTGGCGCTGCCGCACCACCTGCACCGGGAGGCGGCCGTCTTTGCAGCGGAACACGGCTGCCACATCCTGCTGGAAAAGCCCATGGCGCGGAACGAAGCGGAGTGCGATGCGATCATCCGGGCGGCGCAGCAGCACGGCGTGACGCTGATGGTGGGCCATACCCAGCACTTCAAGCCGGAGAACCGTAGGGCCAAAGAGCTGACGAAAACCGGGGCTTTGGGCCGGCTGGTGATGGTCAACGACACGCGCCACCTCCACTACTTCCGCGAAGAGCGCCCTGCCTGGTTTTTGGAAAGGGCCAAGGCGGGCGGCGGCATCCTGATGAATCTGGGCGTCCATTCCGTCGACAAGCTGCAGTGGCTGACGGACAGCAGGGTGGTCCGGGTGAAGGCGTCCGTCAGTCATTTTGGCCCGAGGGGAGATGTCGAGGGAAGCGGGCTGGCCTACCTGGAGACGGACAGCGGCGTGGCGGCGACGATTTCGCAGTCGGGGTACAAGGGAGCGGCGAAAGACGAAACCGAGCTGATCTTTACCGGCGGGATGCTGAAGCTGGTCAGCGGGAAAGGGCTGTGGATGAGCGATGGCGGGGAATACCGGCGCGTCGCCGTGGAGGAGGAAGTCGATCCGTTCGCGCTGCAGTTTGCGGAGCTGCTGCAGGCGATCCGCTCCGGCTCCGAACCGGAGTGCTCCGGAGCGTATGGGAAAAGCGTCGTCTGCGTGGTGGAGGCCATGTACCGCTCCCATCGTCTCGGCGCGGAAGTCGAAGTCGCACAGGGGGGGACAGCGCGGTGAAATGGAGCATGTGCACGACGGGATGGAAGGAAAACACGCTGGAAGAGGCAGCCGCTGCTGCCGGCCGGTTGGGGTTGGACGGGATCGAAATCTGGACGGGACATCTGGATGGAGGGAACGGGCGTGACGGGACGCTGGCGCTGGCGCAGGCGCGCGAGCTGCTGCGCCGCTTGGGGATGTCCGTGCCCGTGATCAGCACGTACGCCCGTTTTTCCGCCGGCGGGGAAGCGGAGAGTCTGGCGGAGACGGAGGCGGCGATGCGGCAGGCGGTCGCGTTGGGCTGTCCGGCCGTCCGCGTCTTTGCCGGCGGCAAGCCGTTTGCGCAGTCGACGGCGGAAGAGCGGGAGCGGATGGCGGCCGCCCTGGAGCAGGCGGCGAAACGAGGGGAGCGGTACGGCGTAACCGTCGCCGTGGAGCTGCACAACAACACCTTGGCCGACAGCGTCGAGGGGGTGGAAACGCTTCTGACCGCGGCGAATCACCCGCGCCTTCGCCTGATTTTTGACGGCTTCAACCTATACGTGGACGGACGGGACCAGTTGGACGCGCTTGATCGCTTGTACCGCTGGGTCGACCACGTCCATCTCAAAAACTACCGCTGGCAGCCGCAGCGGTGGGCCGACAGCGTTCCCGTCTCCGTCTTTGCGGGAGACGTGGACAACCGGAAGCTTTTGGCCGAACTGGGCAGGCGCGGCTACCGGGGCTTCGTGTCGTTCGAATACTTCGGCGAGCAGGCGGAGTCGTGCGTCAGGCAATCGCTTGACGAGGTGAAGACGATCGCGCCGACAGAATGAACGGAGCGGGGACGAGGTCACGCAGAAGGACTTCCCGCTTCCCGAGGAGGAGGAACCATGGCTGAACACAGGTCAACGCCTGCGTTTTTTTGGTCCGAACAGGACCGGGAGTATCTGGCTGCCGCCTGCCGGTCCCATTGGCCGCAGGAAGTCGCCGAGGTGCTGAAACGGGCGGACCTCGCCTGCGAAAACACCTTTGTCTTTACCCACCGCTGGGACATGGAACGCTGCGACACGCCGGTTTCCTTTCCCGGCCGCATCGATTGGACGTACCGGCTCAACGGGGATTTCGAGTGGACGGTCATGCTCAATCGGGCGCGGTACATGGCGGAACTGGGGCAGGCGTACTGGCTGACCGGCGACGAGAAGTACGCGGCCGGGTTTGTTCGGCTGATGACGGACTGGCTGGCGCAAAACCCGCTGACGGAAGAAGAGGTGCACGCCAGCCGGGAGCGTTTTTACAACGTAAAGGATACGTGGCGCAAGCTGGACAGCGGCATCCGGATCGTCAACTGGATCAAGGGCTATTACTGCGTCCGCACCTCTCCCGCCTGGGGAAGGGACGAAGAGCGCCTGTTTTGGGATGCGCTCCGGCTGCACGGGATGTACCTGCACATCGCCTACGTGCCGCACGACCGGCAGAGCAACTGGGGATTTTTGGAAACGAACGGACTGTTTCAAATCGGGCTGCTGTTTCCCGCCCTGGCCGAGGCGCAGACCTGGCTGAGCGCGGCCGTCGAGCGGCTGGCCGCGATGGTCCGCCTGCAGGTGTTTGAAGACGGCATGCACAACGAGCAGTCCCCGATGTACCACCACGAAGTGCTGCAGTGTCTGTTCGAATGCGTCTGGCTGGCGGAGAAAAACGGACTGGCGTATCCCGACGAGCTGAAGCGGACGCTCTATAGCATGTACACGGCCTCCCTCGCTCTGCTGAAACCCAACGGTCACCAGCCGATGGCCAGCGACAGCGACGATACCGACATCCGCGACATTCTCTGCCAGGGCGCCGTGCTGTTTGGACGGGGAGACTTGAAATCGCAGGCCTATCCCGTGCTGGACTATCAGGGCATCTGGTACTTCGGCCGCGAGGGGGTGGACGCGTACGAGCGGCTCCCGGCCGAACCGCCTGCGTTTGCCTCGGTACATCTCGAACAGGCCGGGTATATCGCGATGCGCAGCGGGTGGTCGCCGGACGCCCATTACCTGCTGTTTGACGCCGGACACATGGCCCTGACGGGAAAAGCGCACGGCCACGACGATCTGCTGCACATCGAGCTGTCGGCCCACGGCCGCGAGTTTCTCGTCGATGCCGGCCGCTATACCTACATGGAAAACGACGAGCGCCGGTATTTTAAGGAGGCGTTTCAGCACAACGTCGTCACCGTGGACGGCCTGCCGGTGTCGGCCTACATCGACTCGTGGCAGTGGGGCAGGACGGCGCTGCCCCTTGACAGGTACTGCCGCATTCACGAGGCGTATGCGTACGCGCAGGCAGGGCACGACGGGTACCTGTCGCTCAGCCGGCCGGTGCAGGTCCTGCGGCGGATTTTGTACGTCCCGCCGGACTGCTGGATCGTGGTGGATACCTTCCGCTCCGACGGCGCTCACGGATACGCGCAGCACTTTCACTTTGCCGAGGACGTCCCGCTGCGGATCGATCAGGAGACAGGCACGGCCCGTACCGCCTTTTCCGAGGGCGGCAACCTGACCCTGATGCAGCTCGGCCGGGGCCGGGGCGAGTGGACGATGCAGCCCTGCTGGATTTCCCGCCACTACAACCAGAAGCGGAAGGCGACGAAGCTGGTCTATCGGCAGGTGGCACACGGGTTTCACGCGTTCGTGACCATCCTCACCACCCATCTGGGGCGGGAGGAAGCCGGCCTTGCCGTGCGGGAGCTGGAGGTCAGGGATACGCGGGACAGCCTGCTGGATGCGGAACAGGTGACGGCGCTGGAGATCCGGCGGGAGGGGCGGTCGGCGGTGGCGCTCTTTTCCCATCAAGGGCCGGACAGCTATCAATTCGCGGGAACGCACATGAGCGGCGAGGTGATGCTGATTCGCCGGGAAGCGGGTCAGGGCGAACATGCGTATGTCGTGAAGGTGTGACCGCTTGTGCGAAGGAGGAGGGAGAGGAACCGATGGGCAAACGGCTTGGGATTCGCTTGGACGGAGAGCTGGCGGAGTTGGCGGCGGGCGTGGAGGCGCTGAGCGGGGAACTGGGCGTGTTTCATGCGCCGGACGGCATTCCCGTGCGCGCGATCCGCACGCCGGGCGACATGACGGTATCGTGGGAAAACGGACGGGGCGAGATTCGTTACGGCCAACCGATTCACTTCTTCCGCGGCCTGGGCCTGCTCGTGGAGGCCCTGCGGGAGGCGCCTGAGAGGCCGGTCCGGCTACGGGAGGAACCCCAGTTTGCGATGAACGGCGTGATGGTGGATGCGTCGCGCAATGCCGTGCCGACCGTGGACAGCGTGAAAACCCTGCTGCGGCACATGGCGGTCATGGGCCTGAATGTGCTGATGCTGTACACGGAAGACACGTACACCGTCGACAGCCAACCCTACTTCGGCTACATGCGCGGCAGGTACACGCCCCGGGAACTGCGGGAGATCGACGATTACGCCCATCAGTTCGGCATCGAGGTCATCCCGTGCATCCAGACGCTGGCCCACCTGGAGACGTTTTTGAAGTGGAGGGCGGCCGACGGTCTGCGGGACACGCCGGACGTGCTGCTGGCGGGGGACGAGCGGACCTATCGGTTTGTCGAAGAGATGATCACGGCCGCCGCCAGGCCGTTTCGCAGCAAAAACATTCACATCGGGATGGACGAAGCGCACGGGCTGGGCAGAGGGAGGTATCTCGACCTGTACGGGTATCGGCCCCGGTTTGAGATCATGACGCACCACCTGAACAGCGTGCTCGCGATTACGCGCAGACTGGGGCTTACCCCGATGATCTGGAGCGACATGTACATCCGGATCGGGTCAAAGACGGGTGACTACTACGACGAGGCCGCCGTCATCCCTCCGGACGTGATCGCCGGCATGCCGCGGGACGTCCGGTTTGTCTACTGGGACTACTACCACACCGACCCGGCCTTTTACGAGAAGTACATTCGCCTGCACAAGCAGTTCGGCTCCCTGCCGGTCTTTGCCGGAGGAATCTGGACGTTCTCGGGGATCGGGACCCATTACGAGAAGACGTTCCTCGCCACCAACGCCGCGCTGGAGGCGTGCAAGCGGGAGGGGATCACGGACGTGTTTGCCGCGATCTGGATGGACGACGGAGGGGAGAACCACCTGTTTTCCAGCCTGCTCGGCCTGCAGTTGTTTGCCGAACACGGCTACGCCCGGCAGTTGGACGAGGGCAAGCTGAACAGGCGGTTTCGCTTTTGCGCAGGCGCCGATCCCGAAGCGTTCAGGCTGCTCGGCTCGATCGACACGCCGCCCGGTGCCGAGTGGCGGCAGACACTGGAGCCGGACAATCCCGGCCGGTACCTGCTCTGGCAGGACGTCCTGCTCGGCCTGTTTGACCAGCACGTGGAGGGGCGGGACGTCGCCTCCCATTACCGGCGGCTGGCCGGTGCGCTGGCAGAGGCGGCGAGGCAAAACGAGGCGTGGCGGCACGTTTTCGAGGTGCCGGTCAGGCTGTGTGAAGTCTTGAGCGTGAAAAGCGAGATCGGCATCAGGCTGAAGCGCGGGTACGAGGAAAACAGGCGGGACGAACTGGAGCGGCTGTGCGCCCGCGATCTGCCCGAGCTGCACCGGCGCGTCGACGAACTGCGGCGGGCGCATCGCGACCAGTGGCATCGCATCTACAAGCCGTTCGGCTGGGAGGTGCTGGATATCCGCTACGGCGGACTGCTCGCCCGGATCGATACCGCGATCCGGCGCGTCACGGACTATCTGCAGGGAACGATCGGGAACATCGAGGAACTGGAGGCGGAGCGATTGTACTTTGACGGCCCGCAGAGAGCGCACAGGGAGGGGATGGGCCGCTGCAATCGCTACCGGCACATCTGCACAGCCAACGTGTTATAGGCGGGGAAAAACACAAGCCCGGGCGGACAGATCGGGCTTGTGTTCGTTGGGGCGGCTCCCTTTCAGCGGTACTGCCTGGACACGATCCACTCCGTGAGCGGCAGAACTATCATCGAGAAGCAGGTGACCACGATCAGCGCCATGTTTTCCCGGCCGAACGCCCATTTTTCCACAACGAGGGCAGCGAGCAGCAGGCCGGTGAGGATAAAGTAGCTGATCTTGGCGCTTTTCATCGTGATATGCCGACCCAGTTCTTCATCTTGGGCCGGGCCGTCGCCCTCTTCACGCGATCCCCAGGTGATTGCGGAGAGAAACGAACCGAGCAGAATCGCCGTGGACGTCAATTCGCTGAAGCCGACGGACTGGCCCGTCAGCCATTTGTACACGGTAAACCCTGCGGCGATGGCAGTGCCCGCTCCGAACAAGGCGGCTCCCCATTTCCGTGTCGTCATCTTCATCTCACATCTCCTCCTCTGCGTGAAACAGTTCGTCGACCGTCACCCCAAGCGCGCGGGCAAGCTGAAACGCCAGCTTGAGGCTGGGATCGTACTTGTTGTTTTCAATGGCGTTGATGGTCTGCCGGGAGACGCCGCACACCCTGGCCAGTTCTTCCTGGGAGATGCCTTTCAGCTTGCGCAGTTGCTTGATCTTGTTTTCCATTGGCGGTCTCTTCCTTGTGAAAATGTAAAAGATGTTTTACATGTACAGCGTACCAATCTTCCGAAAAAATGTCAAAAGTGTTTTACATATACGTTTTAATTAAAATAATTATAAATAGATATTGACTTTTACTTTGGATCTAGTAAAATGATAACTGTTCCCAGTTGATAATCATTTTAATTTGATCATGGAAAGAGGGGGGAGCTGGCATGTACGATGTGATTGTGATCGGCAGCGGTCCGGCGGGCACATCCGCTGCCATCTACACGGCGAGGGGCAACCTGAAGACGCTGGTGATCGACAAAGCGCCCGGCTCCGGCGCGCTTGCCCTGACCCATAAAATCGCCAACTACCCCGGTGTGGAAGGCGAGCTGACGGGTAAAGAACTGCTGGACAAAATGAAGCGGCAGGCCCAGAGCTTTGGCGCCGAGTTCCTGCAGACGACGATTACGGCGGTGGATGTGGAGGACGAGGTGAAACGCATCTACACCGCGCACGGCACGTTTGAAGCCAAAGCGGTGATCGTCGCCACCGGATCCAAGGGACGCAACCGCATGCTGCCCGGCGAGGAACGCCTGCTGGGCAGAGGCGTCAGCACCTGCGCCACCTGCGACGGGGCGTTTTACCAAGGCGGGCACGTCGCGGTGATCGGCGACACGGAGGAGGCGCTGGAGGAAGCCATGGCGCTGACCAAGTTTGCCAGCAGGATCACCTTCATCATCCCGCGCGGCGACCTGCAGGGCGTAGACGAGATGCCGGAGCTGCCCAATACGGAGGTGCTGTTCCGCACGCGTCCGCTGGAGATCGTCGGCGAACAGACGGTGGAAGGCGTCCGCATCCGGCGGCCGGACGGCGCAGAGGAACTGCTTCCCGTCGACGGCGTGTTCATCTTCCTGTCAGGCAGCAAACCGGGCACCGACTTTCTCGAGGATCAGGTCCCGCTGGATGAGGAAGGGTACATGATTCTCGACGAGTACATGCAGTCTGCCGTACCGGGCGTGTTCGGCGCCGGCGAAGTGCGGAGAACGCCGGTCAAGCAGGCGGTCGTCGCAGCCGCCGACGGCGCCATCGCGGCGATGGCCGTCGACAAGTACATCAACAAGCGGTCCAAAATCGTACCGCAGTACAAATAAGAATTCCGAGAGAAAAGGAGCGACCGTTTCATGGCACAAGCAATCGTTTATTCCAGCACCAATTGCGGCTTCTGCAAGCAGTTGAAAACCTATCTGGAGGAGCAGAACATCTCCTACGAAGAGCGCAACATCGACGAAAACGAGACGTATCGCGAGGAGCTGAGACGACTGGGCGTGATGTCCGTGCCGCTGACGCTGATCGGCGACAAGCAGATTCTCGGCTTCAACCCGACCCGCATCAAGAAGGCGCTGGCCAGCCTGGAAGCGAGCAGCCAGTAACCCGACACCCATACCCGGAGAGGAGAGAAACCAACATGACAACGAACGCGACCGCACCGCGAGTGGAACTGAAAGTGGGCAAACCCGCCCCTGATTTTACCATGCTGACGACGAAAAACCTGGAGACGCTGGAAGAGCGCGTCACCCTGGCCGACTACAAGGGGAAGTGGCTCGTCCTGTTCTTCTGGCCGTTTGACTTCACCTTCGTCTGCCCGACGGAAGTGACGGCGTTCAGCGACCACCTGGACGAATTCCACGACCTGGATTGCGAGGTCCTGGGCGTGTCGACGGACAGCGTCTATACGCACCGCGCCTGGATCCAAACCCCGCGCGAACAGAACGGCATCGGACCGGTGAAGTTCCCGCTGGCCAGCGACTTCAACAAGGAAACGGCCCGGGCATACGGCGTGCTTGACGAAGAAACCGGCGCGGCCCACCGCGGCCTGTTCATCATCGACCCGGAAGGCGTGCTGCGCTACCAGGTCGTGACCGACATGAACGTCGGCCGCAGCGTTGACGAAACGCTCCGCGTCCTGCAGGCGCTGCAGGCGGGCGGCCTCTGCCCGGCCAACTGGAAGCCCGGCATGAAAACGTTGTAATCAGGGGGATGGGACTGCTGTACGATTCGCCCCCAATACGCAACAAAGCAAAAAAGCTTGGCAAGAACGCCAGGCTTTTTTGCCATTCGCCGTGACGTTACGGCCGTAGAAGTGCTGATCGACCTTCTCCCTGTCATGCGGATTGTCTCTTCCTTCATAAAACGCCAGAACCACCGGATTCGTGAGCCATGTGACGAGCAGCGGCTTGTCGTCTTCCTCCAGCGTCCGAACGCGCAGCCTCTCTGTTTCAAGAATCACCACGTCGTGTTCCTTCCCGGGCACATGATTACTTGAAAGGATACGACGCCGCGCAGACTCTGAGCTACCAATTTCTTCCTCTTCTTTGCATGTTCACGGGCGTTCCGGCGGTGGCGGCGGCGAAACGCGTCCGCCCTCCGGCAGCGTTCGCTGTCAGCCGGACCATTCTCCAGGAGGAACCGCGGCGGCATGGACGGAGAGCGTGCAAAATCCAGCGGTTTTCGTGCGCGTTTTTGCCGGTTCTGCGGTACAATGAAAGAAAGAGAAACCACAGGAAGAGGCGACGTGACGATGCGGGATGTCAAACATCGCTATCGGGGGCTGCCGCCCCGCACGCCGGAGATGCTGTACAACATCGTGCGCAAGTTTTACCGGGGAGCGGTCAGCCACTACGACGTGATCCAGGAGAAAAAGGCGGACGTCAGGGAAGCATGGCTGCGGCGACGGGAGTGCGGCAGCGACCAGGAACTGCGGCAGGCGATGACCACGCTGTTTTTGGAGTTTCACTTGTACGTCACCTGCTGGCTGCAGATTGAGATGGCCCTCTATCGGCTGGCGCGGCAGGACGAGCGTCAGGCGGAGGTGATGGAGCGCTTCCGCGAGACGTTGGAAAAGCACGTGAAGGTGCGGGAGCTGCTGGATGAGACCGAGGCCTGCGTCCAGGCGCAGTGGCAGCATGACGGCCCCGGTCTGGCGTGCGTCGAGAGGGACGGATACCGGTTCGGAGACGTGACGTTTACCGTGGACGAGCAGAGCCTTCAAGACCTGCACGCCTTGTATGCGGCGATCATGGCCGCGAGAGAAGCCAATCCCCCCGCCGCGCCGACCGTCTCCGGCTGAGGCTGTCCGGCCCGGCGCCGGGGACGGGTATGCTCACGATCAACACGAAAAAAACGTGACCGCCAGTTTCGTGACGGTCACGTTTTTCGTTTGTGCCGGTTGTGCCGGAATCAGTAGCTGCCCGGGAAAATGGAGCCGATTTGCTGCGGAGCGTACTGGCCCGCGTTGAGGGCGCGGACTTCCTGCACGTTGGTGCCTGCAAAGCCGGGCTGAAACACGGCTTGCGCGCCGCCGCCAAACAACTGGCCGAACGACTGCTGGGGCTGAGCCTGCTGCGCGTACCCGCCGCTCAGGGACGCGGAATAGCCACCCTGGTTCTGCTGGCGCACTTCCTGTACGTTGGTCCCGGCGAATCCGGGCTGGAACACGGCTTGGGCGCTGCCGAACGACTGGCCGAACGACTGCTGGGGCTGAGCCTGCTGCGCGTACCCGCCGCCCAGGGATGCGGAATAGCCGCCTTGGTTCAGTTGGCGCACTTCCTGCACGTTGGTGCCGGCAAAGCCAGGTTGAAACACGACGTTTGCAGGGGCGCCGACAGATGGAAACTGCTGGTACTGCTGTCCTTGTGTGAAGTGAGTCATGTGTGTTTACACCTCCTGCCATTATCATTTCCAAGGATTAGAAGCTAATGCACGTGACTACAATTCAAGAGAATTCTCATTTGGAAGAAAACGGGCGCTCCGGCCTGCGCCCGCAAGCGCACTGCCTCCTGATTCTGGCATCATGCCAAGCGAACCGGACAAGGATGGACGGCAAAAAAGCATGCCGGCCCCATCATCCGGCATGCTGTTCCAAATCCTCCGCGCTCCAGCCTCCGAACGCCAGCCACAAGGTGGGCTTTTCGGTAGGGGCAATTCTCGCCTTCACCGGTTGGAACCCGAGCCTGTGAAACAGGGCGAGACTGGGCTCGTTGTCGACGGCCACCCGTACGTACAGCTTGGGCAGCAGACGGCACATGCGCGCCGCGAGCGCCCGACCGATTCCCCGCCTGCGGTATCGCCTGTCGACGACGAGAAGGGAGTGGGTCAGCCCGCAGCGGGCGACGGCAAACACGCCCGCCAGCCGCTTGCCGTCCAAAGCGACCACCAGCGCGGTCTCCTCATCGGCCAGCATCGCCGGGGTCAAATAGTCCAACCAGTTCACGTCCTGCTTGTCGATGCGCCGATCCCCCTGCTGACGCACGAACCGAACCAAGATCGGCTGAACCTGCTGCAGAGAGCGGGGAGACAGGACGACCAGGTTCATCCCCGCTACCCCGCCGCCATTCCCTGGCCGCCGGGAAGGCGGGAGACGTACTGTGCGTAATGGATCAGGTTGGACAGAGAGGAGCGGCGGATGGACGGTTCGTCAAACTTTTCCGGTTTGGCGTTGGCTTCGAAAAACCAGAGCTGTCCCTCCGCGGTCAGTCCCAGGTCCATCGACATTTCCGCCAAGGCTTTGATCTCTTCGTTCAGGGCGCGGGCGATGGTCAGCGAGGTCTCGTTGATCTTCGTTTCAACGGCCGGGGCTTCTTCATGGAACAGGGCGTTCAGCACGGTGGACAGCGGGTGAATCGAACCGCCGCGCGGCACGTGGGTGGTGATGTGCTGCGATCCGGCGCGGCGGATGCCGATCCCGGCGACACACCACTCACCCGTGCCGTTTTTCTGCACCAGGACGCGCACGTCGAACGGCTTTCCCTGAAACAGCGCCCGATTGATCCCCTGCTGCATGATGTATCCCTGTTTCCGCATGTGCCATCTGACGTGTTTCCAGACGGCGTACAGCGAGGAGAAGCGGCGGGTAACCGCTCGTTTTTCCTTCAGCCGCTGCAGGAGCCAGCCGTTCTTTTTCAGTTCCACCCGCATGATGCCCTGCCCGGCTCTGCCCCGTACGGGCTTCAGGTAGACAAACCGGTGCTGGTTGCAGAAGGTTCGGAAGCGGGTGAACGTATCCAGCTTCTTCGTCTCCGGCAAAAAGGGGGCTACCTCGGCGTGGCTGCTGAGCATGCGAAACAGCGCGTGCTTGTCAAAAAAGCAGCGGTTGAACAGCGTGACGTTCTGCAAGTCTTCGATCTGGTCCAGGGCTTTCTTCACGTCGGAGCGCCTTTCCGCCTGACGCGACGGGATGCGGTTGTAGACGACGTGCGGGAACGGCAGCACGGTTTCCAGCCACAGATTCTGCTGTTCGTCGTACAGATAGCCGCGGACGTTTTTCTTCTCCCAGTTGATCCCCTGAGGAGTGAACACGTAGACCAGCGCGCCCAACTTTTTGCCGGAGAGGGAGAGGTCCCTGAAATGATCACGATTGCCGAGAAAGGTCGGTCCGGCGCCGACAGTCAGGATGCCGATCAGCGGTCCGATCTTCAGGGAGTTGTTGACGGTCTTGTAGTTGATGCGGGTGCGGATGCGGCCCGGCTGCGGCTTTGGATTGCCCAGGTGAAGCCGTTTTTTGCAGTCAAACGGCCCCAGGCTGGCGATCAACTGCCGGTGACTGCTCGGCGTGAGCGCTTGTCGCGGGACGTGCAAAAACCATCGGCCGCTGGGGAGGATGGTCAGCCACCCGGAGCGCTGTTGGGGCATGGGTGTTTCCTCCTTCCTGTACGGTGGTTCGCCTCACCACTCAAAAGTTGGCCAGGTAGCAGCTGTAGTCGACAAGCAGGCGGCGGGATTCCTGGTCCGCCTGTTTCAGCCGGGCGTGTTTGAAGATGGACCGCCCCGGCTTGGAATTGGCTTCAAACATCCAGACGTGGCCGTGGGTGTCGATCCCCATGTCCAGTCCCAGTTCGCCCATGTCCGTCCCTCTCGCCTGTTCGAGCGCGGTGGCGATGAGGATGGCGGCCCGGGTGATGCGTTCCACCATCAAGTCTTTCTGTTTGCCGAACAGGTGGGTCAGCAGTTCGTCTCCCGGAATGACGGTTCCGCCGGTGCGGACGTGGGTGGTGACGCTGCCGGAGCCGGCCACTTTGGCCGCCATGCAGGAGACGACCCAGTTGTTCTGTTGGTTCTTGTGCAGGTGGACGCGGAAGTCAAACGGCCGGCCGTCAAACGTCAGGAGCGAGATGCCCTGTTGGGCCAGGTAGGAGCCGACGCGGCGGGTGCGGAAAACGTGCTGGTACAGCGAGGAGAGCTTGGCAAAGCGCCGCTTGACGTTTCTGCTGCCGGTGTGGTAGGAGACGTCATATCCGCGCCCCGGTTGGCGGACGATCTTGACGATGCCGTACCCCAGACTGCCGTTTTTCGGCTTCAGATAGACGATCGGGTACTTCCGCAAAAGCGTTCGGAGCGTCTGCAGCGACGGCGAGGAATAGGTTTCCGGGATGTGCTCGTTCACTTCGGGATTGGGGTAGAGGATCTGATGCACGGTCCACTTGTTGAAAAACCCCTGGTTAAACATCGGCAGGTTGGCGGAGTGGGCCAGCTTGTATTTGAATTCCTGAACGGCTTCGTGGCGCTCCATCGTTCGGGAAGGAATGCGGTCGTAGACGACGTCGGGCAGGGCGGTGTTCATTTTCCGCCAGACGTACCCGCCCTGCTTGGTTGGGCGCAAGAACCAGGCGTCCACGCGGTGATGGTCCCAGTTTACATCGTGCGGGGAGAAGATAAAGTAAAAGACGCCTTTCCCCTCTTGAGCCTGCAGCAGGTTGTAAAAGAACGAGGTGCGCCCTCCGATCGGCTGGCGGGAATTGCTGCGCAGCCCGGTGGTGACGATGCCGATGGAGGGGCCGATGCGCAGGGTGTCATCTTCCCATTTGAGGTGGATCAGCCCGCCGTGCGGAATGCCCAGCTCGGCTTTCAACAGGCTCGTGATCTTGACCACATTGCTGTCCGGGTTTCGCCGGTCCTGAAAGACGGTGGCGACCACTTCCCGTTTCCCCAGCGAGATCTTGATCTTTTGACGGGGACGTAGCTGCAGCTTTTGGAAGAGGTGGGGCGGCAGGATAATGCCCGAGACATGCGGGTAGGACAGGAAGCGGAGCCGCACTCTGATCGATTCCATGCGTTGTTTACCTCCTACATGCTTTTCATGAGATAGCGGGCGTAGCGAACCGGATGCGTGATGGAGTGGAGCCGGGCCTTCGGATCGTCAATCATGCGGAACACGGTCCGTCCCGGCCTGCTGTTTACCTCGATGATCCAGACGCTGCCCGCCGTGTCGATGCCGACGTCGATCCCCAGCTCCACCAGCCGGCCGTGCACCCGCTCCAGAAAGGGAGGGAGCTCAGCCGCCAGGCGGTCGATCTGCTGTTTGATGCGGGCTTGCGTCTCCGGTCGGTAATGCCGGGCGAGAAAAGGACCCAGCGGCACAGCCTTGCCGCCTCCGTGGAGATTGGACGTGATGCTGCGCTTATCGCCCAGCCGTACGGCTTTTCCGGTTGTTTCCCACGTACCGAGGCCGTTCTTTTGCACCAAAACGCGCACGTCAAACGGCGTCCCGTCCGGCGTGTGCAGCGACAGATACGGCTGGACCAGAAACGTCCGCCCCGCGGTAAAGCCGGTGACGAAGGTCTTCAGCCCTTCCGCCGTGCGGATCGTGCAGGAAAACGGCTCGTTTTTCCGGTCCCGCCCGGTAATCTCGTAGCCGTTGGGGGTGGGAACGATCCGCACCACGCCGGAACCGTGCGTGCCGGCGATCGGTTTGATCACGGCCGAGCCATGCGTTTCCAGCATCTCCCGCAGCGCGGACATGGTCAGGATCTCGGTCGGAGGAAGCCACGCGGCCAACTCCGGCGACTTGCTCAGCATCTGATGGACCTGCCACTTGCCGGAGAGACCGTGGCCCAGGAACGTGATCTGCGGATCGTTTTGCAACTTTTTCACGAATGGTTTATAGTGGCGGTATGACGGACCGACAAAACAGCGGTCGTAGATGACGGCCGGCAGCGGAAAGGTGCCGCTGCGCCAGGCGCCGTCACGATATTCAAACCCGGCGACGGTACGGGATGCAAAATCGACCTGGCGCGGAGAAAAGACAAAGACGTGGATGCCTGCCTTGCGTCCGATCAGCGTCAGTTTTTTGTAATACGCTTTTTCCTGAAAATGGGAGCCGTGGCATCGGGTCATAATGCCCAGGCTTTTTTGGTTTGACGTCATGGAGGGTCACCTTCGTCTGATTTTCTTGCCTTTACTTTTTTTGGCTGTCCGGGGAAACCCGCACAAATAGGCGGCGTAATCCAGCATTCGCAGGACGGATGGACGCGCGCGCCGGGGAGGGGCTTCCTCCCTGGCCGCCAGCGGTACCGTGTTGGCCGATTTGGAGGGCTTGCTGTTTATTTCCAGGAGCCAGACCCGGCCGCGGATATCGACGCCGAGATCCACGCCGAATTCCGCGTACAGGCCGGAGAGCGACTGCTCCAGCAGCCGGGAGAGCTTCAGCGCGACGCTGCGGAGCGTCGCGACGGTCGGACGCGTTCCCGCTGCCCAGGGGCCGCAGATGCGCAGAGCCTGGGCGGGACCGATCATCGCTCCGCCGCGCGAGACGTTGGAGACGACGCTGTTTTGGCCCAGACGTGCGACCATCGACGTGACGACCCATTCGCCTCTGCGGTCTTTTTGCACCAGCACGCGAAAGTCGGCGGGGCGCTGCTGGATGCCGATCAACGGCAGCCCCTGCTGCAGCAGGTACGGCTTTCCGTTTGTCCGGCTCAGCAGGTATTGATGCAGGCCGGAAATGCTCGAAAATGCTCTGGCCGCGCCGCCGGGCCGGGTCGTCTGATACCCGCCGCCCGTGCGCCGCAGGCGGATGATGCCGCGTCCCATGCTGCCGTTTGCCGGTTTGGCGTAGACGGTCCTGTGTCTCTCCAGCATCTGTTTCAGATCCGTCAAACCGTAATAGCGGACCGTCCGGGGCAGATGTTCGGCGGCGGCCGGCTCGTTTTCCAGAGCTGTGTGAACGTGCCACTTATTGAGAAATTGTTCGTTGAAAAACGGGATGTTGAATTCCTTGCACCGCTGGATCCATTCGCCCATGGCCTCGCTTTGCTCCCGCTTCCGGGAGACGAGCCGGTTGTAGATGCATTGAGGCAGCGGCAGCACCGTTTGCCTCCATTCTCCGCTGCGGCGGATCATGCCGCGGACAATCTGCTGATTCCAGTTGACGTCCTGCATGCGAAACGCGCAGACGATCCCGCCGCGGCGGCTGCAGACGTCCGCCATCTCGTTGAAGAACGAGGTGAACGGACCAAACGGGGCGGCCGGGGACTGGGTGTCGTAGCGGGAGACCAGAACGCCCAGATAGGGGCCAAAAACAAGACGCTGCTGGCTCGCGTAAAAACGTGCCAGCAGGGGAACTCCCGTAGGCAAATGCAGCGTGTGGGCCAGTGAGGGGCGAATCAGGGTGAGGCCGCTTCGTTCCATACCCTTTACGCGGGCGCAAGCCGTCTTGCAGCCAAACTGGACGGTGAGCGTCGACGGGGCGAGCTTCCACTTGCGCAGGCACGCTTGGGGCAGATACAAATCGATGTCCGTCTTGGGATCGTACGATTGCAGAACCGTCGGAACGTAAGACATGGCAATCCCCTTCCCATCAGACATGAAGTTAGTCTATTTTATGAGCAGGCATATACTTTGGTTCCATGGAGGAAAAAGAGAGGGCGTTTGCATAGATGAATGCGTGGATAGTGTTGCTGATGAACGTGGCGGTCGGTTCCGCCATTGGCGGCGTGACAAACGAGTTGGCGATCCGCATGCTGTTTCGCCCGCACAAGCCGTGGAAGATTGGCGGCTGGCGGGTACCGTTTACGCCCGGATTGATTCCCCGCCGGCGGGATGAGATCGCCGTCCATATGGGGCGGCTGGTGGAAGAGTACCTGCTGACCACCGAGGGCATCAAACGGGCGCTGGCCCGAAGCGGGATGGAGAACACCTTGAACACCTGGCTGACTGGCGTGGCCGACAGATGGTGCGCGGACGGCCGCACCCTGCGCGAGTTTCTGCACGCTGCCGCTCCCGGGCTGTTGGCCGAAGACGGCGGCGTAAGCGAAAGCGTGCGCCGTTCGCTTCACCTGCGGTGGCAGGCGTTTGTCGACGAGCTGATTCATCATTATGAACAGAAGCGGCTGCGCGAGCTGATCCCCGCGGAGGGGATGGCCCGGATCGACACGGCGCTGGGGGACGTCAGCCGTCTCCTGCTGGAGCGTTTCCGCGCCTATCTGCATTCACCCGACGGTCAGCAGACGGTACAGCAGATGCTGCGCGGACTGCTCGGCGGAGGGGGCATGTTTGGCGGATTGGTCGGCATGTTTCTGACGGACGAGAAAATCGCCGGCAAGCTGCTGCCCTACCTGGACGACCTGCTGGCCCATCCGGAACTGGCGGATCGCCTCAACCGCTTTTTGCGCCAGGAAGCGGACAAATGGCTGGACAAAACCGTGCGGGAAGTGCTTGACTGGATCGGAGCGGAGCAGGTGGAAGCGTGGTCGTCTGCCCTTTTTGCCATACTGGAGGAGCAAGGCGTCCGGCTTCTGGACAAGCCGCTGGGCCATCTGCTGTCCCCGCTGAGGGAGACGGTGGCGGGCCAGGTGATTCCCCGGCTGGCACGCTGGATGGTGGAGACGGTGGAGCACAACGTGGAGCGGCTGCTTCACAAACTCTCCATCCGCGACATCGTCACCAGGCAGGTGGAGGGCTTCCCGATCGAGCGGATCGAGGAGATGATCGTGGGGATTTCCGGACGGGAGTTTCGCATGATCACCATTCTCGGGTTTATCCTCGGAGGCGTCATCGGACTGGTGCAGGGGCTGTTGGCCGCCTTGTGGGGATAGCGATGCGTCCTGCTCTCCGGCCATGACCATCTGAAACGAAACTGTAAAGCCGCTGTAATCTTTCTGTAATATTCCCGGGGTAAGATAAAGACACGATGAAAACCCCCTTAATGATATACTTTCTGCCGGAGTAGCCGCAAAGCTACTCTTTTTTTTTACCCGGCCATCGGGTATAGTGAACCCAGGAGAGTACCTGAACATCCCGGGTTGGCCGGTCCCGGCGGCAGCGCGTGCCGGGGCCATCCGTACCGCCGTGGAAGCAAAGGATGGAGGGTGGGTACAAAACGAATGGCAACCAAACACGAGCAGATCCTTCAATATATCGACCGTCTTCCGATCGGTACGAAGATCTCCGTGCGCCAGATCGCCAAGGATCTGGACGTGAGCGAAGGCACCGCCTACCGGGCGATCAAGGAAGCGGAAACACAGGGCTACGTCAGCACCATCGAGCGCGTCGGAACGGTGCGGATCGAGAAAAAGCAAAAGGAGAACATTGAACGGCTGACGTTTGCCGAAGTGGTCAACATCGTCGACGGCCACGTCGTGGGCGGCCGCGAGGGGCTGCACAAAACGCTGAACAAGTTCGTCATCGGCGCCATGCAGTTGGAGGCGATGATGCGCTACATCGACGCGGGCAGCCTGTTGATCGTGGGGAACCGCTACCAGGCGCACAAAATCGCCCTGCAGCAGGGGGCGGCCGTCCTGATTACCGGCGGCTTCGACACCAGCGAAGAAGTAAAGCAGTTGGCCGACCGGCTGGCCCTGCCGATCATCTCGTCCAGCTATGACACGTTTACCGTCGCTTCGATGATCAACCGGGCCATTTACGATCGGCTGATCAAAAAAGAGATCGTCATGGTGGAAGACATCCTGAAACCGCTGGCGGAGACGCCCGTGCTGCTCCCGACGGACACGGTCGCCAAGTGGCACCAGTACACGGAGCTGTATCAGGACACCCGCTTTCCCGTCGTGGACGAGCAGATGCGGCTGATCGGGATCGTCACGTCGAAAGACATCATCGGCCACGAGGAGACAGCGACGATCGACAAGGTGATGACAAAAAATCCGATCACCACTTCGCCGCGCGTCTCCGTGGCCTCCTCAGCGCATCTGATGGTGTGGGAGGGCATCGAACTGCTGCCGGTCGTGGACAACTACCGCAAGCTGGTCGGCGTGCTCAGCCGCAACGACGTGCTGAAGGCCCTGCAGTACACGGCCAAGCAGCCGCAGATGAGCGAGACGTTTCCCAACCTGATCATGTCTCACTTCCGCGAGGAGCGGCAGGGAGAGCAGCTCGTCTACCAAGGGGAAGTGACGCCCCAGATGACCAACCACCTGGGGACGATCGCTAGCGGCATCATGACCACCGTCATGGTGGAAGCGGCGTGCAACCTGCTGCGCCTGCACCGGCGCGGGGACATGGTGCCGGAGAACATCACCGTCTACTTTTTGAAACCGGTGCAGATGGAGAGCCAGATCGAGGTGCGGCCGCGCCTCATGGACATCAGCCGCCGCTTCGGCAAGGTGGAAGTCTCCGTGTACCAAGGCGACCAGCAGGTGGGCCAGGCGATGGTGACGGCGCAGATCATCGATCGGTAATCAATCGGAATCACGAAAAAAGGTCGTCCGGACGGCAGTGCTGCGGACGGCCTTTTTGGCTTGCAGGCGGAGGGTGTCCGAGGAAGGCTAACGGCTGGCCGGGTCCGGCCGGGACATGTGGAAACAGCAGGCAAACACCCAGTACGAACACGTCACAAACAGCATGAACACCCCGATGAAGCTGACGGCGGCGGGCTCTGCCAGCGCCTGCAGGGAATCGCGGAGGATCGCTCCCGGATGGGACAAGAGGTCCCAACTGTTCCAGCGCAAGAAACGTCCCAGGTAGACGCCGATGCTGCTCAACAGCAGGACGACCAGCGAGAACAGCCAGCCGAGGACGGGGCAGGTCAAGGAGCGGACCACATCCTGCAGGAGAGACAGGGAAACGAAACCGGCGATCAGGGCGGTGAACGCGGCGAAAGCGTTGAGCAGCGGATCGAAGTAGAGCGGCATCCCCTCCTTGATCACCGCCAGATGCGCGAGATCGGTCACCATGTACGGCGCGTTCGGGAGGAACAGCAGCCACAGACAGCCAAGGGGCAGCATCGTCCAGGTCAGCCGCCGCCGAACCGTCCAGATCAGGCGGATGGCCGTCGCCGCCAGCAGCGGGACCCAGGCCAGGGCCAGGTTGGGTTTGATCAGCCACAGATAGCTGGTGCTCGACATCGTCTGCATGCGGTGCCACAGCAGCAGGGCGCAGGCCGCCGACGCCGCGCCCAGCGCGAAAAGCAGGACAAACAGACGCTTGTTGTGATGGATGAGCGTACGCAACGGTTTTCGCCTCCTTCTGTCCCGGACAGGTGTGTTCCTTACGCGGCCGCCTGTTTGGCCGCTTTCACCCGTGGGCCGAACAGGCGGACAGTCGGCCGCATATACGTTTGTTCACCGGGACCTGTACAATGTCAATTGGTGAGGTTATCTGTACGAAGACAGAAAAAAGTTGAGCAGTCCGACTGCGACGAAAAAACCGAGCAGCCCAATCAGGAAATAACCTATATACAGAATGATTCGGTAGGGGGATTGATTGCGCATGGTTGTCCACCTTCCCTTGCGTATTGCGGCAGCCGCTTGGCTGTCACCGCCCGTTTTGCTTACGGGCACGGGCTGTGCCAATTTCCGTGGGTTGCGCCATACAGCATCGCTTCCTCCTGGTAGTGCTTCGCGGAACACTGATCCCGATCGGGCAGAATGCCGGAGCGGCGGAACTTCCAGGCAAAGGCGATGAGGCCGAGCGCCAGGGAGCCGAGGACGTACATCATGATCCCGTCACCATCCTTCTTCCAGTTCTTACTGGTATATACGTGCTGACCGGCCCGGACGTTTCGCGGTCCGCATTGACAGCGGAGAAAAAGCGGCTTATGTTTAGGATTAGACAATCATCTAATGTAATGGACACGATATACACGATAGAAACGGAAGGAGGGGGTTCCCGTGCAGCTGGAAAAGCTGGTCACCTTTTACAAAGCGCTGGGAGACCCGACCCGTCTGCGCATCGTCGCGCTCCTGGCGAACGGTCCGCTGCACGGCCAAGCGCTGGCCGGCAAGCTGGGCGTCACCCCGCCCACCATCACGCACCACATGGCAAAGCTGCGCGAGGCCGGGATCGTCTACGAGCGGCGGGATAAAAACACGATTTACTTTACCCTGCACGAGACCAATCTGACGCGCAAATCGCAGGCGCTTCTGACCCTGCTGGACAAGGCGAAAGGATCGGAAGGAATGGCGGAGACGGAGGAGTCGGACGAGAAGTGGGCGGCGGAGAAAATGCAGGTGATCCGCCATTTCTTCACGGCGGACGGCAGGCTGAAGCACATCCCGACGCAGCGGAAGAAAAAGCTGATCGTCTTCGAACACATGGTGCGGGGACTGGAGCGGGGACGAAAGTACGAGGAGCGGGAAATCAACGAGTACATCCGCCGCTTCCACGACGATTACGCCACGATCCGGCGCGAATTTGTGATGAACCACTATATGTACCGGGAGAACGGCATCTACGAGTTGAATCCCCCGGAGATGTGGGCCAAGGCGGAAGACCTGCGCTGAAGAGCGGAGCGGCTGCGACAGCGGCGCAAACAAAAAAGGACAACCGTCGGCACCTGGCACTCCGGTTGTCTGAAGCAAGAATGTCACACAGGCTCATTATACGCAGGAACAACGATTTTGGCCAGAAAAAATGAATGGGAACGGAGGAAAAACGTTCCCATGGCAGGCTCGGCCGCAGACGGCTACGAGCCTTTTTTCAGTTCCGCCTGCCACGCGGCGCGGTAGTGGAGGAAGTTGCGCGTGCCGAGAAACAGGTTGACGCCGCCGACAAACAGGAGCAAGAGGGCGATCACGACGCGGATCGTGTCCAGCGGTTCAAACGTCAACTGGTTCAGTCCCAGCAGGGTGACCAGCACGCCGAGCGACATGTTCATCTTGCCCAGGGTCATGCGCGACGCCAGCGGGTGCATCCCGCGCTGACGAGCGGTAATGCTGTAGTACACGCTGGCCACCAGGGAAGCCAGCACTCCGGTTACATAGGTCGCAAACCACATGCATGGATTCATCCTCTCCTGCGATCTGGTACTATCCTACCAAAGTTTGCGAAAGCGGGCAAACCGGACAGGGGAATGTTTGTTCCCGTCCGGTTTTGTGGTATAATTTTCTTGTACAATAGTACACCAGTTCGCAAAGGGCGGCTCCCCCCATCCCTGCGAGAAAGGGGGTGACGCGATGACGGTATACCAAGCGTTGAGTCTGATGCTGGCGTTCGGTACCCTGGTTGTCTTGCTCCTGACGAACAAAAAGAAGTAGGCCGCGCGTGAGTCCGACAGCTCCGCGACCTACTCCTCTTCCAACGGGCCGTTCCCTTTGCGGAAACGTCTATTGTGCGATGACCGGAGCGCGGCAACGCTTCGGTCTCTTTCGTTTGATTCCCGTTCCACGGCCGTTGCCGGCAAGGGAACCCCTTTCTTTCACTATACCCCTGCGGGGAGGGATTGTAAAGCCCGCGCCTGCCGCGACGGGGCCGGGATGGAGTATAATGAAAGAAAACGACAACGGGACGGAACAAGAGAGGAAGGAACGCGATGACCCCCTTTGTCCATCTGCACGTGCATACGGAATACAGCTTGCTTGACGGCGCGGCCCGCATCGAGGAACTGGTGCGCCGGGCGGCGGAGCTGGGCATGCCGGCCCTGGCGATGACCGACCACGCCAACCTGTACGGCGCCGTGCCGTTTTACAAGGCCTGCCGGGACGCCGGCATCAAGCCGATCATCGGCATGGAGGCGTACGTCATCGAAGGAAACCTGCAGGATCGCGTGCGCAATGCCCCCGCACCGTACCATCTCGTGCTGCTGGCGGAGAACGACCGCGGCTACCGCAACCTGCTCAAGCTGGCTACGCTGGCCAACACGGAGGGCCACTTCATCCTCCCTCGGCTGAACAAGGAGGCGCTGGCCCGCTACAGCGAAGGGCTGATTGCGCTGAGCGCCTGCCGGGAGGGGGAGGTGGCCCGGCTGCTGCTCGCAGGCGATATCGAGGGGGCCCGCCAGGCGGCGCTCTGGTATCGGCAGGTGTTCGGCGCCGACCGGTTTTACCTGGAGCTGCAGGACCACGGGCTGGAGATCGAACGCAGGCTGAATCAGCGGCTGCTCCGCCTGGGGCAGGAGACGGGCATTCCGCTCGTCGCCACCAACAACGTGCACTACGTCTACCGGGAACAGCACCGGCAGCATGACATTTTGCTGGCGATCGGCGAGGGCAAGACGGTGGACGAGGAGAACCGGTTTCGTTACGAGACCGACGAGTACTACCTGAAAAGCGGCGACGAGATGGCCCGCCTGTTCGCCTACGCGCCGCAAGCGCTGGCCAACACGGCCGCCATCGCCGAGCGCTGTCAGTGGCACCTGTCGTTTGGCCAGCACATTTTGCCGAAATTTCCCCTGCCCGCCGGACAGGAACCGACGGCTTTCCTGCGGGACCTGTGCGAACGGGGCTGCTGCGAGCGCTACGGGGAAATCACGCCCGAGGTGCGCGAGCGGCTGGAACACGAGCTGGCGATCATCACGCGGACCGGCTTTACCGATTACTTTCTGATCGTCTGGGATTTCATGCGCCACGCCCATGAGCAGGGCATTCCGACCGGGCCGGGACGCGGTTCGGCGGCGGGCAGCCTGGTGGCCTACGCGCTGAAGATCACCAATGTCGATCCGCTCCGCTTCAGCCTGCTGTTTGAACGGTTTCTCAACCCGGAGCGGGTGACGATGCCGGACATCGACATCGATTTTTCCGTGGAGCGGCGGGACGAGGTGATCCGCTACGTGGCCGACAAGTACGGGCATGACCGGGTGGCCCAGATCATCACGTTCGGAACGATGGCGGCCCGGGCGGCCGTTCGCGACGCGGGGCGGGCGCTGGGGCTGTCGCTTGGCCTGGTGGACCGGGTGGCCAAAATGATCCCGCAGTCTCCCGGCATGACCATCGACAAGGCGTTCCAGCTCAATCCCGAGCTGGGCAAGCTGTGCGAGACGAACAGCCAGGCGAAGCAGTTGATCGAGGCGGCCAAGGGCGTCGAGGGGCTGCCCCGCCACGCTTCCACTCACGCGGCCGGCGTGGTGATCGCGCCGGAGCCGCTGACCGAGTACGTGCCGCTGCAGACCGGCAGCGAAGGATTGGCCTTGACCCAGTACCCGATGGAAGCGCTGGAAGAGATCGGGCTGTTGAAGATGGATTTTCTCGGCCTGCGCAACCTGACGATTATCCAGGAGACGCTGCGCCACCTGCGGGAACAGGGAATCGACCTCGACCTGGAACGGATTCCCCCCGACGACGCCAAGACCTTCCGGATGCTCAGCCGCGGCGAGACGACGGGGATCTTTCAACTGGAATCGGCGGGGTTCCGCAGCGTGCTGCGCGAGCTGAAGCCGACCAGCCTGGCCGACATCGTCGCCGTGCTCGCCCTCTACCGGCCGGGGCCGATGGAGATTATCCCGCAGTACATCCAGGCCAAGCACGGCGAAACCCAGGTGCACTACGCCCACCCCGACCTGGAGCCGATCCTGAAAGAAACGCACGGCTTCATGATCTACCAGGAGCAGATCATGCAGATCTCCTCCAAGCTGGCCGGGTTCAGCCTGGGAGAAGCGGACATTTTGCGGCGGGCGGTGGGCAAAAAGAAACGGGAGCTGCTGGCCGAGCAGCGGGAGAAGTTCGTCGCCGGCTGCGTCAAGCAGGGCTACGGGGAGCGGCTCGGCAACGAAATCTACGACCTGATCGTACGCTTCGCCGACTACGGCTTCAACAAGGCGCACTCGGTCGCCTACGCGATCATCGCCTACCAGATGGCCTACCTGAAGGCCAACTATCCGCTCGCCTTCATGGCCGCGCTGCTGTCGCTGTCCATCGGCAGCCAGACGCGCATCGCCGAGTACACCGAAGAAGCGCGCCGACTGCGGCTGACCGTGCTGCCCCCGGACGTCAACGAGAGCCAGGCCTTCTTTACCGTGGAGCAGGAGGCCATCCGCTTCGGACTGGCCGCGGTCAAAAACGTCGGCTACGGAGCCATCGACTCGATCGTGCGGGAGCGGGCCAAACGGCCGTACCGCGACCTGTTTGACTTCTGCGCCCGGGTGGACGGCAGGCTGGTCAACCGGCGGGTGGTCGAGTCGCTAATCCTCTGCGGCGCGCTGGATTCGCTGCCCGGCCACCGCAGCCAGCTCATGGTGCTGCTGGACGAGGCGATGGGCAAAGCGACGGGCAGGCGGCAGGAGCGGGACGCCGACCAGCTCAACCTGTTTGCCGGAGAGGACGGAACGGAGCCGGCGCGTCCGCCGTCCGAGTACCCCGACGTTCCCCCGTTCTCCCGCAGCCAGCGGTTGAAAGAGGAGCGGGAACTGCTCGGCGTCTACCTGTCCGGCCATCCGCTGGACCAGTTCGCCCACCTGGTCAACCGGCCGGAGGTGCACGCCGTCTCTTCGCTGGCCGAGTGCGCCCGGGACCAGACGGTAAAAGTGGTGGGCATGATCGTCGAAGAGCGGCGGATTCAGACCAAAAAAGGGGAACCGATGGCTTTCGTCACGCTGGAGGACAAAACCGCCCAGGTGGAGATGGTCGTCTTTCCGAAGGTGTACGCCAAATACGCCGGCCTGTTGGCGCGGGAGCGGATCGTCGTCGTGGAAGCGCGGGTGGATCATCAGGACGACGCGGTGAAGCTGCTGGCCTCCCGCATGTGGGATGCCGAAGCGCTGCCCAGGCCGTCGACGGAACCGGTGCTGTTTGTCAAAATTGCGCCGGAACAGGAGCGCGATTCGACGCTGCACCGGCTGCAGCGGCTGTTTGTCGAAAAAAAAGGAACGATTCCCGTCGTGCTGTACTACGAAGGAAAAAAGCAGACGATTCGCCTGCCGGACGCGATCCGCGTTGAGGTTGATGAGTCCTTTTTGGAGCAAGCGCGAGCAATTGTGGGAAGTGACAGCGTAATCCAGAAAGAATTGCCTGTAAACTGGGGAGGATGAACCAAGTCCTCCCTTTTTCGCCGTTTTCGGCAGCTTTACAGGAGAATGGGTTTTGTTATAATGGGGACATACGCAGAAAAGTGGTCTGACCACTTAGGTTCGATATAGATAAGTGAAACAGTTAACCAAGCGATACCAGACATACATGAAATGGAGTGGTACTTGTGTCCAATTTGCGAGAGGATGCGCTGGAACTTCACCGGAAGCACAGGGGGAAACTGGAGGCGGTCACCAAGGTGCCCGTACGCAACGCCCGCGATCTGAGCCTGGCGTATTCGCCGGGGGTGGCAGAGCCGTGCAAGGAGATCTTTGACGACGTGTCCAAGGTGTACGACTACACGATGAAAGGCAACCTGGTAGCCGTGGTCAGCGACGGCACCGCCGTGCTCGGACTGGGCAACATCGGCCCGGAAGCGGCCATGCCGGTCATGGAAGGCAAGGCGGTCCTGTTCAAGTCGTTTGCCGGCGTCGACGCCTTCCCGATCTGCCTGAACACCACCGACGTGGACAAGATCGTGGAGACGGTGAAGCTGCTGGAGCCCACGTTTGGCGGCGTCAACCTGGAAGACATCGCCGCACCCGCCTGCTTTGAAATCGAGGAGCGCCTGAAAAAGGAAACCAACATCCCGATTTTCCACGACGACCAGCACGGCACGGCCATCGTAACCGCAGCCGGTCTGATCAACGCGCTGCGCGTGGTGAACAAAAAGCTGGAGGACATCCGCGTGGTGACCAACGGGGCCGGAGCGGCCGGCATCGCCATCATCAAGCTGCTCCTGTCCATGGGCGTCAAAGACGTGATCATGTGCGACACCAAGGGAATCGTGTACGAAGGACGTCCCTTCGGCATGAACCCGGTCAAGGAAGAAATGGCGAAAATCACCAACCGCAGCAAAAAGCAGGGTGATCTGGCCGAGGCGATGAAGGGCGCCGACGTATTCATCGGCGTATCCGTGGCCGGCGCCGTCACCCAGGAGATGGTCCGGTCGATGAACCGCGATCCGATCATCTTTGCGATGGCCAACCCGGTTCCGGAAATCATGCCGGAGGAAGCAAAAGCGGCGGGTGCTGCCGTCGTCGGCACGGGCCGTTCCGACTTCCCCAACCAGGTGAACAACGTCCTGGCGTTCCCGGGCATCTTCCGCGGCGCGCTGGATACCCGCGCCACCAACATCAACGAAGAGATGAAACGAGCGGCGGTTTACGCCATCGCCGATCTGATCTCGCCGGAAGAGCTGTCTGCCGACAAGGTGATTCCGGCGCCGTTTGACCCGCGCGTCGCTCCCCACGTGGCGGCTGCGGTGGCGAAGGCGGCGATGGAGAGCGGCGTGGCCCGCATTTCCGTCGATCCCGAAGAGGTCAAGGAAAGAACGGCGAAACTGGCCGCCATCTCGCTGCAAGAGGCGTAATCCCGGCCGTACGGGAACAACGATGAACACCCTCCCAACCGTGCGAGCGGTCGGGAGGGTGCTTCGCCGTAGACAGTCAATAAGGAGGGTGGAAAGGTGCTCGATTCTGCGCAAGAGCGAAAAGTGTACGAGGGCATTCTGCTGCAGATCCATGAAATCGTTCGGGAAAAAAACTTGCGCCCCGGCGACAAGCTGCCGTCCGAACGGGAGCTGTCCGAACAGTTGGGAGCGGGCCGTTCCTCCGTCCGGGAGGCGCTTCGGGCCCTGGAACTGCTGGGACTGATTGAAACCCGCCGGGGAGAAGGCACCTTTTTGAAGCACTACCGTCACAACCGCCTGATTGACATTCTCGGCTACTTTATCCTGCGGGACTACAAGACGAAAAAAGACCTGATCGAGATGCGCCGGATTCTGGAGCTGGAAGCGGTGCGGCTGGCCTGCCGGCGCGCCACAGACAAGCACTTTGAAGAGATGGAGCGGATCCTGAAAGCAGCGGAGGAGCGCGTGGAGCGCGGCGAGGTTCCCACCGAGGAAGACTACCAGTTTCACCGCGTCATCTGCCGCTCCAGCCGCAACTCCATCCTGCATCGCATCTGGGCGCCGCTCGTCGAGTACAGCGACAGCGTCCGCAGCGAATCGCTGGGACGCGAAGGCCGGGCCCGCACCGCGCTGGCGGAGCACCGTCGGATCATGGAAGCCATCCGCGAGGGAGACGAAGCACTGGCGGTGGAGAGGATGAGGGAGCACCTGGAAAACAGCAAGCTCTAGGCGAGCGCCCCGCCTTGTCCGCGCCCTCCCCCGATTTGCGACGAGCGCTGGCGCTGTGATATGATGATGCAGACCTGTTTTGGACGATGAAGGAGGTTGCCAGCATGTGGACGGTCATCTACATCGCTCCTAGCGCAAAAATCGCGGAACGGATACAGCAACGTTTGACAGATGAAGGATTCCTGGTCAAGGTTCGCGAGGCGAAGGTTTCGAAGCAGTACGAGATTCTCGTGCCCGAAAGCGAAGTTCACGAAGTCCAGGAAGTACTCGGCACGATCCTTCACTGACCAGAAAGGTGAGGTGTAACTGTGCTTAAAGACCTGTTCGGGAAGAAGCGAAAGTTCGCGACTGTCCCCGCGGAGACGTTTGCGCGCGTTCCCGCCGGCGCTGACGGCGCCAAAGTGACGGGACCCAAGGAAAAGGAAGTTCCCGAGGGACTGATGAATAAATGCCCGCACTGCGGGACCATACACTACTCCAAGGACCTGGAGAAAAACCTGCGCGTCTGCAAAGGCTGCCAGTACCATTTCCCCATGTCCGCTCCCGAGCGCATCCAGTCGCTTCTGGATGACGGGAAGCTGACCGAGGAGTTCGACGCGGACCTGATCACCGCCAATCCGCTCGGCTTTCCCGGTTATCTGGAGAAGCTGGAACAAGACATGAAAAACACCAATCTCAACGAGGCGGTCATCACCGGCGAGGGCGTGCTCGGAGGCAACCGCATCATCATCGGCGTGATGGACTCCCGCTTTCGGATGGCCAGCATGGGCTCGGTCGTCGGCGAGAAGATCACCCGGGCGATCGAGCGGGCCGTGGAGCGGCGTCTGCCGTTTCTCCTCTTCTCCGCGTCCGGCGGGGCGCGGATGCAGGAAGGCGTGCTCAGCCTGATGCAGATGGCCAAGACGAGCGCGGCGCTGGCCCGGCTGGACCGGGAGCGGCTCTTGTTCATCTCCGTGCTCACCAACCCGACATACGGCGGGGTGACCGCCAGCTTCGCCTCGCTCGGCGACTACAACATCGCCGAACCGGGCGCGATGATCGGGTTTGCCGGCCGCCGCGTGATTGAGCAGACGGTTCGCCAGGAGCTGCCGAAAGATTTTCAGACGGCGGAATTCCTGCTGAAGCACGGACAGCTCGACATGGTGGTGCATCGCAAGGACATGCGGACCACGCTGGCCAAACTCGTCGAGCTGCACACGATTCGGGAGGGAGTGTAGAGATGGCAGGCGAACTTCCCTTTGAAAAGCCGCTGGTGGAACTGCAGGAAAAGATCAAGGAACTGCGCAGGTTTACCGAGGAAAAAGGCATCGATTTTTCGGATGAGGTCGTTCGTTTGGAGAAAAAGGCCAAGGATCTGGCCGAGCAGATTTACGGCAATCTGACGCCGTGGCAGCGCGTGCAGATCGCCCGCCACCCCGAGCGGCCCACGACGCTGGACTACATTCATCATATCTTTACGGATTTTCTGGAAGTGCACGGCGACCGCTGTTTCGGCGATGATCTGGCGATTGTCGGCGGAATCGCCAAACTGGACGGCCGTCCGGTCACGGTGGTCGGCCACCAGAAAGGAAAAGACACCAAGGAAAACATCAGCCGCAACTTCGGCATGGCCCATCCGGAAGGCTACCGCAAGGCGCTGCGGATCATGCAGCAGGCGGACAAGTTCGGCCGCCCGATCATCTGCTTCATCAACACGTCGGGGGCGTATCCCGGCAAGGCGGCGGAGGAGCGCGGCCAGAGCGAAGCGATTGCCCGCAACCTGCGGGAGATGGCGGGCTTCCGCGTTCCGATCATCTGCGTGGTGATCGGCGAAGGCGGCAGCGGCGGCGCCTTGGCCATCGGCGTCGGCAACCGCGTCTACATGCTGGAGAACTCCACCTACTCGGTCATTTCGCCGGAGGGGGCGGCGGCCATTCTCTGGAAGGACGCCAGCCTGGCGATGCGCGCGGCGGAAACGATGAAGATCACCGCGCCCGACCTTTTAGAGCTGGGCGTGATCGACGGGATTATCGAGGAGCCGTTTGGTGGAGCCCACCGCGATGTGGTCCAGCAGGCCAGCCATGTCAAGGCGAAGCTGCTGGAAGGATTGGAACAGCTCGACCGTTTGAGCCCGGAACAACTGATACAGGATCGTTACGAAAAGTTCAAACAGATCGGCGCCTACGCCTCCCTCTGATCCAGAGGAGGCGTTTTTGGCTTTTTTCTGCGCGGGAAATCTGCTACAATCGTATTCGGATGCGGGATTTGTCAGATCTTTCAAAAAGTATGGCACATATTCCGCAATGAGTGTAACAGATATAAATGTGGAACTGATACAGCATGTTTCAAACGCGTTTTGGCACATACTGTTTCCGTTTCAAGACATGCTAATGACGATAAGAAGGGTCGTTGAGCCTTTGTTTACGACAGGAGAGGTGGTTTCCATGCAGAAAATCGCAGTTTTGACCAGCGGCGGGGATTCTCCGGGGATGAACGCGGCCGTTCGCGCCGCCGTGCGCCGCGCCGCCTATCACGGCGTGCAGATGTACGGGGTGTACCACGGGTACGAAGGGCTGATGCGCGGCCATATCCAGGAGATGACGCTGGGATCCGTCGGGGACATCATCCATCGGGGCGGAACCATCCTCTATTCGGCCCGCAGTGAAGAGTTCAAGACGGAGGCAGGCCAGGAGAAGGCGGTTCGCCAACTGCACAACCACGGCATCGAAGGATTGATCGTGATCGGTGGCGACGGCTCCTTCCGCGGAGCGCAGAAGCTGACGGAAAAGGGCATCCCCACCATCGGCGTGCCCGGTACCATCGACAACGACATTCCGTGCACCGATTTCACCATCGGGTTTGACACCGCGCTCAATACGATTGTGGAAGCGATCGACAAAATCCGCGACACCGCCACTTCGCACGAGCGCACCTACATCATCGAGGTGATGGGGCGCGACGCCGGAGACCTGGCGCTGTGGGCCGGTCTGGCCGCAGGCGCGGAGTCGATCATCATCCCGGAAGCGGAACAGGACATGGACGACATCATCGAGCGACTGCTCGCCGGACACCGCCGCGGCAAGAAGCACTCGATCATCATCGTGGCGGAAGGCGTCGGCAGCGCCGCCACCTACGCGGAGGAAATCAAGCAGCGGACCGGCTGGGAGACCCGCGTGACCGTGCTCGGCCATATCCAGCGGGGCGGTTCACCGACCGCGTTTGACCGCATGCTGGCCAGCCGCATGGGCGCGGCGGCCGTGGACCTGCTCCTGGAAGGAAAGCGGGACCGAATGGTCGGCATCCGCAACAACCAGATCGTTGACGTCGATTTCAAGGAAGCGTTGTCGCAAAAGCACCAGCTCGACTTGTCCGTCTATCAGTTGGCGCGCACGCTGTCCATTTAGAGCGGCGGGAATGACAGCTTGTTTTATAGGAGGGACGCACAGTGCTGCGTAAGGCGAAAATCGTATGTACCATCGGACCGGCGAGCGAGTCGGTCGAGACGCTGAAAAAACTGATTCACGCCGGCATGAACGTGGCCCGGCTCAACTTTTCCCACGGTTCGCACGAGGAGCATGCCGCCCGGATCGCCAACATCCGGCAGGCGGCCGAAGAGACGGGCAAGCAGGTGGCCATCCTGCTGGATACCAAGGGACCGGAAATCCGCACCGGCTTGCTGGCCGTGGATGCGGTGGAACTGCAGGAGGGCGGAACGATCGTGCTGACCACGGAGGACGTGCCCGGCACGGCGGAACGCGTATCGATTACGTATGCCGATCTGCCGCGCGACGTGAAGAAGGGCGACACCATCCTGATCGACGACGGGCTCATCGGCCTGACCGTGGAAGCGGTGGAGGGGCATGAGATCGTCTGCCGCATCAAGAACGGCGGCACGCTGAAAAGCAAAAAGGGCGTCAACGTGCCGGGCGTCAAGATCAACCTGCCGGGGATTACGGAAAAGGACGCGCAGGACATCGAATTCGGCATCCGGCAGGGCGTCGACTTTATCGCCGCCTCGTTTGTGCGCAAGGCGTCCGACATCCTGGAGATTCGCGAAATCCTGGAACGCCACGGCGTCCGCATCGACATCATCGCCAAGATTGAAAACCAGGAAGGCGTGGACAACGTGGACGAGATCCTCGCCGTTTCCGACGGCCTGATGGTGGCCCGCGGCGACCTGGGCGTGGAAATCCCGGCGGAGGAAGTGCCGCTGGTGCAGAAAAAGCTGATCAAGAAGTGCAACGAGCTGGGCAAACCGGTCATCACCGCGACGCAGATGCTCGACTCGATGCAGCGCAATCCCCGTCCCACCCGGGCGGAGGCGAGCGACGTGGCCAACGCCATCTTTGACGGCACGGACGCGATCATGCTCTCCGGCGAAACGGCGGCCGGCAAGTATCCGGTGGAGTCGGTGGAGACGATGAACCGGATTGCGCTCAGAGCGGAGCAGGAGCTGAACTACCGGGAGATCCTGTACAACCAGGCGCTGCAAAAGCAGGTGACGATTACGGACGCGATCAGCCAGGCCGTGGCCAACGCCGCACTCGACCTGGACGCCGCGGCCGTCATCACGGCGACGGAAAGCGGCCATACCGCGCGCATGGTCTCCAAATACCGGCCCAAAGCGCCGATCGTCGCCGTCACGCCGCACGCCGACGTGGTGCGCCGCCTCGCGCTCGTCAACGGAGTCTACCCCGTGCTCGGGCCGATGGCCAACACGACCGACGAAATGCTGGAGATGTCCGTGCAGCAGGCGCTGGAGGCGGGGTATGTCCGCCACGGCGACCTCGTGGTCATCACCGCAGGCGTGCCGGTGCGTGAAGTGGGCACCACCAACCTGATGAAGATTCACGTCATCGGCGATATTGTGGCGAAGGGACAAGGCATCGGCCGCAAAGTGGTGACCGGCCGGGTGGCGGTCGCCCGCTCGGCGGAGGAAGCGCTGGAGAAGATGCAGGAGGGCACCATCCTCGTGACGATTGGCACGGATTCGGACATGATCGGCGCATTTGAAAAGGCGGGGGCGGTCATTACCGAGGAGGGCGGACTCACCTCTCACGCCGCCATTGTCGGGCTCAACCTCAACGTCCCGGTGATCGTCGGCGTCGCGCGTGCCACGGAACTGTTGAAAGACGGCCAAATCGTCACCGTCGACTCCGAACGCGGCCACATTTACACCGGACATGCCCGAGTGCTGTAAAAAAGTGCCGGAAACACCCTGAATCTGGGAGGGGGTGATGGACAGCGTCACCCTCTCTTTCCCATACCGTTTTTTCGGAAAAAAGCCTCCTTCCTGCCCTGTCCGCACTGCTTTCGCGGGCAGGGCGGTTTCCATTTCGGGCACCATAAGTGCAGGAGGGGGCTGAAAAACGACAGAAAATCTGCTACAATGAGGACTTCCCGAACGTGTTTTCTCCCGGCAGGCGAACAGCCTTGTCAAGTCCCTTTTTTCATAAAAACACTACATATTGTGTTGTCGAAAAATATTGCACACAACATATAGAAAAAACTATTGAGTTTTTGCTGGAAAAAGAGTTAACTAGAGATGATAGCATTGAAGGAGGAACCGACATGTTGGCAACAGAGACGAGAACCCGTTTTTTGCGGGATGAATTTCTTGACCGTTACCCCGATTTCCCGCCGCACATGAATGCGCTGGGGCAATTTGTCTACTATCGGACGTATTCCCGTTTTCTCCCGGAAAAAGGCAGGCGGGAGACCTGGAAAGAAACCTGCCGCCGCTCGGTGGATTACAATATCAAGCTGGCCTACCAGCATCTGCAAAAGATCGGGCTGACCCCCGACCTGCGGGAACTGGAGAAGGAAGCGGAGGGACTGTTTGACAACATGTTCAACCTCAGGCAGTTCCTGTCCGGCCGCACCCTCTGGGTGGGCGGAGCGGAAAACGGCGTGGCCGATTTGTATCCGCTGGCCAATTTCAACTGCTCCTTCCTGAACATCAAGTCGTGGGAGGACCTGTGCGACCTGTTCTACCTGCTGCTGGTGGGGACGGGCGTCGGCTTCAAGTGCACGAAGCAGATGGCGGAAGGACTCGCGCCGATTCGCACCAATGTCACCCTGCTCTCCTCGGAGTACAAGCCCCTGCCGAAACACCAGCGGCTGGAGCGCTCCGAACTGAAGGTGCTGGAAAACGGCTACGCCAAAATCTACGTCGGCGACAGCAAGGAAGGCTGGGTGGAGTCGCTGCGCCTCTACCTGGACATCCTGACGAAAAAGGAATACGAGCACATCCATACCGTGAAGATCTCCTACAACAGCGTCCGCCCCAAAGGGGAGCGGCTGAAGCGCTTCGGCGGCACGGCCAGCGGCCACGAACCGCTCCGCGAGATGTTCGAAGGCATCGACAAGGTGCTGAAAAACCAGATCGATCCTCATCTGGCGCCGATTGAAAGCGACGAGAAGGGCTACGGCAAGGTGCGTCCGATCCACATTCTCGACATCGGCAACCTGATCGGGGCCAACGTCGTGGTGGGCGGCGTGCGCCGCACGGCGGAGATCTTCCTGTTTGACCACGACGACTACGAGTGCCTGTTTGCCAAATACGGCATCAACGGATTCTGGACGGAAGAGCAGCTCGACCATCACCGCAAAGTGGGCGAACTGTTGGGCGACCGGAAACCGTCCTGGTTTGACACGATTCAAAAGGTGGGAGACGGCCGCTTTGGACTGGATCACCGCCGCATGTCCAACAACTCCATCGCCTTCACGCAAAAGCCGAGTCGGGAGTTTTTGCACCTCGTCTTCACGATGATGCAGTTGGAAGGCGAACCGGGCTTCATCAACCTGGAAGAGGCGAACCGGCGCCGTCCCAACGCGGAGGGGCTCAACCCGTGTGCGGAAATCCTGCTCGACTCCTACGGCGTCTGCAACCTGACCACCGTCAACCTGGTGCAGTTCGTCAAGGAAAGCACGGACGGCTCCAAATACCTGGACCTGGACGGCCTCCTGGACGCGCAGCGCAGATCGGCCCGCGCCGGACTGCGCATGACGCTGGTCACCCTGGAACTGCCCCACTGGGACAGGGTGCAGCAGCGTGACCGTCTGCTCGGCACGTCGCTGACCGGGGTAAAGGACGCCATCGCTTCGCTCGGATACACCGAGGAGCAGGAAGTGGAACTGCTCCGCCTGCTCGGCAAAACCGCGCGCGAGGAAGCGAACCGCTACGCCTACGAGCTGCGCGTCAACGCGCCGCTCCTGGTGACCACGGTGAAACCGGAGGGCACGCTCTCCCAGGTGGCCGGCGGGGTGTCCAGCGGTCTGCACTGGTCCCACTCGCCGTACTACATCCGCCGCATCCGCATCAACGCCGAAGACCCGCTGGCGAAGGCGGTTCAGGCGTTGGGCTGGAGGGTCCATCCGGAAGTGGGCACGCCGGGCGAAACACACGAGGAGCGCATGGCCAACGCCCGCACGCTGGTGATCGACTTCCCGGTGGCTTCCGGAGCCAAGGAAACGAAGGACCAGGTCAGCGCCAGACGGCAGTTTGAGACGTATTTCCGCTTCCAGAAGGAGTATACGGAGCACAACTCCTCCAACACGATTACCGTTCGGCCGGAAGAGTGGGGCGAGGTGGAAGAGATCGTCTACTCCAATTGGGACAATTTCGTCGGCGTGTCGTTCCTGCAGCTCGACGGCGGCACGTACCAACTGGCTCCGTACGAAGCCTGCACCAAAGAGGAGTACGAAGCGCTGAAAGCGTCGATGAAGCCGTTTGACCCGGCCATCCTGCAGCAGTTCGAGACAGGCGGCGATGCCGACCTGTCGACGGCGGAATCGTGCGAATCCGGCGCGTGCCCGATCCGCTAACGCCGCCCGTTTTCACAGAACAAAACCGGAGAAGAAACGAACCCCTTCGTTCTTCCCCGGTTTTTTGTTTGTCCGGGAGGGGAGGACGGCATGCGGACAGGCGGCGAAGCCGGAGGAACGCACCGACGGACGGCTCATCCCGCCGGGAGAAGCGTTTTTCCGCCGGACTGTGGTACAATAACAGGAGAAAGGGGCGGTTGCATTGAGTGCGGTTGTACATACTCACCGGATACAGGTGCGGTACGGTGAAACCGACCAGATGGGCGTGGTCTACCACGCCAACTACCTGACCTGGTTTGAAGTGGGGCGGACGGAGTTTCTTCGCCGATCGGGGCTGACCTATCGCGACCTGGAGGAAAAAGGCGTGCTGCTGCCCGTCACGGAGGCGACGCTTCGGTACAGGCTGCCGGCGCGGTACGACGACTGGGTGGAGATTCGCACGCGGATCGAGGAGCTGACGCCGGTGCGGCTGACGTTTGCCTACGAGCTGTACCGCATCCCGGACGAGGCGCTGCTGGTGACCGGCAAAACGCTGCACGCCTTCACGACACCGGCGATGAAACCGATCCGTCTCTCCCGCGCGGAACCGGACGTCTACGCCTGGCTTCAGGCCCAGTACGAAGGAGGAGAGTAAGCATGCTGGTTCGCATCCTCGTGGTCTTGTTTATCGTCGTGCCGGCGATTGAACTGTGGGGGCTGATCGCGGTAGGCAAGGTGATCGGCGGCTGGAACACGGTGGCGCTGGTGATCCTGACCGGGCTGGTCGGCGCCTGGCTGGCCAAGCAGCAGGGCATGCAGGTGCTTCGGCTGCTGCAGCTCCAGCTCTCGCGCGGCCAGATGCCGACGGAGGCGCTGATCGACGGCGCGCTCATCCTCGCGGGCGGAGTGCTGCTCTTGACGCCGGGATTTTTCACCGATCTGTTCGGGCTCGTGTTTCTCATTCCCTACACGCGGATGATCGTGCGCCATCTCTTGAAGCGCTGGCTCTGGTCGCTCATCTCCAGCGGCCGCGTGCACATCCTTTTCCGCAGGTAAATCGGCATCAGGACATGAAAAAAAGGAGGGATGACGCCTCCTTTTTTACGTGCCCTTGATGTATCGCCAGATGTCGGAAAAGACGTCCGCCTTCACCAGCGCATTGATCAGCACGAGCGAGACGGGACCGATAATCAGGCCGAGAAAGCCGAACAGATTCAGCCCCACGAACAGGGCGACCAGCGTCAGCAGCGGGTCGAGACCGACGTTTTCCGCCACTACCTTGGGCTCGATGATCTGGCGGAAAATCAAGACGATGGCGTACAGGATCGACAGGCCGATCACCAGGCTGTAGTTGCCTTTGAAAAAGAGATAGACAATCCACGGGATAAAGACCGTGCCTGTCCCCAGATACGGCAGCAGATCCACCAGACCGGTAATCAGCCCGATCGTGATGGCGTATTCGACGCGCAGGATCAACAGGCCGACAATCACGATCGCGGCGGTGAGCGAAATCAGCGTCAACTGCGCCTTGGCAAAGCCGAACAGCGCGGCTTTCAGGTCTTTGAAAATCTGATCCAGCCGGTTGTTCACGCCGTTTGGCAAAAGGCGGCGGAAGCGCGCTTCCCAGAGGAAAAAGTCCTTGGCGATGAAGAAGGCGCCCAGGATCGAGATCACCAGCACGGTCGCCAGGTTCGGCAGCGAGACGAGCAGGTTTTTCAGCCCGTCCAGGAACTGCACGATCAGGATCTGACCGGCCTGGGTGATCGAACTGATCCCCTTGCCCACGGTGTTGTCGATCTCTTCCTTGTAACTGGAATCAAGCTGCTCGTAGAACCACTGCACCTGGTTGTACAGCCCCATCAGGAAGTCTTGGGAAATCGTCCGCTGCAGGTACGTTCCCAGCTCGTTGGCAAACCCGGGCAGCCGCTTGGCCAGTTCCCCGATTTCGACGACCGTCTCGGTGACGACCAGGGTGACGACGCCGGCGGTGAGCACCATCAGCAGGAGCAGGGCGATGGTCACCGACAGCCAGCGGGGGATCCTGGCCTTTTTCGTCAGATAGGTGACCGGCCGGTGAATGATCAGCGCGATGACTAACGAGATGAGAAATGGGTAAAGTAAGGGTAATGCGAATTGGATCAGCTTGAAGCCCGCGTACACGAGCAGACAGACCCACAACAAGCGAATCAGTTGAAAGAGGCGTTCCACCCAGTTTTCCCGATTCAAACGCGTTCTCCTTTCTGACCCCAAAGGGACGGCGAACTCACTTGTACCTATTATGCCGCATGCTTTCCGCGGCTGACAAGTTTTGGCTGGGCCGCAGGCTTTTCCTGGCAAGTTGTACTTTTTTCATTCACAAAATCGCTATAATCTTTTATAATTGTGTCGAATTACGGTTGGATTCTTTTTATTGCCATGCAGTCGCAAGGCCATCCGGTCTCTCCTCCTCTTTTCGGCGCGTCGAGAAAGCGAATGATGATCCTCAGCACTTCTCAATCATTCACAGCGGAGGGGGGTAGTAAAAAGAACCGCCCCTACTTCTTCCTGACAATTTCATATAGCTTAGAGTGGAAAAGGAGAGAGTTACATGACAGTTACTCGCGGACTGGAAGGCGTTGTTGCCGCTCAATCTTCGATCTGTTCCATCGTCGACGGTGTGCTCAGCTACGGAGGCATCAACATTGACGAACTCGCTGAAAACGCTACCTTTGAAGAAGTTGTGTACCTGCTCTGGCATGGAGCCCTACCGAAGCGCGATCAGCTGGAGGCTTTGAAAAAGCAGTTGGGTGAAAATGCTGCGGTGCCGAAAGAGGTTATCGACAGCATCCGCACCTATCCGAAAGGCGTACACCCCATGGCGGCGTTGCGCACAGCTGTCTCTTCGCTAGCGCTCTACGACACAGAGGCGCAGGACATGTCTCCGGAAGCCAACTACCGCAAATCGATCCGCCTGGTGGCACAAACCCCTACCCTGGTGGCAGCGTTTGCCCGAATCCGCAAAGGGCTGGAGCCGGTTGCCCCCAATCCGTCCTACAGCATTGCGAAAAACTTCCTGTACATGCTGACGGGGGAAGAACCGTCGGAAACGGCCGTGAAGGCGTTTGACATCGCGCTGATTCTGCACGCGGATCACGAGTTCAATGCGTCCACGTTCGCTGCGCGCGTCACTGTCGCGACTCTGACCGACATCTACTCCGGCATCGTCTCCGCCATCGGCACGCTGAAAGGTCCGCTCCACGGCGGCGCCAACGAAGCGGTGGCAGCCATGCTGGCGGAAATCGGTTCCATCGACAACGTGGAATCCTACATCCGCAAAAAACTGGACAACAAGGAAAAGATCATGGGCTTCGGACACCGCGTGTACAAGGACGGCGATCCGCGCGCCAAGTGGCTGAAACAGATGTCCAAGGAGCTGACTGCTCAGGTGGGCCGTCCCGAGCTCTACGAGATGTCCGTCAAAATCGAAGAAATGGTAACCGGCGAAAAAGGCCTGAAGCCGAACGTCGATTTCTACTCCGCGTCCGTTTACACCTCGCTTGGACTGGAAAGCGACCTGTTCACGCCGATCTTTGCCATCAGCCGCATGTCCGGTTGGACCGCGCACATCATGGAGCAGTATGAGAACAACCGCCTGATCCGTCCGCGCGCGGACTACACCGGCCCGGTCAACCAGCACTACGTGCCGATTGACCAGCGCTAAGACCTTTGCTTTTCCGAGCGTGGAGGAGGCGGCCGCCGCAGCGGCACGACACTCCTGAGCGCAAGCTTGAGAACTACCACGTCGCGTGGTAGTTCTCCTACGTCTGGAAATATTCTTTCAATACTTTTTCACACTGGAGGGATTCTTGTGTTTAAAACCCTGTCGCAGCCTGCTGCCGGTGAGAAAATCACGGTAGACAACGGAAAACTGGTGGTTCCCAACAACCCGATCATCCCGTTCATCGAAGGTGACGGTACCGGTCCCGACATCTGGAATGCGGCTGTCCGCGTGCTGGATGCGGCCGTGGAAAAGGCGTACAAGGGCGAGAAGAAAATCGCCTGGTTTGAAGTATATGCAGGTGAAAAGGCGTACAACAAGTTCGGCGAGTGGCTGCCGGAGGATACCCTGACCGCCGTTCGCGAATACCTGATCGCGATCAAGGGTCCGCTCACCACGCCGGTCGGCGGCGGCATCCGCTCCATCAACGTTGCGCTGCGCCAGGAGCTGGACCTGTACGCGTGCGTGCGTCCGGTTCGCTACTTCGAGGGCGTTCCGTCTCCGGTGAAACATCCTGAATTGACTGATATGGTCATTTTCCGCGAAAACACCGAGGATATCTACGCCGGCGTCGAGTGGGCGGAAGGCACCCCGGAAGTGAAAAAGGTCATCGAGTTCCTGCAAAAGGAAATGGGCGTGAAAAAAATCCGCTTCCCGGAAACGTCCGGTATCGGCATCAAGCCGGTTTCCAAAGAGGGGACCGAGCGTCTGGTGCGCGCAGCGATCAACTACGCGCTGGCCAACAAGCGCAAATCCGTCACGCTGGTGCACAAAGGCAACATCATGAAGTTCACCGAAGGCGCGTTCAAAAACTGGGGCTACGCACTGGCTGAGCGCGAATTTGGCGACAAAGTGTTTACGTGGGCACAGTACGACCGCATCAAAGCGGAAGGCGGCGACGCTGACAAGGCGCAAAAAGAAGCGGAAGCAGCCGGCAAGATCATCGTGAAAGACGTCATCGCCGACGCGTTCCTGCAGCAAATTCTGACCCGTCCGGCCGAGTATGACGTCGTGGCTACCCTCAACCTGAACGGCGACTACATCTCCGACGCACTGGCTGCGCAGGTGGGCGGCATCGGCATCGCGCCTGGCGCCAACATCAACTACCTGACCGGCCATGCCGTATTCGAGGCGACGCACGGCACCGCTCCGAAATACGCGGGTCTGGACAAGGTAAACCCGTCTTCCGTCATCCTGTCCGGCGAAATGATGCTGCGTCACCTGGGCTGGAACGAAGCGGCTGACCTGATCATTTCCTCCATGGAAAAAACCATCTCCGCGAAGACCGTGACCTACGACTTCGCTCGTCTGATGGAAGGCGCAACCGAGCTGAAATGCTCCGAGTTTGCCGACGCCCTGATCAAAAACATGTAACATGTAAGTAAGCGAGACGATCACCGGCTTTTGCACTTCAAAACAATTGGAGGCGAACCAAAATGGCATTCCAACGCAAAAAAATCGCTGTCATCGGCAGCGGCTTCACCGGTGCTACCACGGCATTCATCCTGGCGCAAAAAGAACTGGGAGACATCGTGCTGGTTGACATTCCGCAATTGGAAAACCCGACCAAAGGGAAAGCGCTGGACATGATGGAATCCTCGCCGGTGCTGGGATTTGACGCCAACATCACCGGTACGGCCGACTACGCCGACATCAAAGACGCCGACCTCGTGATCATCACCGCGGGCATCGCGCGCAAACCGGGCATGTCCCGCGACGACCTGGTGAACACCAACGCGGGCATCATGCGATCCGTGGCCGAACAGGTGAAAACCTACGCGCCCAACTCCATCGTGATCGTGCTGTCCAACCCGGTGGACGCGATGACCTACACCTTCTTCAAAACGTCCGGTTTCCCGAAAGAGCGCGTCATCGGCCAATCCGGCGTGCTGGACACCGCCCGTTTCCGCACCTTCGTGGCGATGGAACTGAACGTCTCCGTGGAAGACGTAACCGGCTTCGTGCTGGGCGGTCACGGTGATGACATGGTGCCGCTGGTGCGCTACTCCTACGCAGGCGGCATTCCGTTGGAAAAACTGATCCCGAAAGATCGTCTGGATGCCATCGTGGAACGCACCCGCAAAGGCGGCGGCGAGATCGTCAACCTGCTGGGCAACGGCTCCGCTTACTATGCGCCTGCCGCTTCCCTGGTGCAAATGGCGGAAGCGATCCTGAAAGACAAGAAGCGCATTCTGCCGGCCATCGCCTACCTGGAAGGCGAATACGGATACAGCGACCTCTACCTGGGCGTACCGACCCTGTTGGGCGGAAACGGCCTGGAAAAAGTGATCGAGCTGGATCTGACGCCGGAAGAAAAAGCGGCACTCGACAAATCTGCCGAATCGGTTCGCAACGTGCTGAAAGTTCTCGCCTAATATAAAAAACGCTGCTCGTCGGACCTTTGAGGAAGGCGGCGCCGACTCTCGGCGAGCAGCAAAAAAAACGTCCCGCACACGCGGGACGTTTTTTGTTGGGGTTACTCACGTTTTCGCAGCTTCACCAACCCGGGTGAATATCCTTCGTACGCCAAATGAGCCCCGATGATCTTCCCATCAACCTCATAGATGTGAAAGGAAATGCTTCCGTGTTCTTGCTGTTCCTGCCGTTCCTGCAGCAGATAGATCGATTCCTGGATTTCCTTGTCTCTATAGGGAGATACATCGATGTCCACGCTTTTCAGCATGTCGAGTTTCTCCCCGGTGTAGAAACCTTTCGGGTGCAGGATACGGGCCCTTTCTCAACATGCCAGCCAAACGAAGTGATATAGTCCTCATGAGCTTTTGGTATCTCAAGATCGCCGCCTGAATGACACCCGATCAGGCCAGCTCCCGCGATCAACAGCAGCGATGCGAGAATCAACACATGGGCGCGGAAAGAAGACATGTGCCACCTCCTCAGTGGATCGTACCGTTATGGCCGAAACCACATATTACCACACGGCAGAAAACGGAAACAGATCCGGGCAGGGTATTCTTTACTGAAAATTAACTTGTAAAGCTGTCTGGGCATCTGGCAGACTAAAATTGAGTTTTTATGTTGTTTTGGTAAAGCTAGCGAAAAGGACTGCAAAAACCTGGGGGGTACTGGCTTGTGACCAAAATTTTGGTTGTGGACGACGAAGTGTCGATTGTGAAGTTGTTGCAATTCAATCTGGAAAAAGCGGGGTTTCAGGTGGTGACCGCGTTCGACGGCAAACAGGCGTTGGACGTGGTCCGGAGCGAACAGCCCGATTTTATCATACTGGACTTGATGCTGCCGAAAATGGACGGCATGGATGTGTGCAAGACGCTGAGACAGGAGCGGAACAACACGCCGATCCTGATGCTGACCGCCAAGGACGACGAACTGGACAAAATTCTCGGTCTGGAGCTGGGAGCGGACGATTACCTGACCAAGCCGTTCAGCCCGCGGGAAGTGATCGCCCGCGTCAAGGCGATTCTGCGCCGCGTCCAGACGGGCCCCGAATCGACGGCGGCGCCGGACGAAGTGGTGCTGCAGTTTGGCGAGATCCGCATCTATCCGGAAAAATACGAGGTGTACCGGCGGGACGACAAGGTGGAGCTGACGCCCAAGGAGTTTGAACTGCTCCACTACCTGGCCAGCCATCCCGGCCGGGTGCTGACCCGCGACCAACTGCTGAACGCGGTCTGGAACTACGATTTCATCGGGGACTCGCGCATTGTCGACGTCCACGTCAGCCATCTGCGCGAGAAGCTGGAGGACGACACGAAAAATCCCCGCTACATCAAAACGGTGCGCGGGTTGGGATACAAACTGGAAGGATAACGGGAGGCCATTTCCTTGACGCGCTTTCGCATCAAACTGACCATGACGATCCTCGGCCTCATCTCGCTGGTCCTCCTGCTGATGGGAACGTATTTTGCGAAGGTGTTGGAGCGTTCCTACCTGCAGACGCTGCATGAGCTGCTCTCCCGGGAGTCCAAGCTGGTGTCGCAGGTGGTTCGCTTTCCCGAGGTCTTTTCCGACGAGAAGACGCTGGCCGACCGCGTGCGCCAGGTAGCCCCGGAAGAGGTGCGCCTCACGATCATTGACCGGACGGGGCAGGTGCTCTATGACAACAGCACCCACAAGGAGCGGATGGAGAACCACGCCGACCGGCCGGAATTTATCGCGGCGCTGCACGGGGATATCGGCATTTCCCGCCGCTACAGCGAAACGATGGGCTACGACATGATGTACGTGGCCGTGCCTGTCGAGCAGGGGAACAAGATCATCGGGGCCGTCCGCTCCTCCATGTCGATGAAAGACATCACCGACACCGTCCACAACATGTGGTACAGCCTGCTCACGGGACTCCTGGTGACGCTGGTGGTCGGGTCGATCGTCGTCTCGCGCATTTCCTACAGCATCATTCGCCCGATCGAGGAAATTACCCGGGTGGCCCGCAATATCACCCAGCGCCACTATGAAAGCCGGGTGCGGATCAAGGCCAAGGACGAGATCGGCCAACTGGCGGGAGCCATCAACTTCATGGCCTCCAGCCTGGAACAGCAGATGTACGAAATCTCCGAAAATCAGCAGCGCCTTACCGGCGTGCTTACCAACATGACCAGCGGGGTGATCTTCATCTCCGAACAGCGCCGGATCATGCTGGTCAACCCCGCCGTCGAAAAGCTCCTCGGCACGTCCCGACACGAACTCGTCGGCCGGCTGCACATCGAGGCGAGCAAAAACTTCGGGTTGAGCCAGTATATCGACCGCTGCCTCGACACGGGGGAAAAGTTCCGCCAGGAGGTGCACATCTACTATCCGCAGGAACGCATCCTGGACGTGAGCTTCGCGCCGTACATCAACTTCAAGGGAGAGGCGAAAGGGGTGGTGGTCGTCCTGCACGACATCACCGAGATCCGCCGCCTGGAGAAGATGCGCAGCGAATTTGTCGCCAACGTCTCCCACGAGCTCAGAACGCCTATCACCTCGATCAAGGGATTTACGGAGACGCTCCTGGACGGCGCGATGCAGGACGAGGAAACCTGCCGCAACTTCCTGCAAATCATCTACGACGAGAGCGAACGGCTGTACCGCATGATCCGCGATATTCTCGACCTCTCCAAGATCGAGCAGAAGCGCATCCACCTGCAGATGGCCCCGGTCCATGTGCAGGAGCTGATCGCCTCGACGGCCGCGATCGTGCAGGAGCAGGTGAACCGCAAGCAGTTGTCGCTCACCCTGCCGGACCCGGAGCCGGCGGTCTGGCTGACGACGGACAAGGACTGCCTGCAGCAGATCGTGCTCAACCTCCTGTCCAACGCCGTGGCCTATACCCCGGAAGGCGGCTCCATCGCGCTGCGGGTGAAACAGGATGGGGCGCAGGTGCAGATTCAGGTGGAGGACACCGGCATCGGCATCCCGGAGCAGGACATCCCGCGCATCTTTGAACGGTTTTACCGCGTGGACAAGGCGCGCAGCCGCGATTCCGGCGGCACCGGCCTGGGGCTTGCCATCGTCAAGCACCTGGTGGAAAATCTGCACGGCCAGATCGGCGTGGAAAGCGTGGAGGGAGAGGGAACCACGTTTACGGTGACGCTGCCGTCAGGGGAACACGTCACGTCGTGAAGCGAGAGTTGAAGGGCTCTCGCTTTTTTGTTCTGGCCGCATGCCCTCCCCTGTTTGGCCGCCATGCCGCTCGCCGGGATGTTCACAACCTTTACACAACGCTAACATTCTCTTCACTCCCCGTATACAATCCCCCTGTAGCATTGGGGGTACAGACAAATGGAGGGGAAAAGGGTATGACGCGGCACGCATTCGAAGAACAACTGGATGTCCTGCACCGCAGCCTGATGTCCATGGGCACGCTGGTGGAGGAAGCCATCCACAAGGCCATCAAAAGTCTGGTCGAACGGGACGTGGAATTGGCCCAACAGGTCATTGAGCACGATACGATGATTAACGAACTGGAGCACGACATCGAAAGCGGCTGCTTCCGCCTGATCGCGCTGCAGCAGCCGGTGGGAAGCGATCTGCGCCGTTTGGGCACGATGCTGAAGCTGGTGACGGATCTGGAGCGGATGGGCGACCACGCCGTTGCCATCGCCAAGACGACGCGCCGGCTGATGGCGGAACCGTACGTCAAGCCGCTGATCGACATTCCGCTGATGGCGGACCATGTCAAGGCGATGGTGCGGGACTGCCTGAACGCCTACATCGCCCGCGACAAGGAAGCGGCCGAAGAGATCGCCCTGCGCGACGACGCCGTCGACAAGCTGTTCTCCACGATTTTCCGCGACCTGATCGACGTAATGAGCAGCAACAAGCAGTCCATCAACCAGGGCACCCACCTGCTCCTGGTGGCGCAGTACCTGGAGCGGATCGCCGACCACGTCACCAACATCTGCGAGTGGATCATTTACCTCAACACCGGCAAAATGACCGATCTGAACAAGTAACGCGCCCAACAAACCGGGCAGTCCGCGGGGCTGTCCGGTTTTTTTACGGCGGCTGATCGGGAAGCTGATCGGCCCCGGCGGGCGGCGCCGGCTTTCACGACGGGTGGGCCATGCAGCGGGGGCCAAGGCGGCAGCACATTTTCTTGCCGTGGGCAGAAGCCTATCGCTTCATGAACGCATAGGATAAAACCGATCCGGATTGACACACAACATCCAGGAGGGGTTGCCAATGAATGCAACGGTGCGCCACATTTACGCGGGCGGCAATACGGCCAGAGGATACCGCTGTTTTTTTGATTCCGTTTTGGCGGAGGTGGACCGCCTGTTCGTCCTGACCGGAGGAGTGGAGGGGCTGGCTTCGACGCTGATTCAGCGGATCGGAGACGAGCTGGCCCCCCGCGCCGGCAGCGTGGAGTGGATTCACTCCCCCTTTGTCAGCGGCGCGTTTGACGGGGTGATCTTCCCCGAACTGCGGGCCGCCGTGGTGGACGGGAGCTATCCGCGTTCGCTGCAGCCGAGAGCACCGGGTCTGATTGAGACGTATGTCGACCTGCAGGCCGCGATTGACGCGGACCGCCTGTCTCCCCGCAGGAATCTGATTGCGACCTGGTACGAAGCGCTGTACCAGAAGACGCAGGAAGCGTACGAGGCGTTCGCCCAGGCGCTGGGCATCCACGACGAGTGGGAGGAAATCTACATCGCCCGCCTGAATCGGGAAGAAGCCAACCGCGTGGCGGAAGAAGTGACGGCGCTGTTCTTCGGAGAGGAAACCCTGCCAAAGAACGCCCGCATCCGGCACATGTATCTGGGCGCGGCCACACCGGCCGGACCGGTCGACCACATTCCCAATCTGACCGCCGGCATCGGCAAACGCTATTTCATCAAAGGGCGTCCCGGTTCCGGCAAGTCGACGATGCTGAAAAAACTGGTGGCGGAAGCGAAGCGGCGCGGCTTCGACGCGGACGTGTACCACTGCGGACTGGACCCGCACAGCCTGGATATGGTGATCCTGCCCGAAAAAAGCCTCGCCATCTTTGACAGCACGGCGCCGCACGAGTACTTCCCCGATCGGAGCAGTGACGAAGTGATCGACATGTACGCCCGGGCCATTGAGCCGGGCACCGACGAGGCGTTTGCCGACCGGCTGGCGGAGATCAGGGAGCGCTACGCCGCCGTGATGAAAAAGGGAACGGCCAGCCTGGCCGAAGCGCAGGCGTGCCGCCATCGCCTGGCCGACATCTACGGACAGGCGGCCGACCGTGAAAAAGTGGACGCCATTCACCAGGCCATTATCCGCGAGCTGACCGCCCGGCTGGCCTGACGTTCGGCTGCCGCCCATGCGCATGAAACCCGTTCGGCTGCTCATACTATTCGGAGGAGGTGAGCAGTCCGGATGGGTTTTCCTGTTGTGTTGGCCTTGCTGCTTCTGGCCAATCCCCTGGACGCGACCGATTTTTTGCGGATCGAATGGGGAGAAGAGACGATTGCCATACTCGACCGCGCCGATTACACCCTGCCGTTCTCCGGCGTTCCCCTGGTGGACGAAGCAAAGCTGGAGCAGGTCATCAAAAGCGTGGCAGAACATGTGTACCAGGCACCGGTGAACGCCACGATCGACGGAGCGGGCAGGATCGTTCCCGAGAAGCGGGGGCGGGCGCTGCATGAAAAAGCGTTTACCGAACAGGTCTACGACTACTTTTACGCAAGCGGTTCCGAAAGCATTACGCCCGCCATCCGCGAGGTGATGCCCAAGGTAGACCGCGAATTGCTGAACCAGGTGCGGCAGAAGTTCATCGGCGGCTACGCCACCTATTACAATCCCCGAAACAAAAACCGCTCTCATAACATCATGCTGGCTGCCAAGGCTATCAACAATTACGTCGTCCTGCCCGGCGAGATCTTTTCGTTCAACAAGGTGGTCGGCCAGCGCACCCGGCAAAAGGGCTATCTGGAAGCGCCGATCATCGTCAGGGGAGAACTGTCAGAGGGGATCGGCGGTGGCATCTGCCAGGTGTCGTCCACCCTGTACAACGCCGTCGACCGCGCCGGCATGCATATTTTGCAGCGGTATTCGCACAGCCGCCACGTCGCGTACGTCCCGCCCGGACGGGACGCCACGGTGAGCTGGAACGGACCTGATTTCGTGTTTCAGAACAAGTACGCGTATCCCATCCTGATCCGCGCCTTCTCCGGAAACGGACAGATGTCAGTCACGATTCATTCGTTCCCGGAAATCGAACACGAACCCCGGCATGTGCCCAGCGTGCGCAACCACGTGCCGGAAGAAACGCCGGCCGATCCGCGGCTGCCGGACTAGACAGCACCCGTTGCGAGGTGCTGTTTTTGTTTGGGCGGCTCCGTCCGGGGGCTCCGTGCATGTGCTGGGCGAACGAAAAACATATTGCCAGGGATATGAAAAAGGCGTAATATAAATTTCGTGTTAAAAAATTTCGGGTACGAAATAATTGCGGAGGAAAGGAGGCGCATGATGAGCAAGCCGATCTTGGTGAGGGATCTGTTAAAGCGGCTGAACAAAACGATTACCACCATGGCGACCAGAGAATTGGGGAAATTCGGATTGACTGTGCCGCAATTGATGGTACTCAGGCAAATCAAATGCGAACCCAAGACGATCGGCCAGATCAGCAAGGCCGTCGACCTGTCCTACAGCACGGTCTCGGGCATCATCGACCGGCTGGAGCGGGAGCAACTGGTCGAACGCGTCCGCGACGAAAAGGACCGGCGGGTGGTCTGGATTCGCGGCACGGGCAAGGTGAAGGAAAAGGTCGAGCAGGTCCCGATCTTTTCCGAAGAGTTTTACAACAAGTTGTTCGCAGACATTTCCGACGCGGAGATGGATCAAATCGTCAACGCGCTGGAAACGCTGATCGAAAAACTAGAAAGAGAAAGTTGAGGAGAAACCATGAAGCGAAAACTTGTCTTGTACATCATCCTGCTCCTGATGGTGGCGGGAGGGGGCGGCATCGGGTACTACTACTGGTATCAGGGGAGCCACTACGTCACCACGGAGGACGCCCGCGTCGCCGGTGACATTTACCGCGTCATGCCGCGGATTGCCGGCAAGCTGACGATGCTGAAGATTCACGAGGGCGATGTCGTCGTGGCGGATCAGATCGTCGGACAGCAGGATACGACCAATCTGACGACCAGCCTGCTGGAAAACGCGGTGCTGCGCGCGCCCATCACCGGCACGGTGATCAAGACGCTGGCCAAGGAAGGAGAGGTTGTCTCTCCCGGCCAGGCGGTGGCCATGGTGGTGGACGAGAAAAACCTCTACATTTCCGCCAACGTGGAAGAGACGGAGCTTGGCCGCCTCAAGCTGGGGCAGAAGGTGGACATCGCGCTTGACGCCTACCCGGGCAAACTGCTGACCGGTCACCTGATCGAGATCGGCCAGGCCACCAACTCCACCTTTGCGCTGCTGCCGGCCGTCAACACCAGCGGCAACTTTACCAAAGTGACTCAGCGGATTCCGATCAAGGTGGCGATTGACAGCACCGCCGGAATCCATCTGACCCCTGGTCTGAACGCGGAAATCAAAGTGCACGTGAAGGGGATGTAAGCGATGAACAAGACAACGAAATGGAAACGATTGGGAACCGTCGTGGCGGCTCTCTCCCTGTTCGCCGCAGGCTGCAGCGAAACGACCGCCGGACCGGAAGAGAACCAGCCGGTCGTGAAAGTGTGGAAGCTGGAATCGACCCAGACCGGTTTGATCGCAAACGGGAAAATCGCACCGGCGGAAGAAATCCAGGTGGTCTCCAAACTGCCGGGGAAAGTGGAGCAGGTCCACGTGAAGGAAGGCTCGGTCGTGAAGAAGGGCGACGTGCTCGTCTCGCTGGAAGCGACCGATTACCTGGAGCAGATCAGACAGGCGGAAGCCGCCATCGACAGCGCCCAGGCGCGTCTGCGCGACACCCAGGCCGGCGTGCGCAGCCAGGAGCTGCAGCGTCTGGCGAGCGGCGTGGAGCAGGCAAAAGCCGCGCTGCAGGTGGCCGAGAGCAGCTACAATCGGATGAAGGCGCTGTATGATTCCGGCGCGATCTCCCAGGCCGATCTGGAAAAGGTGTCGCTGGAACTGGAAAAAGCGCGGACGGGATTCGATCAGGCCCAGGCCCAATACGACCTGGCCAAGGCGGGGCCGACAGCCAATTCCGTGGCCGCGCTGCAGGCGGAAGTGAAACGCCTGCAGGCCGGTTTGGACCTGGCCAGAAGCACCTATGAAAACACGAAGATTCTCGCGCCGATCTCCGGCATCGTGGCTCGCCGCAGCATCGACCCCGGCGAGATGGCCCAGCCGGGCGTCCCGCTCCTGGTGCTGGTCCAAATGAATCAGGTCAAAGTGGAGGCGAGCGTGCCCCAGGAGCAGATCAACCAGGTGAAAGTCGGCGCGGCCGTCGACGTGAAAGTGGACAGCCTGGACGGAAAGACGCTCAAGGGAACGGTGGAGTTCGTCAGCCCGATCTCCGACCCCAACAGCAGTTCCTTCCCGATCAAGGTGCGCGTGGACAACAAGGACGGCGCGCTGCGGGCCGGGATGCTGGCGGAGGTGTACCTGCCGAACCAGGTGTCCAAAAACGAATTGAAAGTCCCCGCCTCGGCCGTGGTGACCAAGGACAACAAGCACTTCGTGTACAAAGTGGATCACGACATCGTGCACCAGGTAGAGGTGACCGTCGGCGAAACCAAGGGCGATTGGATTGCTGTGACCAAAGGGGTAGCCGCTGGCGACCAGCTCGTGCTGAACCCTGGTGACGGGTTGGCCGAGGGCAGCAAAGTGATCGTCAACTGACGGGAGGGAGAACCATGGCGGAAGCAGCGGCACAGCGCCATGAGAACAGCGGAGGCGAGATGTGGATTTCGCTTCTGGCCATCCTCATGGGTACCTTCGTCGCCATCTTGAACAACAGTTTGATCAACGTCGCCCTGCCTACCCTGGTAAACGTGTTCGGCTCCACGACGGACACGATCCAGTGGGTGTTGACCGGTTACATGCTGGCGAACGCCGTGATGATCCCGATGAGCGGCCTACTGGGCGAAAAGTACGGGTACAAGCGGATCTTTTTGCTCTCGCTCTCCGCATTTACGGCTTCGTCCGTCCTCTGCGCGCTGGCTTGGAACGACAGCAGCCTGATCGCCTTCCGCGTCGTCCAGGGGCTGAGCGGCGGGATGATCATGCCGATCGGGATGTCGATGATCTACATGATTGTCCCGCGGGAAAAGATGGGGCTGGCTCTGGGGCTGTTCGGCATCGCCGCGATGGTGGCGCCGGCGGTCGGGCCGACGCTGGGCGGGTACATTGTCGAATACCTGAACTGGCAGTTCCTTTTCCTGCTGGGCGTTCCCATTGGCGTGTTTGCCGTGGTGATGAGCAGCGCCCTGTTGAAGGAAACGCCGAAAAAGCCGGAGTTGAAGTTTGACTATCCGGGAGCGATTCTTTCCGTCATCGGCTTCGGGACGCTGCTGCTCGCGCTCAGCAAGGGCCAGACGGAAGGGTGGGACTCGTTTTACATCGTCAGCCTGCTGTTTGTCTCATTGATCAGCCTGGCGCTGTTCGTTTGGGTGGAGACGGGCAAGGAACAGCCTCTGCTTGACTTCAGCCTGTTTAAAATTCCCGTGTTTACCCTCAGCGTCATCAGCTCCAGCTTTGTCATGATGGGGATGATGGGCGGGATTTTCATGATGCCGATCTTCCTGCAAAACATTCAGGGCATGTCGGCGATGGACTCCGGGCTTCTCCTGATGCCGCAGTCGATCGCCATGGCGCTGATGATGCCGATCAGCGGCAAGCTGTTTGACAAGTACGGGATCGGTCCCGTCGGATTGGTGGGCATGCTGGTCATGGGGGTGACCACTTACGAACTGCACAACCTGACCGCGGATACGCCGCACAGTTGGTTGAATACGGTGCTGACGATTCGCGGGCTCGGCATCGGGCTGTGCATGCAGACGCTGGCGACGGCGGGGATGAACGTCATCCCCCGCGCCAGCGTCGGGAGGGCATCTTCCCTCTCCAACGTGATCCGGCAGGTGATGAGTTCGTTTGGGATCGCCATCCTGACGACGATCATGAGCTCGCGCCAATCCTTTCACACCGCGGCGATTTCGGACAGCGTGTCCGTGACGTCCACCACGGCGATCGAGGCGCTCCAGGGTCTCGCCGGACTGTTTGCGCAGGCGGGCGTGGACGCCGCGACCGCCCAGGGAGGAGCCGGATCCGTTCTGGCCGGGATGATCGCCAAAGAGGCGGTCGTTCGGGGCATTGCCGATGCCATGCTCGTTTCGGCCATCCCGATCTTTTTGTCCATCCCCTTCATTTTCTTCATGCACAAAAAGCCGGCCAAGAAAGGGGCGGCACAAGAGCAGCAAAAAACAGCAGCCTAAGCGGCTGCTGTTTTGCTTGATGACGGATTTCAGAACAGTTTGCTGAGCCAGTAGATGATCCGGCCGACGATGTAGCCGAGCAGGACGGTCCAGCCGATCTTGGCCCAGATACTGAGACCGCTCACGAACTCACGCAAGCTTTTCCGGCGGTACGGCGGTTGCTTCACGAGACTCCACTCCTTTGGCTGTATTGCAGCGGATAAACAGGTAGATGCCGGCGAGAATGATCAGGCCGCCGACCCATTGCGGAAGCGTAATCACTTCGCCCAGGATGATGTACGCCAGAATCGCCGTTCCGACCGGTTCCCCCAGAATCCCCATGGAGATCGTCGTGGTGTTCAGCCATTTGATCACCCAGTTGAAAATCGAGTGGCCGAGCAGCGTCGGAAACAGGGCGAGGCAGAAAAACCAGCCCCAGTCCTCGGTCCGGTAACCGGCCAGCGGGTACCCCAGCGCCAGATCGTACGCCACCAGCAGCACGCTGGTGATCGTGTAGACGACGAGCGTGTAGGAAAACGAGGAAAGGTGCTGCCGCACGTACTGGCCGACCAGCCAGTAGCCGGTGACGGTGGCGGCGCCCATCAGCGCCAGAATGTCTCCCCACAGCGCCATGCCGCCGACGCGAAAGTCCCCCCAGCCGATGACGAAGCTGCCGGCGATGGCCAGCAGGCCTCCCGTCAGCGCCAGCGGGCGGATCCGCTCGCCAAAGAAGAAATACCCGCCGACAAAGGCAAACAGCGGCTGCAGCGTGACCAGCACGGTGGAGCTGGCGACGGACGTGAAGTTGAGCGATTCGAACCAGAGCAGGAAGTGGCTGGCCAAAAAGGCTCCCGACAGGAGACAGAGCAGCCACTGCCTGCCCGGCATCCGCATCATTTCGCCGATGGCCCCGCGGTTCCAGAACAGCAGCGGCAGCGTCAGCAGCACGGAAAAAACCAGCCGGTACGTGGCGATAATCGGCGCCGGCGCGCTGGACAGCTTGACGAAGATGGCCGAAGTGGAGACGGCCGCCACGCCGAGAAACAGGGCGAGATAAGGCGGTACCCAGGGCTTTTCGTTGGGATTGTTCATGCCTACACCTTCTTGCAATAGGGAAATCGCATGCTCTCTATTTTACAGGTCCATCGAAAAATTCACAATCGCCACACATTGGCAGCCGCACGGACAAAGGGGGCGGGACCTGCCGCCCGCCCTGCCGTTCCCAAAAAAATCGCCCAGGCGATCACAAACGCCGTGAGCGATGAAGACCGGACGCTCACCGGCGAGATGCGGGGCGATGAGCGGACGCCTTCAGCCGGAACCGACGAGAACAGCCGGTTCAAACGGCTAGGGCGTGAAGCTGTTCAAAAGCGTTGAGACGGTGACAAGCGTCGCCTCCTTCTGAATGCGCGGGATGTACTGGCGCAGAACGGAGGCCGTTTTCTTGCCGGGCGGCCCCACGTGGCCGATGGCAATGCAGACGGGGTGGTCTTTCATTCGCCTGCACAGCGTTTCCATTTGGCGGGTAATGTGCGAGACGGTGTAGACGTCGTCCAGAAACAGTTCGTTTTCCAGAAACGGCACACCCAGCTCCCGGGCAATTCTGGACGCGGTGCTGCGGGGCGTCGTCCTGCTGTCCAGGTAGATCAGCCCCCGTTCCTTGCACACGCCCAGCACGGCCCGCATCACGCGCTCGTCTGCGGTCGCCTTGGAGCCCATGTGGTTGTTCAAGCCGATCGCGTGCGGAACATCGTCGATCGCCTTACGGACGCGGTCGCGGATCTCCTCGTCGCTCAGGTCAGTGGTGATGGCCCCGGGCCCCAGCCAGGAACGCTTTCCCTTTACCGGCTCCATCGGCAGGTGGACAAACACGTCGTGTCCCTTCTGATGGGCCTGCTCCGCGTCCCGTTTGGTGCTGGGCAAAAACGGCATCACCGCGACCGTCAGGGGAACGGGCAGGTTGAGAATGTCGTCCGTACCCGCCATGTTGTTTCCAAAGTCGTCGATGACAACCGCCACCTTCTTTCCGGCCGCTTTCGCCGGGGAAGCACCGGGAGCGAGGGCGTGCGCCCCCGCCGTGAAGGAGAACAGACAGGCGGCGAGCAGGGCTGCCCCCCATGTTCGTTTGCGCATGTGATCGCCTTCTTTCCGTTTGTTTTTCCTAGTTTGTTCAAGCAGAGGAATGCTTACCCGCCGGATCCGCCGCAGAGAGACTTGTTTTGCCAGGGTTGTGGCCCTGTGGTAAACTGAAGGAATAGTGATGGAACGAGAGGAGTCGTACGAGTTGAGCCACTTTGTGTTGATTGACGGGAACAGCATCGCCAACCGGGCGTTTTACGCGCTCCCGCTGCTGTCCACGTCGGCGGGACTGCACACCAACGCGGTGCTGGGCTTCACCACCATGCTGCTCAAGGTTCTGGAAGAGATGAAGCCGACGCACATGCTGGTCGCGTTTGACGCGGGCAAAGTCGTGTTTCGCCACAGCGAGTTTGCCGAATACAAGGGCGGCAGGGCCAAGACGCCGCCGGAGCTGTCGGAGCAGTTTCCGCTGATTCGCGAGCTGCTGGACGCGTTTTCCATCCAGCGCTTTGAACTGGAAGGATACGAAGCGGATGACATCATCGGGACGCTCACCCGGCGGGCGGACGAATCGGGCTGGAAGACGACGGTGATCACCGGGGACAAGGACATGCTCCAGTTGGTCTCCGACAACGTGTCCGTGGCGTTGACGCGCAAGGGCGTAAGCGAGATGGATCTGTATTCGCCCAAGGAGATCGCGGACAAGTACGGGTTGAAGCCGCTCCAGATCATCGACCTGAAAGGGCTGATGGGCGACGCCTCGGACAACATCCCGGGCGTGCCCGGCGTGGGGGAAAAGACCGCGCTGAAGCTCCTGCACGAATACGGATCGGTGGAAGCGGTGCTGGAGAACATCGACCGGATCTCCGGCAAAAAGCTGCAGGAAAACCTGCGTGAAAACGTGGAGCAGGCCAGGATGAGCAAGGTGCTGGCGACCATCATGCGGGACGCCCCCGTCGATCTGGACGTGGAACAGACGGTGTATCCCGGCTACGACGCGGCGGCTGTCACCGAGTTTTTCAAAAAAATGGAATTCAAATCGCTCCTGCCCAAGGTGAAGGCTGCCGCACCGGAGGAAGCGGGCGCGTCGGGACAAGAGCGCGCGCCGTTTTCCTTCGAGGTGGTGGAGAGCGGCAGGACGGACCGCTACACCGAAAAGCTGACGTCTCCCATGGCGCTGTACGTGGAGATGGACGGCGACAACTACCACCACGCGCCGATCCTCGGCTTCGGGCTGGCCGCAGAAGGCGTCTCGCTCTACGTGCCCTACGACGCGGCCGTGGAGTGGCAGGCGTTCCGCGACTGGCTGGCGGACGATACCCGGGAAAAATGGGTGTTTGACGGCAAACGGGATACGGTAGGACTGGCCTGGCACGGTCTGGAGACAGCCGGCATCGGCTTTGACGTCTACCTGGCCTCCTACCTGCTGAACGCGACGGAGAGCAATCCGACACTGGACGGCGTCGCCGCCCAGTACGCCGAGGTGGGCGTGCTGCCGGACGATGAGGTGTACGGCAAAGGAGCCAAGCGGCTGGTGCCGGAGACAGACGTCCTCAGCGAACACGTGGCCCGCAAAGCGGCTGCGATCTGGCAGAGCGTGCCGAAACTTCGGGACGAGCTGGCCCGGCACAAGCTGGACGAGCTGCTCACCGACCTGGAAGCGCCGCTCAGTCTGGTCCTGGCCGCAATGGAAAAGCAGGGCGTCAAAATCAACCGCGAGCGGCTGCTGGAGATGGGCGAAGAGCTGGACAGCCAGTTGGAGAAGCTGACGGCGAAGATTTACGAGCTGGCCGGCACGCCGTTCAACATCAATTCGCCGAAACAGTTGGGGGAGATCCTGTACGACAAACTGGATCTGCCCGTGCTGAAGAAGACGAAGACCGGCCCGTCCACCAGCGCCGACGTGCTGGAAAAGCTGGCGCCGTACCATCCGATCATCGGGGAGATCCTGCACTTCCGCCAGTTGGGCAAGCTGCGCTCCACGTACATCGAGGGGCTGACCAAGGAGATTCACGCCAAGACGGGCAAGATTCACACGCGGTTCAATCAGGCCACCACGGCGACCGGCCGCCTGTCCAGCACCGAGCCCAACCTGCAAAACATCCCAATCCGCCTGGAGGAAGGCCGGAAAATCCGCGAGGCGTTCATTCCTTCCGAAGAGGGCTGGTACATGCTGGCCGCCGACTATTCGCAGATCGAACTGCGCGTCCTGGCCCACATCTCCGGGGACGAAAACCTGATTGACGCCTTCCGCAAGGGGATGGACATCCACACGCGAACGGCGATGGACGTGTTTGGAGTGAGCGAGGCGGAGGTCACTCCGCTGATGCGCCGCCAGGCCAAGGCGGTCAACTTCGGCATCGTCTACGGGATCAGCGACTACGGCTTGTCGCAAAACCTGAACATCACCCGCAAGGAGGCGGCCGACTTCATCGAACGCTACTTCGCCGTCTTTTCCGGCGTGAAGCGGTACATGGAAGAGATCGTCAAGCAGGCCAAGCAGGACGGCTACGTCACCACGCTCCTGCACCGACGCCGCTACCTGCCGGACATCAAGAGCAGCAACTTCAACCTGCGCTCGTTTGCGGAGCGCACGGCGATGAACACCCCGATCCAGGGAACGGCCGCCGACATCATCAAGCTGGCGATGATCCGGATGCAGGAGAGCATCAGGGAAAAAGGGCTCGAGAGCCGGATGCTCCTGCAGGTGCACGACGAACTGGTCTTCGAAGTGCCGGAAGCGGAACTGGCCGTCATGCAGAAGCTGGTGCCGGATGTGATGGAAAACGCGCTCAAGCTTGACGTGCCGCTGAAAGTGGACGTGCATTACGGACGCACCTGGTACGACGCGAAGTAACCGGGACGATCCCCACAGCATCGAGAGACAAACGAGAGGAGGAGACCCATGCCGGAACTGCCTGAGGTGGAAACGATCGTCCGCACCCTGCGCACCCTCGTGCTGGGCAAGACGATCGAACGCGTCAGCGTGACGCTGCCGCGGATTGTGCGCCGGCCGGACGACGTGGAAGCGTTCAAGGCGCAGCTGGCCGGCCAGACCATTCGTGAGATCAAGCGGCGGGCCAAGTTTATCCAGTTCATTCTGGACAAGGACGTGCTCGTCTCCCATCTGCGCATGGAGGGACGATACGGCCTGTACCAGGCCGCGGACCCGGTGGAGAAGCACACGCACGTCATTTTCCACTTTGCCGACGGCACCGAACTGCGCTATCGGGACGTTCGCCAGTTCGGGACGATGGACCTGTTCCCGATCGGGTTGGAAACGAGCGAGGGGCCGCTGGCCAAACTGGGCGTCGAACCGCTGGAGGACAGCTTTACCCCGGACGTGCTGCGCCGTCTGCTCAAAGGGCGGACGACCAAGATCAAGCCGCTTCTGTTGAATCAGGAATGTATTGTCGGGTTGGGGAATATTTATGTGGACGAATCCCTCTTTCGGGCAGGCATTCACCCGGAACAGCCGGCAGGCAGCCTGACCGCCAAACAGGTGGCCAAGCTGCACGAAAGCATCGTTGCCACGCTGACGGAGGCGGTGGCACAAGGCGGCAGTTCGATCAAGTCGTACGTCAACGGCCAGGGCGAGATGGGCATGTTTCAGCAGTCGCTGTTGGTATACGGACGCAAAGGGGAGCCGTGTACCCGCTGCGGAACCGAGATCGTCCGGTTCGTGGTCGGCGGCAGGGGGACGCACATCTGTCCCGCCTGTCAAAAAGTTGGCAAGCCCATCAAACGAGGAGGAAATCGGGCATGATTCTAGGATTGACAGGAGGCATCGCCACGGGAAAAAGTACGGTGACGGCCATGCTGCGGGAGCGCGGCATTCCTGTCATTGACGCCGACCAGATCGCCCGCGAGGTTGTGGAGCCGGGCAAACCTGCCTACGAGGCGATCGTTCGTCACTTCGGCAGGGACATCCTGCTTGCCGACGGCCAGATCAACCGCAAGAAGCTGGGGGAAATCGTCTTTTCCGACGAGGCGGAGCGGCAGAAGCTGAACGCCATCGTCCACCCGGAAGTCCGCCGGGTGATGCGGGAAGAGGCGGAAACCGCGGAGCGGAACGGGGCCGCCATCGTGTTTATGGATATTCCCTTGTTGTTTGAGAGCAAGCTGCAGCATATGGTGGATAAAATCGTCGTGGTGTACGCGCCGGCCTCCGTCCAGTTGGCGCGGATGTTAGAGCGGGACGAGCTGGATGAGGAACAGGCGCACAAGCGGCTTAGGGCGCAGTGGCCGATTGAGCAGAAAAAACAGCTCGCCGATTTTCTGATTGACAACACCGGGACGCGTGAAGAGACGGAACGGCAGGTGGAGCGCCTGCTGGCAGAATTGAAAGCGGAGCTGTCGGGATGAAGCGAGGCAGGCGAGCGACAGTCGTCCTGATCGTGCTGATGGGCGTCTTTTTGCTGATCAACTCCCCCTTGGTCTGGAAGTGGATGTATCCGATCAAGTATCAGAGCGAGATCTTGGAGGCGTCCCGCCGCTATCAGGTAGACCCCTACCTGATTTTGGCCATCATCCGTTCGGAGAGCGGCTTCAAACCGGACAACGTCTCGAAAAAGGGAGCGATCGGGCTGATGCAGATCATGCCCGACACGGCAGAATGGATTGTGGAGCAGGCGGGCTTTCAGCCGAAGCAAAAGGACTACCTGTACGATCCGGAGATGAACATCAACATCGGGACCTGGTACCTGTCGTTCTTGCAGCAGAGGTTTCAGGGCGACGTGGTCAAAACCATTGCCGCCTACAACGCCGGCCCCGGCAAGGTGAACGGATGGCTGACGCGCGAGCAGTGGAACGGAGAGCGAGACACCCTCGAGGACATCCCGTTCGGCGAGACCCGCCTGTACGTCCAGCGGGTGCTCTACTACCACGACCGATACCGCAACATCTATTCCGAAGAACTGCAGTAATGCCGCTTTCTCCCCTGGGGGAAAGCGGCTTTTATAGTTCCTCTGGCTTTGATTTTGACTTTGACGTAACAGCCGCTTTCGCCCCTTTCTGTATGTGTTCCAGTATCTCTTCTGGAGCGTACGGCGTGGAGGGAGACACATTCAAAATCGTTACCGCCCGTCTATCCAGCCACACACTTTCTTGTCCTTTTTGGTCAACAGCGACAAAAATAAACCCGCCCGCGTAAAAAACGTACGTGAGGTTAACGTCTTCGCCCAGCTCCGCCTTTATTTTCTCGTGCAGTTCAAACAATTCAGACCCTGATTCACCGGCCATGATTGGCCTCGTATCCGTTGCGAGCGTAAACCCTTTCACCTGATTGCCATCCAGGATAAATGAGAGCTTCTCATCCGAAGGCAGCAGCAGGTCTGTCATGGTTGAACCTTCGTAGGAGAGGATTTCCTCCACATCCGGCAATTCGGCACCCTGAATGGAAAAGTCGGACAGGCGGTAATTGGCACTTTCATTGCGCAGCGATTTGTTATGGCGGCCTCGAGCTTCCTCCATCTGCTTGAATGCGTTCAGCGCTTCCTTATCCCCCTGATTGACTGCACCAGCCCATGTAGCCAGAGAAATCCCCGCGACGATTCCTACACCCAATATGGCCAATGTATATGGTTTCATGACGTACCCTCCCGCGGGAAATCCATTTTTTTCAAAGTCGTACAACGAGTCAATCCACTGTGATACCTTGGTTCGGGCAGCTTCTGTTGGACTGGTAACGACTGCTGGTAGCGACAATGACGTTGCCGCCATACGATCATGCAGCCATTTTTTCAAAGGAAAAGAAACACAAGTAACCGCCTGTATCATACAAATTTTACCATGGATAGTCGTCACTTGCAGCCAATCAACCTCTAATGTCAGCATCTTACTCCACAGACGCTGTTTTCCCGCTGCACTTGCTGCATATGTCGTCGTACGGCAGGGATCGAAGTGCTGCTATTACACGGGTTGTGTATGGAATACGGTCGCGTCTTCGAATGGCTCACCCGTTGACCTGTCCCATACCGACTTTCGTTCAATAAAAAAACGTGGGTGACGGCGTGCGGTTTCCTTTCTTTGCAGCCCGCCCCCATTACCCACGGTGTTCGTATTTCCCTTTTGTGCCCTGGGCTGATTGGTAGCTCTCAGGCATTCGTCCACAATTGTCCCTGATTCTTCGACGGGCCTCCTTCCCGAACAGATGGGGGGCTTTTCATGCTTTACGCGTTCGCTCCCTGCCACCTCGATCGCCTGGTCGCAGTCTCATGCCCTTCCCGCTTGTCCTGTCCTTTGCCTGATCACCCCGCCCCTTCCGACCGAACGGAAAACAGGATGGCAAATCGTCCAAATATTTATTTTTTCAGTAAAACACATTGATAATTGTGTCATACTTATTATAATAAAAGTAAGGATTAGTGTAACTCAATGTAGGAAGGGGTTTCTAATTATGACAATCAAAATCGGTATTAATGGTTTCGGACGCATCGGACGTATGGTTTTTCGCCGCGCTGTTCAGGACCCCAACATCGAGATCGTTGCCATCAATGCCAGCTATCCCCCTGAAACACTCGCTCATCTGTTGAAATACGATACCATTCACGGGCGTTTTCCCCATAAAGTGGACGTGCAGGACAACCAGATCATCGTAAACGGCAGGCCGACTGTCGTGCTGTCCGACCGCGACCCGCTCAATCTGCCGTGGGGCGAACTGGGCGTGGAGATCGTCGTGGAGGCCACCGGCAAGTTCAAGGACCGCGAAGGCGCCGGCAAGCACCTGAAAAGCGGCGCGAAAAAGGTGGTCATCACCGCGCCGGCCAAGGAAGAAGACGTGACTATTGTCATGGGCGTAAACGAGGAGATTTACGACCACGAGAAGCATCACATCATCTCCAACGCCTCCTGCACCACCAACTGCCTGGCGCCGGTGGCCAAGGTTCTGCACGACGCGTTCGGCATCGAGCAGGGCCTGATGACGACGGTTCACTCCATCACCAACGATCAGGTGAACATCGACAACCCGCACAAGGACCTGCGCCGCGCACGCGCTGCCGGCGAATCGATCATTCCGACCACGACCGGCGCCGCTCGTGCTGTGGGCAAGGTGCTGCCGGAGCTGAACGGCAAGCTGAACGGCTTCGCCCTGCGCGTCCCGACGCCGAACGTCTCCGTCGTCGACCTGGTCGTCAACACCAAGAAGCCGGTGACCGTGGAAGAGGTGAACCGCGTGCTGCGCGAAGCGAGCGAAGGCAGCATGAAGGGCTACATCGAATTCTGCGACGAACCGCTGGTCTCCAGCGACTTCAACGGTAACGATCACTCCTCCATCATCGACGGACTCTCCACGATGGTGATGGGCACCAACCAGGTGAAAGTGATCGCCTGGTACGACAACGAGTGGGGCTACTCCTGCCGCGTGGTCGATCTGGTGCGCCACGTGTCCGAGGATCGCAACCGCACCCGGACGAAAGAGGCGGCAGCCGTAGCCGCGAACTAACCTGCCCGTAAACAGCGAACCCCCTGGGACCCTTGCGGAGTCCAGGGGTTTTTTGCGAACGTGCAAGACAAGGGGTAAATCATCTTGAATGATGATAGGGGGACTTCGTCTTCCGAAACAGGTTCCCGCTGTTCTTCGCTACGAGACGAAACTTGGTGAATACGCCCAGATTGACTGGGGGTTATCATGTAGCTCTGGATGGTTCAGTCCGAAAAGTGCCGGTATTTGTCATGGTTTTAGGATACCTCGTGCCACTCATATCCTCTAACCAACAAAAATTCGCAGGTTAGATGTAAACCGTCGATGGTGGACAAAGATCACGCATCAAGACGATTCGTTCAATCCTGTCAAAGAATAAAACAAGGGCCCGCTGAACAGATTCAAACTTCATTGGCCACATGGGATTTGCCTCGTTTTCATCGAAATCATGTACAAGGAAATCAATGTTCGAAATTCCTTTCCTGGAACGGATATGGCTGTATCCATACGCCTCTGTGCTTGATAACCAATTACTAATCCTAATATTTTTTTGGACGTTTGGCGGCAAGTAGGATAAAGAGAAACGTTGGAGCAAACAAGGGAAAATAGGGTATTAAGGCAATTTTGGTGAGGGAAGGCTCCGGGATTTTTTCATCTTCTGGTACCATCAGATTTTATCTGGAAAAATTCCTGGTTTCAGAATTGTTTGCTCAGTTTGAAAACTGTTCATCAAGCCCTAAATAAAGCAAATATGTGACAAAATTTTGACAAACGATGGGTGTGTCACCCTAAATATTTGAAATTTTTGGTATTAATGCTATAATTGTTAGGTTAAAAAATTATGGGCGGTGTTACAATCTTAGCCATGCTTTCTGTATTGTTGGCACCGGGAGCCTCTGCGAAAACGTATACTTGCGACAATGATCCTGTTTCTGGTTCCGGTTGTAGTGATTACAATGGAAGTACTTTTGTTTACAAAAGTAATCAAAGCAGTAGTTATAACGACGATCATAGATTAAGTACGGCACAAGATGAAGATGATTATTATATCTGGTACTTCGATGAAGCTACAGCCGGGACTCCTGAAGTGTATGTTTATTTAAATAGCGCCTCTTTTACTAACAGAGAAGCTCATTATTACCTTGGAACTACAGATCCATACACGTCTGAATATGTGGGCGCTGTCAATCAATATACCGCAGATGAAGGGTGGAATTTTGTTGGGGATGACGTTACTGTTAGTGGGGATGTTGAGTTGATGGTCATAGCGTATGATTATGATCGAAGCGGGGATACTGGAGCGGATGCTGCACGATTGGTTTATTAATGAATGTAAAACAAGTAAGGAGGGCATATAATGTCAAAAAAAATGATGATTGCCGGCTGCACAGGTATATGTTTACTACTCACTTCAGTCGCCTATGGCTCTAGTGGAGATACAGGAAATGCTCCGTCTCCCGCTTCAAATGAAACCACGGTTCAGCAAAAATCAGAAATACATTCCGCACGTCAAGATATTACCGCTGCGGAAATCCGGGATAAAATGCTCAACGCCATTGATTATTATACCACCATTCAAGGAGCTTATCGAATCATTCAAAAGCCAATTGGCGTCGATGAGGTTGTGGAATTTGACGTATCCATAGGCGATACACCCGGGAGCTACGTAAAAGTGAAAAGCAACGTGACAGGGAAGCAGAGTGAGCACATATCAAATGGGGAGACCATGATCCATTTATACGAACAGGAAAAAGCATTTGTCAAACAGCAGAAAATAAAAAAGGTGACGAAGGAAAGCAAAATCCAGAAGGGCCCCCGCTACTATAAAGATGAAGAGGGAATCCCTGTATATAAATACAGAAAAGACCCATCGCATGCAGAAAGGGCTCACGATGTCATCTTTCCGCAGGCTTATGGTTTTTGGCTCTATCGGTACCCGCACGAAATTGTGGGAACGGAACAATATCTGGATCGAACGGCAGTCGTACTTGAAGGAACTCTATCCGGGACACTGGCAGAAAAACACCGGGCGAACACATTCAAGCTATGGGTTGATCAGGAAACGGGAGTGTTGTTAAAACTGGTTGAGACAGATGATGAGGGAACCGTAATGAATCAGATGGAAGTGCTTCGTCTGTCAATTGACAAAGGCGCTGACACTTCCAAGTTTCAGATTATAGAACCGAAGGGATGGAAGGATATAAGTCCTGTTTTGAACAAGGAAAGGGAGGTACGAGTGGGTCCAAGCGGCAAGGAAGCTGAGTAGCGTTGAGAGACCTGCCTCCGAAGTCGGGGGCAGGTTAGTTTTCGATAGAGGCTTTTCTGTAAAACGAAGAAGTCATGGAAGAAAGTTGGGGGCCCCCGCCCGGCTCAGCGTTAGGTATAGCCGGGTGGGGTTTATTATGGGAAGGAGACGTTTCAATTTGCACTGTTTTGCGTAAGCCCTTCCAGCGAGAACAATTCTTCGTCTTCAAAGCCGACGATGAACAGGTTGATCTGCGACTTCAGATCCAGTTCGTACGGCACGCGCACGTCGTTGCCGCGGCCGTCCTTCAAGACACGGACGGTGGGGCGGTGGCAGTAGTCCGGGTCAACCCGGCAGACGACACCCACCTCGCCGGTGTTCAGCACGACGCTGCTGCCGATCGGGAAGACGGCGATGTGTTTGCTGAAGGCTTTGATCAGATGGTGCTCAAACAGGTGTCCGCCCGCCCCGAACAGGTATTCCAGCGCGTCCTGCGGCATGTACCGCTTTCGCCAGGGGCGGGGAGACGTGAGCGAATCGTAGACGTCGCAGATACCGACGATCTGCGCGTACTCGTGAATGTTCTTTCCTTTCAACCCCTGCGGGTAACCGCTGCCGTCCAGCCGCTCGTGGTGCTGCAGGCAGACGTGGGCGGACAACAGTGAGATGTCGTGCTGCTTGCGCAGGAGGTTGAAGCCCAGCATCGTGTGCTGCTTGGCGATCTCCTGCTCTTCCTCGTTCCAGCGCTCCTGCTTTTGCAACAGCTCCGGCGGAAGCTGCACCTTGCCGATGTCGTGCAGCATCGCCCCGATGCTCAACTCCATCAGTTGGCTGCGGCTGTAGCCGAGCGACATGCCGACCGCGGCCGCCAGTACCGCCACGTTGACCGAGTGATGGTAGAGCGAGGGCGAATGGGTGGAGATGCTGGTCAGATGGAGCAAGAGCTGCTGGTTGCCCATCATGTCGTCCAAGATGGAATTACAGGCCTGCTGAAAGAGAAGCCCCATTTCGTTGAGCGAAACCTTCCGGGCCAGCTTGTTCGAGTTGGTGATCTGCTTGACTGTTTTGACAATCGCTTCGACGGCTGTCTGGCGGGTTTCCGGCCGGATGACGTCCTCCACGACGATGTCTTCCGTACGCTCGTCTTCAATGTAGAGCGAGTCGATGCCGGAGCGGGTCAACCCCTGAATCAGCCGTTCGGTAAGGGTGACGCCTACCCCCAGTAACGTTTTCCCGTCTTCGGTAAAGATCGTGCGGCCCACCTTCATCCCGGGGCGGGCTTGTTTTATTGAAACTAACCGCATAGGAATCCCTCCAACCTGTACCCAAATTGTACTCCATTTGGCTTAGACGTGAAATAGGTACAAGGATTGACTTGACTTCCGGCGGGAAATTGAGGGACACTGAATGAAAGTACCGTCATAATTGGAGTTGATTCCGCGATGCGCTGTCCGTTTTGCGATTACAATGGGACCAGGGTACTAGATTCCCGCCCCTTTAACAATAACAAGTCGATTCGCCGCCGACGCGAATGCGAAAAATGCGAACGCCGCTTTACCACGTTTGAGGTGGTGGAGGAGACGCCGCTCTTGATCATTAAAAAAGACGGAACCCGCGAAGAATTCAGTCGGGAAAAGGTGCTCCGCGGCCTGGTGCGGGCCTGTGAAAAGCGGCCGGTGCCGCTGGAGGTGCTGGAGAACGTCGTCAACGAGATTGAGAAGGAACTGCGCAGCAGCGGTCAGTCGGAAATCCCCAGCAAGGACGTCGGGGAAAAAGTCATGGAGCGGCTGTACCACGTCGACGAAGTGGCCTATGTCCGGTTCGCTTCCGTCTACCGCCAGTTCAAGGACATCAACGTGTTCATGAAGGAACTGGAAGAACTGCTGGCCCAGGCGCGCGGCTCGGGTCAGGCGGAGTAAGGCAGCGGGGAAGGGGAGGACAAGCCTTTCCCGCAAATCGCTGCGTCGCTTGGTAGGGATTCGCCAGTCGCTCTGTCTGGAAACATGCTTCTCCTTTGAAACATTCGATACAATCGGGCCAAGACGCCCTTGCGATGAGCAAGAGCGTCTTTCCTGCTGTCTTCAAACCCCATTCGTTCGGTTTTCAGAGAGCCCCTTTCCCGATTGCCGCGTGCACGTTCTGCTTTCGTTCGCGGAGGGCAGGACGGCGGAAGGGCGACCTTTTTGGGCTCCGCGGTGGCAGGTCGGTGGGCTTCGTTTTCGGCCAAAGCGCTCACTTCTTGGGCGGGACGAGTTGAGCGGGGACGAACTGTTTCACCCCCCTACGCGCGTCCCGCCGTTTCGGGTACGGCGGCGGCGCGTGCTCTTCCAGCCACTGTCGTATCTATCGCCGGCCGGACATGATATAATAGGGAAACCAGACTAGTCAGGAAGGAAAAGGATCAATGCCTCGTCTCGTGTGGAACGAATTACTGCCGAAAGATCGATATCTGGTGCGGCTGGCGCGTCCGCTCAGCTTTGCCGAAATGGGCTTCGTCACCCAGCTCTACCTGCCGATCATCGGTGTGGAGTCGTTTTCCCTCTACCAACTGCTGGTGCACGAGGTGCAGGAGGCGAACGGAGCGGCGGTGGAAAGCACGCACCGCAGCCTGATGCTGATGACCGATCTCTCGCTGGACCGCCTGCTGGCGGCGCGGGAGCGGCTGGAGGCACTGGGCCTTTTGGCCGTCCGCAGACGGGAGAATCGGCAGCGGGACTACTTTTACGAATACCTGGTAAAACCGCCGCTGACGCCAAACGAGTTTTTTGCCGACTACGTGCTGTCCGTGATGCTGCTGAACAAAATCGAAAACGTCCGCTATCAGCAGTTGCGGCAGCGGTACGCCGACCCGCTGGGGGCTGCTCTGGAACAGGAGTACCCGGTGGCGGAGACGGTGACCAAGGATTTTTACGAAGTGTTCCAATCGTTGAAACCGTCCGAGTTGGAAGTGCACAAAGGATCGGAGCGGGAACAGTTTCTCGCGCAGATGGAAACCCGCTATCCGGCGTCTCCGATGCAGTCAGGTTTTGAAGCGGCGGTCCATCACCCGCTCGGGGCTTCGTCCCTGCGCCACTACCTGCCGGACAACGCCTCCCCGGACAAGGTCTTCTCCGGGGAAAGCGTGGAGTTTTTGTACAAGCTGCACCACTTCTACCAACTGGACAGTTGGGGATTGGGGCAGGAGTTGCGCGACTGGACCCTGTACAAGCCGGACGGCAGCCTGGACATGGACGTCCTGCGCAAGCGGCTGGTGCAGCGCTACACGGACGACAAGCTGCACCGCACGCCGGCGGCCCCTGCCCCAGGCGACGACGAGTGGGGGCCGGGCCGCCTGCCGGAACCGGGCAGCGAAGCGTTTGCCCGCGCCTGCCGGCAGCTCTCGCCCCTCTCCCTGCTGGAGCGGGTGGTTGGCGGCCGGGTGAGCCGGGTCTTTTTGGAACGGGCGGAAAACCTGGTGTTTGGCGACGGCCTGACCGTCGAGGTGGCCAATGCGCTGCTGCTTCACACGCTGCAGAGCATGCAGATGGAACTGCCCAAAGCCTACATGGAGACGATCCGCGACAGTTGGAAGGCGAAGCGGATCACGACCGTGGACGAAGCCGTCCGGCAGATCCTGGAGCGCGCCGACCAGCGGGCGCAGCACGCGGAGAAGGCGAAGCGGCCGAAGCGGGAAACGGACACCGCCGTTCGCCGCGGCGGCCGCCCCATCCTGCAGGACAAGCTGCCCGCTTCGGTGGAATGGCAGCTTTCGCAGGAGCGCGAGCCCCAGGAGACGGTCAAAGGACAGTCCATCCAGGACGATCCCGAGTTGAAAACCATGTTGGAATCGCTGCGCAGACGGCAGAGAGGAGTGTGATGAGGGATGGAATCGATCAGCCAATTCATGCAGGAACTGGCCAAGCGGACGCCGCGCCACCTGCTGACGCCGGATCAGCAGTTGGACAAGATGTTTCGCTCCTCCGCCTATTTGCAGTCGTTTCAGCAGGCACACCCGGACCTGTCCCGCGACGACTACCTGCGGGCCCTGTCCAGCGTCTACACGGCGGTAAAGGAGCAGTACTGGTGTGAGCACTGTCCCGGGCTGGAGCAGTGTCCCAACCTGGTCAAGGGCCACCGCAGCCAGCTCAGCGTGAGAAACGGCGCCATCGTCAGCGCCATCTCTCCCTGCGACAAGCAGCAGGCGTACGAGGAAGACCTGCGCCGCCGCCGCTTGATGCGCAGCTACTACGTCTCCGAGGAGACGATGGCCGCCAGCTTTGACCGGCTGGAGCTGGACCAGGCGAATAGGGCGGCCGTGGCGGCGGCCATCCGGTTTTGCCAGACGGTCGGCAGCGGCGAGCGGGTAAAAGGACTGTACCTGCACGGGCCGTTTGGCGTGGGCAAAAGCTACATCATGGGGGCGATCGCCCGCGAGCTGTCGGAGCGCAACATCGCTTCGCTCATGGTGTACGTGCCCGATTTTGTCCGCGAGATGAAGGACTCGCTGTCCGACCAGTCGTACGCCGGCAAACTGGAGATGCTGAAGGAAGTGCCCGTGCTGATCCTGGACGACATCGGCGCGGAAAACCTCACGCCCTGGGTGCGCGACGAAGTGCTGGGCGTCATCCTCAACCAGCGCGTCAACAACCACCTGCCGACGCTGTTCACCTCCAACTACTCGCTGGAGGAGCTGGAGGAGCATCTCTCCATCTCCAACGGCAACCGGATCGAACGAACAAAGGCGGCCCGCATCATGGAGCGGATCCGCCATTACGTGGACGTGTATCTGATCATGCGCAAGAATCAGCGCATCGAAAGCTGACTTCCCAGATACGAGAGGCGCCATTTGGTGTACGCCAGCACCTCTCGCGCCAAGTGATACGGCCTGTACAGCACGTTGGACTTCACCCCGACGGGATGGGCGGATATGCCCAGCGCTTGCGCCATGTCCATCGCCCGGGCGAGGTGATAGTCGTGGCTGACGACAAGCGCGCTGTGCAGGCCGTTTTGCTGCATGACCTGCCGGCTGAACAGCAGGTTTTCGTACGTGTTGGTCGCCTCGGACTCCATCAGGATGCGGTCTGCCGGCACGCCCTGCTCCACCAGGTAGCTGCGCATGACCAGCGCCTCCGTCACGCCTTTTCCGTCACCCAGTCCCCCTGTGACGATCAGGGTGGGCACGTATCCTTCCTTGTACAACCGCAGCGCCAAATCCAGCCGCTCCCGCAGCCCCGGACTGGGCTGGTCTCCCCACACGGCCGCCCCCAGCACGATGGCCGCGTCCGCTTTTTGCGGAGCGGCGTTGCGGCTCGTCTGATCGATCCGCCACAGAACGTACCCGGACCACAGCGCGGCCGCCGCCAGGCAGACGGCCGACCAGGTGAGCAGGCGTTTTTTCCAGGGGTGTACGGTTGGGATGGTTGATGTCGGTAACATGGGTTTCCTCCGGTTGTCAGGGGTTTTGAGCGTTTATTGATGTTGCTCGGTGTTCGCGATCCGCTTGCCCATCGTTTTTTCGGGCGGTGTGCTTATGTTCGTGCTTCAGTCCGCCGCGCTATGAATGGATGATGGCGAGTTGATTTCAGGGCAGCGGTGTTCCTATGTACATATACGGATAAGCGGGCCGGTCCGTTACGCTTGGTGGGCACATGCAGGGGGTTGGTGGATGGCGGGGGAGAGGTGACGGTCAGGTATTTATAGCGGCGAGGGAGGAGGCGTATCAGAAGGTCGTTCATCGGGTTTCGGGCAGAACATTTTCCGTTTCGCCAGGGTGAAAAATTTTTTTAAAATCCTATTGATCTTTGAAGAAGGCATGTGCTATAATCAATCTCGTGGTAAGGAACGAGATGTTCCGAAGAAGATAACGAGATACGGGGCATTAGCTCAGCTGGGAGAGCGCTACACTGGCAGTGTAGAGGTCAGCGGTTCGATCCCGCTATGCTCCACCATAACACAAAAGTAAAACCCTTGATTTATCAAGGGTTTTTTGATTATTACAGTGCTTGTATATTGAGTAGTACAGCAGTGAAATATCGAGACTGTTGACGGATTGTTGACGAAATTATCTAACCTTCCTCTTTAAATCGCTAAATGCACCCGCTGCGCGTTTATTCATCTCTTTGAGGAAGTGCGTATACAACTCACCTGTAATACGAATATTTGAGTGCCCTAGAAGCTCCTGAATATCTTTCAGAGAATAACCTTTGTAAAGAAGATAGGTCGCATAAGTATGTCGTAAACCATGGAGAGATACTTTTTTCTCATTAAGCCCATGTCTTTTTAAGAATCGGGTAAACCAGGTTGTGGGTGTATCCGGGTAGGTAGGCAGGCCATTCGATTGACCAAAAAGGAGCATCCGTTCCCCACCCTGCCATTTATCACCCAGACCGATTTTGTTTTGTCTCACTTCGTTAGCAAGCTGACGAATGAGTGGCACGACCTCTGGAGTCACTGCAATCGACCGTTTAGACTTCTTCGTCTTGACTTCTTTGATGATTACTTCTCGCCCTGCCTTCACAGCGTTATCACGAATGTCTATGAACAGAGTGTCTTCGCCGTCGAGTTTTTCCCATCGCAGATGTTTGTTTATGTCAATTGCCAATAGTTCTCCTCGGCGCATCCCTGTAGTAACTGCAAGCTCAATGAATGTTCGCCATTTCAAAGGCTCGTCTGTTAATTTCTCAAACATTCGTATGAGCTCGTCCTCTACAAAAATTTCTTTCTCTTTGGTATCAACCTCAGGTTTTTTAATTCCTGCAACAGGATTGGATTTAATCAGCTGCCACTCAACAGCCCGTTCAAGCACATCCCGCAGGACTCGGTAGATATAGCGACGTGTTGTACTGGATAATACACCGCCATCTTTACGCATTCCCGGTTCAGCCAGCTTGTCAAAAAAATTTACAATCTGAATGGTTTTAACCTGATCGATCCGCAAGTGACCGAAAACCGGTAATATATGATTTTTTAAATAGCTGTCATAGCTATCCAGTACCGTGGGGGAAAGGTTTTTCTCCCCGTGTTTTTTACGCCACTCCTCCACAAACGCGGCGAAGGTCATCTTCTCAGGTGCGATATATTCCCCGGCTTCAACCTCAACAACAAACTTAGCCAGTTCCTTTTCTGCTTCCCGTTTAGTTTTACAACGGACAGTTTTTGTCCGCTTAATCCGTTTGCCGTTTGCGTCATAACCAGCTTCGACGACGAGCAGCCAAGAGTTTTCACCACGCTTCTGAATGCTTGCCATGTAAACCAGTCCTCCTTTGTTTTTGATGGGATAAATGAGGAGTTTTCAGTTACCCTCAAAATGAGGGGTACTGACGGGTGTTTGTGGTTGAGCAACTTTGCGCAGGCATGACTGGACGGCCTGTCCACCCATACACGAAAAGGTATCCTCAATTTTGAGGAGTCCTAAAAGCTTAGGAGTCTCCAAGTTTGGAGATACCTTACTTCCGATCCGGGAACAGTATGACAGCATGTGCTGATGGTCGACATTAGTGAGAGCCAGCACGCTACATCTAATGCTTATTAGGTATTTGTCTGTACAAGCCTTTTGTTTCGTTTAAAGTTCTTAGACACAATCTGGTGCAACTCATCAATAGGGCTTTGTTTTAACACTGCAGAAACATCCGAACTGGTTATTTTACGGCCATCTACACGAAATCCGAGATCGTTCATTATTTTCGCCACTTCATTGACGTTCTCGTGGAGTGCATACTCATAAATTACTCTGGTTTCAAAAGTGGCTGGTTGGTATTTTTCTACCAGGTTGACGTAGTGCTGTAGCTCAACGATTAATTTTTTTGCATCAGATAATTTCATTCAACTATTACCTCCTTGAGCAATGCCTTAAATGGGGGATTCACTGTCTGTACTCCACGTAGAGTACGGTCACGCGAAAACCCTTATGTATCAAGGCTTCGGGGACACTGTACTCCACGTAAGGTACAGTCACCACCGTCCTTCACGTAGAGTACGGTTCCGTACTCCACGTAGGGTACAGATCTGTACTCCACGTAGAGTACTAAGAAAGAAAATATTAAAGAAAATATTAAAGAAATATACTCGTGACACGTCACTCGTATGGAGAGTGATTTTTTTATTTCTCTGAAATACGATCCCGAAACAGAGCATCAAGATATGCAGTGATTAGCTGCTTGTCCTGATCAGTAAGCTTGTGGCCGTGATAGGTGATGTCTGGTTGATGGAGGAAATTGGATAATTCCTTTGTTTGATCGTTGTCACCTATCCAATCAGCGAGATTTATTTTTCCTTTCTCTAAATCCTCGTCATCATCACCTATCCAATCGGCTAAGTTGATGTGACCTGCCTTGATCATTAGCTCACCGTGGGACACACCTAAATGCTCATGAAGTTTCCTGAGGATGTCTGGCGATGGCAGTTTTTCTCCTTTCTCTATTTGCGAAATATAAGAATTAGAAACGCCAGAAACGTCCTCTAACTGTCTGATTGTTAAACCTCGTTTTTTTCGCAAACTCCTGAGATACTGCCCGAACTCTATCTGATCCACCAAAATCACTCCTTTTGTAGCTGATTATATACTATTGTGGGCAAAGCTAGTTAATTTATTTATTTTGCTTGCTAAAGTGAGCGGAAGTGAGTTATATTTAGAAGCAGATGGGTTATATTTTTTTTACCATCTTGCCCACTAAAGTGGGCAAACATACATCAGGAGGTGAATGCGAGTGCAACGCATGACTGTAAAGGAGGCAGCTCCATACATCGGTGCGTCCGAGTACAAGCTGCGCGAAATGGTGCGAAAGAAACAGATTCCCGCTTACAGAGTCGGTAACCGAATCTTCTTTCGCAAAGCCACAATTGATGAATGGATTGCCCAGCAGGAGCGGGAGAACTTCCAGAAAAGTGTCGGTCAATAGTAAACCGCACAACGTCACATGAAAAACTCCTTGACCTAAAAAACGCTAGATATCGACACATTTTCTAGGTCAGTGTTCCATCGGGTAGGAGAACTATTGCCAGAAATGTAACCGCTGAAAACGTAAGCGGTAGACTGCAAAATTCGCCAAAGAAAGGGGTGTTAGAAATGTACTCTGCAGAGGAAAAAGAAACCGTCTGTGTTTACGACTACATTGATGACTCATGGGACGTGTATACCTGCGTGCAGCGTCACATGACAAAGCTACGGAAGATTGCGGAACCGTACTGGGAAGAAAAAGTCGGCAACCGCGTGACGGCTGCCAAGTGGAAGCTAAAAGGCAATCAAGTGCGTTTTGCTGTTGAGATCGTTTCAAAAATGACACCAGAGCAAAAAGAAGCATCTAGGTCACGGATGAAGCAATATCACCAAAAACGCAACGAGATTGTCACGAAATAAGAATCATAGGCGGTGAAAAAATGAGAGGTTCGAGAGGGAGAACAAACAGAGCAATCAGCCCAGCAGTAATCGTTCATACACCGCAAGTTGTTGATAGGAGTCCAGGGCAGAACGATGATCCAGGGCAACTAATTCAAAAGTTAGCAAAAGAAATGGCACAAGCGCTAATGCAACAACAGCTACAGCCGGAACGGAACCGTAAAAACACACTCACGGTGAAAGAAGCGCTTGAAGAAGTCTTTGAGAATTCCATTTCGGAGTACAAGCTCTACGCTATGTTGCGGGAGGGGAAGATCCCTCATGTGAAAATCGGGAGCAAATACCTCCTGCGCCGAGACACATTAGAGGCATGGATGAGACAACAGGAGGAAATGGGGGCTGGTTTATGATTCGAACCAATGGGATGGATGACGCCATAAAGAAAGCCCGCTTTGAAATTGCCGCCAGATTCAAGGAACTGGGCATCAAGGATGAAAGAGAGATGGTAGCCTATATATCTCGCAATGCAAACGTGAGAACTGATAAAAGGCCAACCTTAAATGATTTACTGTCTTTGCTTCACAAAATGGAGCGAGAGCTTAAATCGTTGCAGCAAGTAACCACTTGGGGGCCAGTTCATGAAATTCATTGATTCCATTCCTGCTACTGAAATGAAGGTTATTCGAACATCCGTAGAAGCTGCGATGGAAAAATACCGGCTGTATAAGTATCTGATGTTTGATGAGCGTGTTACTAGGGTGACAGCATCATACGAACCTTTCTTCCACTCCAAGACAAACCAGAAAAGTGATCAGACTGCATCTGTCGCCATTCAAAACGTGGATACTCAGGCGGAAAGGGAGGCGTACTGCAAGCTAATCGAACGAGCAGTTGATCAATTGCCAGAGAAAGAGAAGTTCCTTATCACAAAGCGGTACTTGGAAGATGATTATATTTTAGACTACCAGGTCTACAGCTTTTCATTTGACCCACCTATCAGTGAGTTCACCTACTACAAGATTAAAAATAGGGCCATGTATAAATTGGCGCTAATGCTTGGGCTTGTAAAGGAGGAAACAGATGAACACCATCGATAAAATTTCGACCGCTGATAGAAAAGCTATCCGTAAATCAGTTGAATCTGCACTGGCAAAGTACAGAATGTACAAGTACCTGACCTACGATGAGCGCGAAGCAACGATCACGGCCAATTATGAGCTGAGGGTAGGGGGATCATCAAACATTCCTAGTGATGGCACCGGTACTATTGCGATCCATAACGTAGACGGCCAGGCAGCGCGCCGCGCGTACTGCGAACAGGTAGAACGGGCAGTGGACCGACTCCCGCGCATGGAAAAGTTTTTGATCACTGAGCGTTATATGGGCGCTGATAGTGAGTACATCACCGACTACAGTGTATATTGCCATCGGTTTGATCCACCGATCAGCGAGGGGACTTACAGCAAGATTAGAAACAGGGCTATGTACAAACTAGCGGCCATGCTTGGCATTCTTAAGCACGAAGTGAACTGATTTCATTGTGAAAGGCGGTGCAGCGCGATGCACATTCAGGAAATTGAAAAGAGGGCAGCACAACTTAAAAAACAACTGGGTGGGAAGATTTTTGCATTCCCCGTAAACGAAGCCGATCCGTTTTCCAAATATGCTATCACGATGGATTTGGGTGGGGGCCACTTTAAGACATACCCGAAGCCGATGACCATTAATGAAGTTGCTGCCTGCATTAAGATGCTTCTGGAGGGGCTGAAAGAAGAAGGGGTTAATGCTGACTATTCGCGAGATGTTCGGTTCATCTCTTACCAGGCTCAAATGGACGCTCCAGACGTGACGATGCGCCGGCTGAAAAAGTCCAACGTCGACAAACCACTGATGGAGAGCGGCGTGGATGTCATGCCGCATCCAGACGATCCAGAAACAATGCTTTTCTCCGCGCGCGGTATTGTCAAATTCAGCTTGCTTGAAATGCTTGATAAAAACCCGAAGGGCGCTCGGTTCATGGATGAATATTTCAAGCTCTTGGCCTTACGACGATACGGTAAAACGGCTGCAGCTATCAGGCAGGAAGTTCGACGGATGAGCAAGTCGGAGGCGATCCGCTGGGTTGAGAGGACGTATGAGCGGTACATTTCAGACAGTCAGGAAATTATGAACATCGTGCGATTGATCGGCGGTGCGAGTCTATGAACCATAGTAAACGCACCATCTGGCAGGCCGTTAATTCCGAACACGGCGACCGCCTGGTACAGATCACTCAGGAACATACCAGGTTGGCACGAAGCTTGATCATCGATCGTGATCAACTGTCGGTCGAGGAAGTGGAGATTTACAAAGCGCGAATCGAGCAGTTGCGTAAGGAACGGGAGTCAATTTTGCAGCAGTTCGAGAATGTGGAGGTGGGGCCATTTGCAGATGAACGATTCATTACAACGCAGACTTATTAAACTCGCAAAGCGGTACATAAAAGCCGCCGAGGAGTACAAGCGTTTAAAGCAACTTTATGACAGCAAGCCGTTCCTGACTGAAGAAGGGTTTAGAAAGATCGAGGCCAGAATGGCCAGGTTGAATAAAGAGTGCGATCACTTCGATAAGGAGATCCAGCTAATAAAACATTTGAGTGGGGAGGTGCGAAAATGAAAGAGATCCTGCTAGAAACGTGGGCGGGCAGCAACAAAAACAAGTACTTTCAGGCTATTTTGCTGGAAGATAGATACGCTATTTTTAGCCGGATGGGCATTGTGCAGATGACTGAAGTTGAACCGGCGAAGGAGGATGGGGTTTATAAGCCTACGGAGTCGAGATCAAATTACACGTTTTTCCTAGGTACTGGTGGACAAAGTATCTCAGTTCTAGAGAAGTACGCCATGCGGATCATAGAATTGTCAGCATTTGAATTGTTGACCAGGCATTACGATCCTGTGGAAGAAGTGTTTTTCATACTCAGCGATAAGAAGCCGAACTTCTAAGGAGGCATGATCATCTTGTCAAACATTCAAAGAGAAATCGCTGCCAGACTGAAAGAGAAGGGGAATCCTAGGTTGGAGGCAATTTTCGATCTATGCTCAGAAAAAGCAGCAGATGTTGACGGGAGAAAAGTTGTCCGATTTGAAAAACTGGCCGAATACCTTGGGCTGGATCCAAATGATTGGCTGAATGAAATACAAAAAGCCTCCACTACGGAAAAGTGAAGGCACAAGAAATTTACCATTTGTCCGTAGCAATTGTACCATAGCCGCTGATTTTGTAAAGGGGAAAGGGGGTGATTGTTTGGAAAAAGCAATTTATGGTATGGCGATGCCGTTTAATGACAGCTATTGGGAATACGATCATGAAAATAAAACCTTTGTTTTTGACAAAACGAACCGGGAGGCCGTGGTGATCGATGGGCTTGTCGGAGCAACCGTGGATCATGATTTTTCTCGGACGATCGGCGTTACCGGTGAGAATCTTTTCCTTCAAGCCAACGAAAGAGGCGTCTTTTTTAAACTGATTCCGGATTCGCCGTTCGGTCATAGCACCTACAAGAAAGTAAAGCGGGGGGCATTGCGGTATTGTAGTTGCATGTATTTCGTAAGAAGCGCTCGCCGGAACTATCAAGCAGAAGATGAGGCCATGATGCAGGCACGCTCTTTCGGTGTACAGGAAAAGGTGATCGTCCGAGAATACCGAAGAATCATCCTTTTCGAAATCTGTCTGACAAATAACCCGGCAAATAAATCAACATTCTGCACGACAGATGAAAACCATCCTTTACTGCAGGGGGTGACATGGGAAAATACCTTGGATGGTAAGCCAAGAATGAAGTTGGAGAATCGACAACCGTTCCGGCCGCTTCACATCGAAAAGATTGAAAGAGAAATATCTGAAATCGAGCGAGAACTCAAGGAATTAGAGGAAAGGATTGAACAGTTATGAATCTGGAAGCAAGGATCAATGAAGAACGCTTGCGGGCTGCGGAACAGTTGGACGAGCTGCGAAAGGAAAATAAGAGGGACGAGGAGCTTTTAGCTGAACAGAAGCGGCGGTATCTCGAAGCGGTGACCAGCCAGGACAGCAAAGCGATTGATGAAGTCAACTTACAGATCAAAGAAATAACGGAACGGATCCAGCGCCGCAAGTACATGATCGATGCTTTGTCCAATCGCAACAACCCAAACATTCAGCGGATGATTAGTGAGAAAGTAGCTGAATGGATTGAGAGGCTAAAAGAAATCGACAAGAAAGCTGCAGCTCTACATCAGGAACTAATGCCGCAACGAGAGAAGCTGCTTAAAGGCCTAGCTGAATTGAATGATTTGAACAATCAGGCTTATAGATTAAAGCACGCAATCAACCACTACAATGAGCAACTGAATAGCTCGAACAGGGAGCGACTTGGCTTACGTAAATACGGAATTGACGGGTATGAAATCCACAAGTACATTAACCCGCTTTTGATCGAGCGCGGCAATGTATACAAGCTATAGGCACGAATGAGGTGAAGATATGAGAGGCATGTTCATGCAACAAGTTCGGGACGCCTATATGGCTCATATAAAAAGAGCGCACCGCCCGGAATCATGGAGCTGTATCACAATGTTCTCATGCGAAAAGATGAGATTATGCAAGCCAGACAAACATCGCGTATGAATGCGAAACACAGCAGTAAAAGTCTGGATTCTATTCGAGCAGACCTCTTTTCACTAGAGACACAGATTGTTTTACTGGAAGCCGATATGTTGCTGTGGAGATTGGGGAAGTGAACATAGCCCCCCTACCCTCGAAATTGGGAGGCTATTGTCTAGGGACCGGCGCGGCCCCCTTCGTTTTCAGCGCGGGACACTTTTTACATGAAGGGGGGTTACGATTATTAAAATAAAAATTCTCGAAGAAGTCAGGTGCAAAAAATGCAACAAGCTCCTGGGGAAGCTTAGCGGCGTTGCCGAAATTAAATGTCCTAGATGTGGCACCTGCAATATGTTCTTCAATTCAAAAAAAGAGGATCAATGAATCCCATTCTTTGAGGCTCATGAAGCCCTAACCGCATTTTGCGTCGCGGTCAGGGCTTTTTCTTTTGGCTTTGACGTGAAATGCGAGTCTCTATAAGGATGTGATTCATATGGCAGACATTGAAGTCGGCGATCTCGTCGCGAGGATTACGCTGGATGACACTGGGATTGACAAGTCTCTTGCACAAATCCAGCGTGAAATGAAGTTGGTTGCCAGCGAGTTTGAGAAGGCATCAGCCAGCTTGGAGGCGTTTGGCAGTGAAGAAGATAAGCTCCGCGCTAAGAGTGACCAGCTCACCAAGCAGATAGCCCTGCAGGGGCAGCGAGTAGAACTGCTTCGGCAAGAGTTCAAGAAAGCAGCTCAAGAAAAAGGCGAGGACGCGGTCGCCACGCAGAAGCTGGCCACACAACTGAATAAAGCCGAGGCAGCCCTCGCCAAGATGCAGGCCGAGCTCAAACAAGTCAACAAGGAATTGGCCGATCAGCCTTCCCGGATGGCGAAGTGGTCGAGCGGTCTAAAAGACTTCGGCAACCATCTCCAGGCGGCCGGACAGGAGATCGCTACATCATTCGGCGTGGCCGGGGCAGCCATTAGCGCAGCATTGGGTTATGCAGTCAACACGGCAGCCGATTTCGAGGCCCAAATGGACCGGGTTGGGGCGATTGCCGAAGCGAGCTCTGCCGAACTGGAGGCCATGACAAAAACGGCAATGGAGCTGGGCGCCTCGACCAGCAAGTCAGCCAGTGAAGTTGCCCAAGGCATGGAAATGATGGCCGCGATGGGCTTCAAAGCCAACGAAATCATCGCGGCCATGCCTGGGGTGATCGCAGCAGCAGAGGCGTCTGGTCAGGATATGGCCCTTGTGGCCGATACCATGGCCGTGGCTCTGCGATCCTTTGGGCTGGAGGCTTCTCAAGCTACCCATGTTTCGGACGTTCTGGCTCAAACCGCCAATAAGTCGGCCGCGAACATCGAGGGCATGGCATATGTCCTCAAGTACGCTGCAGCCCCGGCCCATACGCTTGGTATGTCTCTCGAAGAGTTGGCAGCTTCTGCTGCAATCATGGCCGACGCTGGTATCCGTGGTGAGACAGCGGGTACAACATTGCGCTCCGCCTTGCTGAGCCTGACGGCACCAAGCAAAGAGGCATCCAAAGAGCTTGAAAAACTCAAGGTAAGAATTACGGACGCTCAGGGCAACATGCACCCGTTTGCGGACATCATCGCTCAGTTGAAAACAGGCATGCAGGGTTGGGGTAATGCGCAGAAGGCCGCCGCGCTGGAAACCTTGTTCGGCAAAGAGGCTGTCTCTGGAATGATGGCCGTTATCGAGGCTGGCCCCGAGAAAATACGAGCCTTAACTGCAGAGTTACAAAACTCCACCGGGGCTTCTGCGCAAGCGGCAGCACAGATAAAAGACAACCTCAAAGGCGCTCTGGAGCAATTGAGCGGCGCCTTTGAAACCATGCAGATCACCATTGGTAACGCACTCATTCCCGTCATCCAATCACTTGCCGGCGCCTTACAATCCGTTGTCGACTGGTTCAACCAACTCGACCCGTCCGTCCAGCAGTTTATCGCACTGTCGGCGGCAGCCGGTGCCGCGCTCCTCACCCTGATCGGAGCCTTCGGAGCTGTCATGGCAACGGTCGGTTTGGCTTCGTTAGGTTTGGGAGAGCTCGGGATTTCCCTCTCAACGGTTGCAGCTGCTATCCTGCCCGTTACGGCTGCAATCGCCGGATTAACGGCCGCGGGGGTTTTGCTGTATCAGAATTGGGACACGATCAGCAAATACGCGAAAGTCGCATGGGACGGCATCGTCTCTGTCGTTAAACCTGCAGTCGATGAGGTTGCATCGTTTATCACCAAGACATTTGGCGACTTGGCTACCTGGTGGAAAAGCATTTGGCCTGATTTGCAAGTGGCGTTCATGAACATCTGGAACGCCATTCTGGCCTACACCCGCCCCACACTTGAGACGATAAAAGCTGTCTTTGATGCAGTGTGGCCGTACATTAAGAACATCACTGTGGCAGTGTGGGAAGCAATCAAAGGAGTAATCACCGCTGCCATCAACGCCATTAAGGGTTCTATGGAGTTGTTCATCGGTGTGTTTACCGGGGATTGGGATCGAGCGTTGAACGGCGCCAAGATGAGCATTCAGGCTGGTTGGGATGCCATCAAGAGCATTTTCAGCTCAGCGATCCAAGTGATTCTGAACATAGCTGGCGGGCTGGTATCTGGGATTGCAGCTTACTTTGGGCAAATCGGCAAGCAGATGGCTGGTTACGGCGGCGACATTGTTAAAGGGTTGGGCGAAGGCATCCAGTCGATGGCGACTTGGGTAAAAGAAAAAGTCCTTTCGCTTGTAACAGCGATCTCTAACACAGTAAAGGAATTCTTCGGCATCGCCTCACCATCTCGACTGATGGCCGAATACGGTCGTTACATCGTTGAAGGGCTGTGGGAAGGCATCCAATCGATGGCCTCTTGGATAAAGAGCAACGTAACTCAATTTGCCTCCAACATCGCCAACACCCTCAAAGAGTTTTTCGGTATCGCCTCGCCTTCCAGGCTGATGGCCGAGTATGGGCGGTATATTGCGGAAGGACTCGCAATCGGGATAGAACAAAACAAAGGCAAGCCCATCCAGCAAGCCGATCTTATGGCGCAGGCGATCAACGGTGCGCTTGGCAAGCTGCAAAATGAGTTGAAACTGACTGCTCAGATCGCACAAGCCGAGTTTGACCTGATCGCTGCCAAAATGCAGGATTCAGGATCAGAGAGTGAAACACTCAAAGCAAAGTATGAACTGCTGACCCAGCAGCTTGACATCCAGAACCAGACGGTCGCCGTGTTGCGTCAGGCCTACGAGGATATGAAGGCGACCAAAGGAGCCAACATGGAGGAAACCCAAAAGCTGTACCTGGAACTGCTGAAGGAGCAGACCGCTTATCAGGGCCTCAAAAAAGAGTTGCAAGAGGTTGAGCAGCAACTAAAGAAAGCGACTTCGGCAAAAATAGAGTTTCTGCAGGCAGACGGGAAAAACTTCTTCCGGAACGACAACGGCCACTGGGTGGAGATTGGTGACACTGGTCCGTACAACCCTGTGATATACGATGATGAGGGAAAAGTGGTGAGCAGGATCTCGGATTGGCTCGATACCTCCAATAATGGCGGCGGCGAAGAGAAAAGGGACAAAGGCCGCAATCCTACGGATCCCAACGATAAAGACTACAAAAACGATGATCGCTACACCTGGGATGAGGATAAAGGTAGATGGTGGGATAACGAGGACGGAGGCTGGGAAGGTAGCGACATATTCGACTCGTTCAAGAGCGAGACGAAAAAAGCAGCCAAGGATATTGGTGACTCGATCAAAGATGTTTTCGACAAAGTGAAAGACGCATTCAAGTTCCCCGGCCTTGCGACCGGTGGCACCGTCACAAAATCCGGATGGACGTGGGTTGGTGAGAATGGACCTGAACTGCTTCGTCTGCCACGTGGGGCTCAGGTGATTCCGAATTATGACATCCCTCGTGTCGGAGGCGGCTCAAGTGTGACGAATAACTTTCAATTTGATGTCCATATTTCTGGTCCAGTGTATGGTATATCTGATCTTAAAGAGAAAATCAGGCATGTCATAAAGACTGATACTTTGCCAATCATCACCCAGCAACTACGGCAGCCTGCACGGGCTAGAGGATAAAAACATTCGAAGCGGCGGCTATATAGTCGCCGTTCTCTTTTGTTCCAAACGACACTGATTGAGATGCGATGCCTGGGCTGAAGGCATCTTGGAAGGTAAAATAGGGAACGAGGCGAATGACTTTATGTGTTATAGACTAAGACATACTGGAGGTCAAGATGGATATTAGAAGCATTATTTCTAGCCCTATTGACTTAAAAGCAATCCTTGAATCTGTTGGCATAGAAGAAGGGACTATTCTCTATGAAGTTTTTGAAGCGGGAGTATTTTTAGCTCCATATATAGGTAAAGCGTTTCAGTTTCAAAAATTTAGGCGTTTGGAAAAACGACTCCAGGAACATGAACACCTGCTTAAACAAATTGAAGGTTCGCTTAGCAAACCAAACATCGACATTGATTTCATTAAAGAAAGAGTTTTCCCAATCGTTTTTGAAGATTTGCTTGAAGAGCACGACGATATGAAGATCCAATACATTCTGAATGGATTCAAAAGTGTACTCGACGGGCCTATTTATGACGAAGAAAGAATCTTGGCCTATTTTGATACTTTACGGGGACTTCGTTATTTAGATATCAGAAGGTTGGGCTACTTCGCAGGCTTGGACGAAATATATCCAGAGGGATTTTATTTTATTGGAAGTGAGATGGACGCATTGGTCAATTATGCTGATTCGAAGTTGGCAAATTTGTCACTCATCTATGTAATGAGAACGTGGGGGTATATTGGAGGTGAAGGGCAGGAATTATCAAGAGAAAATGTAAAGTTGAGTCCCTATGGTGAGTATTTTATAAAGTTCATAAGCAATGTTGAGGATGAATAGAGTCTAAATTGCACCCACGCGGTGCTTTTTCTTTTTCGAAAAAAGAACCACCGGCGAGGGTGGTAAAACATAAATAATCGAGATTAACCTTTTGGAGGATATGGATCGTTGCCGTAACTATCTCTATCACGAATCTGCCCATTCGGACGGTGGATAATTACGTCTGATCCTTGATTTTTAGCGATGTCCTTTGCTTTCTCAATTGCTTCCTTTTGGGTGTCTGTACGGACTGTAGCCTTTTTATTGCCCGCCCCCTTTACTTGCCATCCACCATCCGGATGCGGAGTTACATGTTGATTGGGCACATTTTCACCTCCCTTCTTTTTACAAATTTCTACATGTAGGAGGGCTTTCCTGTATGAGGAGGTGATCCTTTTATTGCGTCACCAACATGGGATAACAAAAGACAATGCTGCCTTGACGATCAGACGGCAAACGCCGCCTTCGGGAATTGACGTTCGTTTCTTGGATGCCTCCCTGCGAAGGTATTCCCAACTTACGGATACCTTTGCAGTAATCAATAACAGCCTTGCTGGGATTGGCACAGTTGAGTGCCCTTTCCACAAAAGGTTTTCCGTTTACCTCAATTATCCTGACATAGGAAATGAATACGGTGGCTAACTTTTTGAAGAGTAGATAGGTAGATAGGAAGGTGGTACATTTGAAACGGGGTGCTAGAATGGTACACAACTTTCTAACAGACAAACAAATTTCAGAGATTGAAGAGCGTTTAAAGTCCATGCAAAAGCTAATGATGATTGATGTGGATACTCTGATTAAAGAAGTGCGTGCATACCGGGAGCTATTGAAGGAGTACCAGTATGAAAAGGAAAAAGCGGAGCTGAGGAAAGAATTAGGGCTACCAGAAGTAGATGACGATGTGCTGAAAAATTATGATGATATCCTTACTCCCAAGGATATTCAAAAGATACTGGGGATAAGCCTGAATCATGCTTACGAATTAATACACTCGGGTCAGTTTCAAGTAATAAAGATCGGTCAAAGATACAGGATTCTAAAAAGTGTATTTGTGGAGTGGTTAAAGGGACAATAGTTACTCGGAAAGTTGTTGACGAATTGTTGACGAAAACCGTCAACAAAGGCCTATAAAAGCTTCTATGGAACAATATACGAACAGGAAAAACCCTTTTAAATCAAAGGTTTATCCAATTATAACAACATAGACCAAAAGCAAAAAATTACACTGGCAGTGTAGAGGTCAGCGGTTCGAACCCGCTATGCTCCACCATAAAAAATAAATCAGCACAGCTTATTTACAGGCTGTGCTTTTTGTGTTGACCTGTATGTTGCATGTAGAAATTGGAAAATGTATAATATAACCAAAGAAGGAGTCGTGCGGTAACACGACTCCCCGGCACAGTAAACCCCTTCAAAGGCGGTCGGCTTGGGTATTACGATCGGGAAATAAACCGTTACCTTGGCGAGGCGGTCTATTTCTTTTGGTTAATTGCTGCAATGATGGCAACGTAACTAGCAAGGAAGCTGTGATGAATCAGCCTGTAACACAACGGCAGGTGAGCAAAGCGGGCAATAAGCTTCTTTATGAAAACCCCATACAGCCTTACGTTCGAAAATCCTGAATGTAAGGAGAGCGTTGAAAGGTCATTGCCGTATAAGGGAAGCAACTGTACAGCATGGTCGTAACATACCCTGATTCCCCTTTTTCTCTTTAAGTCGGCTTTCAAATGAAACTTTGCCAGTCATTTCAACCAGCCTATAGTTGCGCTCAAAACGTATTCCTTCCATTTTTCGTTCAATGGTAGGAGTGTCCGTATGTTGTTGGTCATGATTTTTCGAAAATTTACAGTCCCAATGATCAAACGTCCATTTCTTTTTAATTGACGATGGCAATCGGCAATCGTCTTGATCAGGTCAAACGATTCATTTGGCCAGAAGTGGCGCAACCAAGTCATATCCCCCTGCACCCAATTGACTTGCGCACCATCGCGCATTCTCACTCTGCGAAACATGCCGATGTCGAGGTCAATGGCATCCACTTGATGACCTTGTTCAGCGATTTTCACCGAATAGCCGCCAGTCCCGCAAGCGATATCCAACACGCGGCTTCCCGAGGTTAGCGAAAACGAACGGTATCCGGATTAGCTGGAAATACGATATCATATACTTCGCTAAGTTTTTCGTAGAATTCCATCTCCTTCTCCTTCTCCTCCTCCTATTAACCCTATTACTTTCCGTCATAAATTGTGGGCAAACAAAGTCACCAAACATCTTCCGTACCATCATTGTGCACTATTATCTTACTGACTTCGATTTACCACCTTTTTGTTTTTTTCTGTGGTAGGTACTGTTCTTCAAACACGGAAAGCTGTTGTTCCAAAATAAGATCAATATTGAAAAATATCATTTTTTACTATATAAGGAATGTAAAAAAAATTGAAAAGGAGTAGATTTTATGAAAGTGTTCCACATTGCTATTGCTTTTACTCTATTGTTATGTACAAGTTTTTCTGTTCCTGTATTCGCCAATGATCACAGTACTTTAACAAAAACTGGTGCTAAGGGTATTGAAACCACTTCAACAGAACAATATGCGATAGAAAAAAATCAAATAGAAACGCAAAGTTTCAAGTCATTCATAAAAGCGCTGATTCGAATTCTAAAAGCGGCGTCAAAAGACGAGAAATTAGATTCGGAAGATCTTGAGGAATTATATTATTATAGTGAGCCTGGAGAGCAAGATTATATTAGAGTAATTTGGGTTAACGGAGATTATTCAGATGCTGATGATGCAGCTTATAATATTTTTATCAACTCTGTAGAAGAAGACACTATAATAGAAAGATCAAATGGGGCAGTTACAGGTGAAAATGAGGATGGAGTTATTATTACATACCGTAGCTGGTCCACGGATGGAGTACCAACGCTCTCGTTTAATGGTATAAAGAATTTGCGGAAACTAAAATTTTATCCTACAGAAACGTAATCCCACGGAGTGAATATATGAGCATAGTTCAAATCACATCAATTGCCGAAAAATCATCAATAAAAATATTGTATGATAAAGTATTTAATAGCAACGATCCAATGGGTGAGATATTTCAAGAGGATGTTTCTTACCGATTGTTAATTTGCCCGATTCCAAGCCCTTTACTTGACGAGGAATTATTGCAGGCTGTCGCATATGCAGCAAAATTGGTTGGAGACGAATATTTCTATCTATCTGAAGTTGAAGGCAAGTCCATTCAGTCTTTTCATGATGAAAACCACTGGAAAATACATGTAGATGTTACCTATGAGGAATATACCGGTACAACCCCCCCTATCCTTTTTGAAAATGCTATTTATTCTCCTAGTGGCCTCTGGGGAATATTGGTTGCACACAGTGATTTTGCTGTTCTAGGTGGTAATGAGATTTTTGTAAACGCGATAAAAGAAAAATATTCAAATTGGGTCTATGGCTTAGATATGTTCCTGAAGAAATGGGAGTTTAATGCGAAACATAATATCGGCGATTTTCGTTGGATGCCAACATTTTTTAGACATCTAAAAATCACTCATCATTTTAAGCAACCATAATAATTTGAAGTCAGCCAAAAGTATGCTTTTGACAGGAGTACTTGCTTTTGGCTGACTTTTTTACGAAAAAGTAGCCTATGCCGTGGAGGGGAAGGAAAAAAGAGGAGCGACAAAGCTATGAATGTAGAGAGGGCTGAAATCAAAACTCTCCGGGGAAGGTAACCGACCGATGCTCTACTAAAAGTGGGGCATTTTTTATTTGCAAGGTCCCTTCCTATCCGTACAAACACCTCCGCCTGATGACAGGGGCCTTTTCTGGAGCGATTTGCTCAATTTGTAGAGCATATATTGGTTCAAACTTACACCTTCCAATTGTGCCTCGACAGCAAGCTGCCGGTGCAGTGACTTCGGCATACGCAGATTGATTTTGCCGCTGTCCTCCTCTTGCGGTTCCGGGATCGGATCGCATCGCCATGTTCCAGCTTAACCTCTAACCATCCGCGCTTTGCTTCTTCCAGGTTACGCAGCAGTTCCTCAACTATCTCGCCATGTGACTGGCAGCCGTCCAATCCAGGCATGTTCCGTAATCGTACCGGACAGATTCCTTAGACGGAATTGATACTTCATAAAAATCCTCTTACAAATAAATCCCCAATCAAAATTAAATCGTAACATTTTTTGGGTTAAAGCGTCTAAACAACTGGCGGTAGGAAAATGGACAATAGTGGCGCGTAATGCCTTTTATTCTATTGGATGTCGTAACGGAAAAGGGAATAGGTGCTACGTAAAGAGGTGAATCTCAATTTGAGCAGAAAACTTGAAATGTTTGTTATTTTAGCTATCCTGACAGCCGCAGCAGCCATTCGCGTTCATTTTAATTTGCGATATTCAGCCGAGCCTTTCGGTGATTCCATTCATATCGCCAGATTTGCGGAATCCGTGGCGAGAACAGGAGCATATCCGACGGATCATGGTATCTATTGGTCACCGGGTGTTGTCTATTTTCTAGGTTGGCTAATTCCGGTTATTGGAAATGAACAACATTATCTGTCTTATAGGCTGCTGCAAAGTCAATTGGGAACAATGTGGGGACAAACTACGCAAAATTGAACAAATTTTTCCATGAAATAACTATGCCCTTCCTGTTCGGGAGGGCAGTATTCCTAATGCGGCAGCTCCTACGCGCCTTATCAGCGTGTGCTGTGGTGTGCGGGATTAAACAAAGTTGTCGTAAACTGCTTCTATGAAAGCGCAAAAGCCCCAGTTCAGGAGACTGAGGCAGATCTTACCAAACTGTGGTAGAATGTTACTTGCACAATAGAATCGGCTCCTCAAGGGTGGTCGGCTCATCCCCTCATGAAAGGGGGTGATGCTGATGGAGGTTTATCAAGCATTGACGCTGATGTTCATGTTCGGCATGTTCATCCTCGCATTGCTGACTTACCTCAAAAAGAAATAGACCGCCCTTGAGCTGACATCTCGCGCGGTCTACTCCGAAATGAACTTGAGCCGCCCCCTTTTGGGGAACGTCTATTGTGCAAGACCGACAGCGTTGCCGCGCTGTTGGTCTTTTTTAGTGTGCACAAATGCTGCTGGGTTTAAGATACCACAAAACCCTGAAGATTAACAGCCGATCACCCTTGAGCTTGGCTGCATGGTGACCTACTCCCCACAATGTGAACCACGCCTTGGTTATTGTTCAAGACGGGAAACGTCCCAGCGCTGTGTAGTTTTTAGGATACCACAAATCACTGGAGAATAAAAGCAGATATGACGTGTTTGTCGTTCCCCCTGCTCCCCCCATATATATGGAGGGAACAAAATGTGAGGGGGCCTGCGAGCATGCCGGAACAAATGCTGTGGGGAGTAGATTCAGCTTCACGAGTGGGAAACAATTTGTATCAATGTGTGGTTCGCAACTTCGGCAAACCTGCCTACTGGGGGAGGTATTTGGCAACCGTACCCAATGCGGCGGACGGACTTACGAGAGCGGAAGCGTCTTTTCTTCATCGCAACGGCGTGAAGATCCTGCCGATTTACAGTAAATTCACCCAAGCGGTCGGCTATGGCCAGGGGCGAATCGCTGCAAGAAACAGCATGTATTATGCTCAACTGCTCGGTATTCCCAAGGGAACCATGCTGTTTGCCAACATAGAGAAACGGTTTCAGGTCGATGAGGCGTGGATCCGCGGTTGGGTGGATGCCGTCGATCAGGGGGGATATCGTCCGGGGATTTACTGTGACCCGAGTCAACCCGCCTTTTCCAGAGCCTATTGTCTTGCGCAGGAAAAGAGTGAAAAGGTGAGAACGCGAACGGTGCTGTGGAGCCAGGAGCCTACGCCGGGCCCATCGTCCCCGCGTCAAGCACCGGCGTATTCACCCGTACGTCCCCCCTGTCCGGCACAGGTGTGGGCATGGCAGTATGGCGAAAACGCGAGAGAATGTCCGGTCGACACCAATCTCATGGACCGCAGGCTGTTTCAATGGCTCTGGTAAGTGTCCTTTCGGGGCCATCCCAACATGAGTGTACAGGAGAGAGCAGCAGTTCCCGCGACGAGCAATGCAATGTCGAGACCAAGGGCAGCCATGAATACATCATCACCGGGATATCTTGGGGTAACGGTCATTCTTCTGTACAGGACATAACAGGATAACACCCAGTAGAGACTGCTTCCTGTTGCCGCCAAAATGAAACGCTCCTTTTTTGTTCCTCGCCAGAGTTTGCCAATCGTCAACCACACCGTGATGCCCAGAACCACTGCACAGGGAACACATGTAAACAGGGCGCGTCTCATGTTGACATAGGTAAGGAAGACAGCACCAAAAAGTGCAGCATTGAACAGCAAAACCATGATGCCAACCAACCACGGGTTCGCTTTCCACTTCCAATGCACCTTCGCAAGCAATCCCCCTATGGCCAAAAAGGTCAGCAAACCTGCAAGTACACTTGTTTGCAGCACGGTACTCAATCGAATCCCCCTTCCCCTTTTACCTGCTTCGTGATGCTTTGGAGACCGCAAGTGATGGGAACCCTGCGCGGCTCCACAACCACAAGGGTGTATGCACGTCAATGGGTGCCAACCCACTGCCGAGCAGGGCTGCTTCCCATGCTTCAGCCACCGCCTGCCGGTCGTCGGCGGTCCCCCGTAAAACCTCTGGCGAACATAGTCTCAATGTGACGGTCGCTTTCAAGATGTGCGTATCAGGAGCAACTGTGATGCGTTCACGGGTTCGTCATGATCCTCCTCCATGATCGGCGTGTATTCGAATTTTTCTTGATCTTACATGGAAATCTATGGTATTAGTATAGAAGATTTACAGCCGTTCTGAAAGATTGGATGAAAAAAAAGACCGGAACGCAATCATTGGCAGCATCCACGAAAAAACGGAGACGAATCGCGCGTCTCCGTTTGGTCTATCTCTATTCCGTTCGTTATTCCGTTCGTTATTCCGTTCGTTTCGCTGCGAGTGGAACCGGACGTGTTCTTCCGGCGCCAACCGCATTGTGTTTTGCACCCGTCTGTGTTAGAATGAGGAGTGGTCACTACCAATTACAAAAACTGAATAATATATCCCAATATAATCATACCACAAATGATCCGGATTGTCAAACACTGTGGTCCCAAAAAATTGGCTGAAGAGGAGCGATACGATGAGCGTAACGGAGAGAGAATGGCGGGAAGAAGAAGAGCGCGTTGAACGTGTCATCGGCGAGATTGACCGGAAAATCGGCAGTCTGCAGGAGCATGTCAGCGACGTGCGGGCGGACATCGTGGAGATCCGCAAAAACTTCTGGGACGACGTGACGGTCAACGTTGACGATGCGACGGAAGCGGTGGAGACGTACGCGAGCATCAAGCAGCAGGCAGAGGTGCTGTCGGAGCGGGAACGCAGCCACCGCCATGCGAGCAGGCAGCTTGACACGTTGAGGAAGCTGAGAAAGTCGCCCTATTTCGGGCGGATCGATTTTGTCGAAGACGGGGAGCGGGAAGCGGAGCGCATCTACCTGGGAATCGCCTCCCTGCTCGACGAACGGGACGAACAGTTTCTCGTCTACGATTGGCGGGCGCCGGTGTCCAGCCTGTACTACGACTACCCGCCCGGACCGGCGCAGTACGAGACCCCCGGCGGCACGATTGCCGGCACGATGGAGCTGAAGCGGCAGTACATCATCCGTGACGGCCGGATCCGCAGCATGTTTGACACGGGGGTCACCATCGGCGACGAACTGCTGCAGGAAGTGCTCGGCAGACAGGCGGACGGGCAGATGAAAAGCATCGTGGCCACGATTCAAAAAGAACAAAACCGCATCATCCGCAACGAGCGAAGCCGGCTGCTCGTCGTGCAGGGGGCGGCGGGAAGCGGCAAGACGTCGGCCGCTCTGCAGCGGGTGGCCTATCTCCTCTACCGGTACCGGGAAACGCTGCGGGCGGAGCAGATCGTGCTGTTTTCCCCCAATCCGCTGTTTAACAGCTACGTGTCGACCGTCCTTCCCGAACTGGGGGAGGAGAACATGCAGCAGACAACGTTCCAGGCGTACGTTGAGCACAGGCTGGGGGAGACGTTTCGCATCGAAGATCCGTTCGCGCAGATGGAATACGCCTACACCGCCATGGACGAACCGGGGTATGACGCCCGCATGGAAGGAATCCGCTTCAAGGCGTCCGCCGCGTTCATGCAGGTGATCGAGCGCTACGTGGAATCGCTCGGGCAGGCGGGGATGATCTTTGCGGATGTGACGTTCCGCGGCAGGACCCTGATTGACGCCGAGCGAATCCGGGAGCAGTTTTACTCGCTCGATCCCTCGCTGCGCCTTCCCAACCGGATGAGGCTGACGGCGGAGTGGCTGCTGGAGGAGCTGCGGAAGCGGGAGCGCCAGGAGCGAACCCAACCGTGGGTGGAAGACGAAATCGACCTGCTTGATCGGGAGGCGTATTACCGCGCCTATCAAAAGCTCCGGCGGCAAAAGCGCTTCACCGAAGAGACGTTTGACGACTTTGAGCGCGAACGGGAGCTGCTTGCCGCCACGGTCGTCAACGATCACTTCGATCCGCTGCGCCGGTGGGTGAAGCAGTTGGGATTTGTCGACATGCCGGCCGTCTACCGGCAGTTGTTCGCCGATCCGCGGTACGCGTCTCGTTTTGCGAACGACGTCCCCTTGCCGCAGCAGTGGGAGGAGATCTGCGCCCGGACCGTGGAGATGCTGGACCGATCCGAGCTGTTCTGGGAGGACGCCACGCCGTATTTGTACGTAAAGGAGCGGATTGAAGGGTTTCAGACCAACACGTCGGTCCGGCACGTGTTTATCGACGAGGCGCAGGACTACTCGCCGTTTCAGTTCGCCTTTATCCGGCGGCTGTTCCCGCACAGCAGAATGACCGTGCTCGGCGACTTGAACCAGGCGATATTCGCCCATGTCGATGCCCAAACGGACTTTTCCCCGCTCGCTTCGCTGTACGAAGACGGGCAGACCGAGACGATCGTGCTGACGCGGAGCTACCGGTCCACGCGGCCGATCGTCGAGTTTACCCGAGGGCTGATCGCCGGGGGCGAAGTGATTCAGCCGTTTAACCGGGACGGGGTGAAGCCGACCTTGACGCAAGCCGCCGACACGACCGACCTGACCGACAAGATCGCCGCCCGCATCCGCGCGCTTCAAGATGCGGGACACCGGACGATTGCGGTCATCTGTAAAACCGCCCGGGAAAGCCGGGACGCGCACGCGGCGCTCAGCGACAGGCTGCCGGTGCGCCTGATCGGCAAGGAGACGGTCTCCTTCGAACCGGGCGTGCTCGTCATCCCGTCCTATCTGGCCAAAGGCGTCGAATTCGACGCGGTGCTCATCTACGACGCGTCTCGGGCGAAGTACGGGCGGGAGACGGAACGCAGGCTGTTTTACACCGCTTGTACACGGGCGATGCATGAACTGCACCTGTATGCCGTCGGCGAGGTGAGCCCGTTTGTGACCGCGCTTTCCCCCGATACCTACGTCGTGGAGAGCTGACAGCTGCAGGCCGCCGGGCCCCCGCACCCGCCGTGTGCGTCAAAACGCGTGCCGGCCGCTTGCGAAGCGGCTATAATAGCAGAGGAAGAACAGGATGTTCGCGGCTGGAACAAACATGAGGTGATCGCATGAACACATTGCCCGTCGATTCGATCATCCCGGAGTTGAAAGAGGCGCTTCGCACCCGCAGCGGCGCGGTGCTGGTGGCTGCGCCCGGGGCGGGGAAGACGACCCGGGTGCCGCTTGCGCTTCTCGACGAGCCGTGGCTGGCCGGACGCCGCATTCTGATGCTGGAGCCGCGCCGTCTGGCTGCGCGGGCGGCGGCCCGCTACATGGCCGCCTCACTGGGGGAACAGGTGGGAGACACCGTGGGGTACCGGGTGCGCCTGGATTCCCGGGTCGGGCCTGCCACGCGCATCGAAGTGATTACCGAGGGCGTGCTGACGCGGATGCTGCAGGCCGACCCGGCTCTTGAGGGCACGGGACTGGTCATTTTTGACGAATTTCACGAGCGCAGCCTTCACGCCGACCTGGGATTGGCCCTGTGCCTGGAGGCCCAGTCCGTGCTGCGCGACGATCTGCGCATCCTGGTCATGTCCGCCACGCTGGACGCCGAGCCGGTGGCCGCGCTGTTGGGCGATGCGCCGGTCCTGACGAGCGAGGGGAGGGCCTATCCGGTGGAGACGCGCTATCTGGACCGCCGGGTGGAGGGACCGGTCGAACCGGTCGTCGTCCGCCAGATTCAGGAAGCGCTCGCGTCCGAACCGGGAGACATCCTCGTCTTTTTGCCGGGCGCGGGCGAGATCCGCAGGGTGGAAGAAAGGCTCGCCGAGCTGGATTTGGGCGCCTCCGTCCGGGTGGCCCCCCTCTACGGGAATCTGCCGCAGGAGGCGCAGGACCGGGCGATCGCGCCGGGACGGCCGGGCGAGCGCAAAATTGTCCTCGCGACTTCCATCGCCGAGACCAGCCTGACGGTGGAAGGGGTCCGGGTGGTGATTGACAGCGGCCTGGCGCGGGTGCCGCGCTTTTCGCCGCGAACCGGCATGACGCGGCTGGAAACCGTCCGGGTGTCGCAGGCGTCGGCCGAGCAGCGGCGGGGCCGGGCAGGCCGTCTCGGCCCCGGCGTATGCCGCCGCCTGTGGACTGAACAGGAGCACCGGCACCTGGCTTTGCGAAACACGCCCGAGATTCTGGAATCGGACCTGGCTCCGCTGGCGCTCGAGCTGGCTGCCTGGGGCGTCGTGGACCCGGCGGAGCTGCGCTGGCTCGATCCGCCGCCGGCCGCCGCGCTTGCGCAGGCGCGCGACCTGCTCGTCCAGCTCGGCGCGCTGGAGAAAAGCGGTACGATTACCCCGCACGGACGGCGGATGGCGGAGCTCGGTCTACATCCCCGCCTCGCGCACATGATCCTGCGGGCCATTCCGCTCGGTTTGGGCGGATTGGCGTGCGAACTGGCGGCAATTCTGAGTGAACGGGACGTTTTGCGCAGCGGTCATGCTCCGGCCGACGCCGATCTGCGCCTGCGGGTGGAGACGCTGCGACAGGCAGCGGCGGGAGGGCGGCCCGGCGATGCCGCACCGCCCGGTTACACGGTGGACGCGGCTGCGTGCCGGCGGATTCTCGCCGAGGCGAACCACTGGAAGCGGGAGGCGGGGATTGCCGACGACAGCGGCGACGACGTGGACGCGTGTGGGCTTTTGCTCGCGTTCGCCTACCCCGACCGGATCGCGCGGAGGCGCGACAGCGGACGGTTTCTTCTGCGCAACGGCCGCGGGGCGGCGCTGGCGGGGCCGCAGCCGCTGGCCAAAGCTCCCTGGCTGGTGGCAGCCGAACTGGACGATCTGGGGGCGGAAGGACGCGTGCATCTCGCTGCTCCGGTGGACGTGTCCGATCTGGAGCGGCACTTCGCCGACCAGATCGAGGCGGAGACGACCGTCTACTGGGATCGCGAGGCGCAGGCCGTGCGGGCGAGACAACGGGAGCGGCTGGGGGCCCTGGTGCTGAAAGACGTCCCCCTGGCCGATCCCGATCCGGAAGAGACCGCGGCTGCGCTGCTTCGCGGGATCGCCGAAGAGGGGCTGGAGATGCTGCCGTGGACCAAGCAGGCCCGCCAGTTTTGGCAGCGGCTGCTGTTCATGAGCCGGCACGAGGAGGGCTGGCCAGACGTGTCGGAGGAGGCGCTGGCGGCTTCGCTGCCTGACTGGCTCGGGCCGCACCTGTACGGATTGAAAAGCCGCGACGACCTGCAGCGTCTCTCCTTGACCGACATCCTCGCCGGGATGCTCTCCTGGGAGCGGCGGCGCGAGCTGGACGAGTACGCCCCGACGCATATCGTCGTGCCCAGCGGTTCGCGCATTCCCGTCGACTACAGCAATCCCGAGGCCCCGGTGCTGGCCGTGCGGCTGCAGGAGATGTTCGGGCTGAAGGAAACGCCCCGGATCGCCCGGGGAAGGGTGCCGCTGACGCTCCACCTGCTGTCGCCGGCCCACCGCCCTGTACAGGTGACGCGCGATCTGGCCAGCTTTTGGCGCAGCGCCTATTTCGAGGTGAAGAAAGATTTGAAAGGGCGTTACCCCAAACACTACTGGCCGGACAATCCGCTGGAGGCGCTCCCGACGAACCGGACCCGCCCCCGTTCGTGAAGCCGAAGCAACACGTGCCCAAAAAATGAGGACCTGACGAAGACAGGGCTGTATCCGCGGCGGCGAATGCCGCTTGACGGGACAGCCCTGTTTTTCGTGTGCGAGAGCCGGTCACGTGTTGAACCGGCGTCCCTCCAGGTGGGGGAAACCTTCTGCGTATGACTGGCCCGCCAGCGCGTCTTTTACGGACGGACGGGCTGGCCGGCTTTCACGGAGTCCGGAAGGCGGCCCCATTTTTCTTCGAAGATGAGCCGCTCCAGGTCAAGCCTGCGCTCCCATTGGAAGATTTCCAGCAGCGGCCGTTCCGGGTAGTGGTCCGTGTAGCCGATGGACAGCAGGGCGACCGGTTCCACATGCGGGGGAATACCGAGGATGCGGCGCACATCCGGCTTTTTGTAGAAGCTGACCCAGCCCATGGCCAAGCCTTCCGCATAGGCGGCCAGCCACATGTTTTGGATGGCGCAGCTTACGGACATGATGTCCGTTTCCGGTATGGAGTTGCGCCCGAGCACGTGGTCCCCGCCTCTGGTGGGATCGCAGGTGACGCAGAGGGTAATCGGCGCTTCCTTGATCCCCTCGATTTTCAGATCCAAAAAGGCGAGTTCCCTGTCCGTCCCCTCGTAGTGAATGGCCAGCGCCCGCCGCTCCTTTTGCACGATCTCCGCCAACTGCTGTTTCGTCGCCGGGTCGCGGATGATGACAAAATTCCACGGCTGCATGAAGCCGACAGACGGAGCGTGGTGGCCGGCCTGCAGGATGGCGAGCAGCTTCTCGTCCGGAACGGGCTTGTCCAGAAACGTGCGGATGTCCCTGCGGTTTACGATGGCCTTGTACACGCCCCGTTTTTCTTCCTCCGACAAACGATTCACGAATGCCTTCCTCCTTGCGGTTGTAGTGGACATGCTGCGCTGTGAACATTGTACCATTTGCGTAGGTCCGGACTCGCAAAAACGCGAATATCGGCAACCTTTTTGCCGTCCTGCCGTCTGTAAGGTACACGCTTCACGTATTACCCCTCCCTTTATGAGCTGCTTGTACGATACAGGTGGCTTTTTTTTTTTATTAATTGCAGATGGCGGGTAGGGCAGCCTTCGCGAAAGAAACGGCGAAGCTCCCGATGTGGGGGCTTCCTGGCGTCTGTTCACAGCAGGGATGTGTCGCGCCATCTCCGTCCATGGTATCTCTGCCATGCGACGGTTTTCGCGATGAAGCCTTTGCTGGTTCCTCCGTTCCCGTCCGGGGTGGAGAGGAAATACCACTGCCCGTTTTCGTCGATGGCGTTCAGGCGTGTGCCTTTGGAAAAACTGCCCCGCACGGTTCCCAGCCCGGAAGGAATGTTGAACACGTAGCCTTTTTCGGCGTGGACGGTAATGGTTTTGGGAGAAGAGGCGGCGTATTGGGTGATCACCGTTTTGGGCACATAGCCAAGTCGTCCGTCGGTCAAGGGCACGGTCATCCACCCTGCCGTCCCGCCGGTATCCTTGAGGATGGTTCAGGGAAATGGTTTCGTAACTTTTCCTGAACTGGGGAATACTAGCTCCTGAGGTGTTGACCCGGATGGAGCAGAATATTTCCTTTACCGTATCGTGGAGCGACGCGACCCGCTTGGCCAAAATGCTGCAAGCCAGAAACCTGCGCTACGCCGTCAAACAACTGCCGGGAAAAACCACCCTGGCATTCGTCTTTCCCAAGCTGAGCCTCAGTCAGTACGTCTACCTGTACATCCTGTTCGGGGCAAAGCGGCAGGAAGGATGAAGGGAGGATGAACGGCGGCACCGAACGAACCGCCCCGGGACAGACGGGAGCACGCACCTGTAAATCGCGTCCCGCCATGGTGCAGATTTGACAAATTATGAAGAAAACAAAAGACGACACTTTTCGATAAGCGAAAAGCATAGTACAATTCCTAGTATGTACGAACTTGGGGAGTTCGTGACGGCGGTCCAAAACTGTGCAGGAGGGACCGCCTCTTTTTTATGTGTCCAAAAGGCCCCCTCCTGAAGCTGACAACAGGTGTCTAGCCGAAGGAGGGCGGTTTGTGTGCGGGAAAGGTTTCGACCGGCGCAAAGCTGCCGTTGATCAGCGCGTCGATCAACTGCTCGGCGGTCAGCGAGATGGTGATGCCGGGGTCGGGGATGTCGACCTGGAACTTGTCGGTTTGATAGCGGTACAGAAGCGTTCCGAGCGGCTGGATCGGGTAGATGGGGATGTCTTGGGCAAGCCGCTGTCCGGTTTTGGAGATCTCCCGGAGCGCCCAGAACAGTTCACCCCAGACGGGCAGGTACGGTTTGCGCTTGTGTCGCCTGAGCACTTTCACGAGATGGACACGCAGGCTGTCCAGCAGCTCCCGGCTCTGGTCTTCCACGGTTAGCATGACGGGCTGCCACTCCTTTGTCGGTGCGCTTGGGGACAGGCTTGCGCGTCGTCCCCGGCGGGCAATGTCCTGCTGTCGGAATTGCCGTCCAATCACTTCTACGCATCAGTGTAAGCCACGCATGGAAGGGACGCAAGAGTGTGAACGCAGAGCCCGTCCCGCAGGTCTGCTGTCCGTTGGCTCATCGTCTCAGACAATTTGACCGATTCAGACCAATTGGGATAGCATAGGGGCAAACAGACTGCCTGAAGCAGAGAAAGAGGGGAAAGCCTGGTGGAGAAACGACAACTTCTCGTCGACATGTGCGCGCGGCGGGACGATGCGATCGCTCTTTGGTGCGCGCTGCGGTGGCCGGATGCGGAAGTGTGCGCCGTCACCTGCGTCGGCCCGGATCAGGAGGAGGCGGCGGCACGTGCGCTGGAGGTGGCGGCCCTCGCCGGGGCAAAGCAGATGCCGGTTGCCAGAGGGGCCGTCCAACCGCTCCTGCGCCGGGGAACGGCCGTGGGGACGGCTCGTCAGGAAAAAAGTCTGCCGCTGCCGGACGCCGGCCGGATGCCCGCAGCCGCATCGGCGGCGGAACTGATCGTGCAGACGGCGGAGCAGGCTGAGGGCGGCTTGACGATCGTGACGCTGGGGCCGCTCACCAACCTGGCGCTGGCGGCGGCCCGGGACCCGGAGCTTGGCCGCAAGCTGAAGCGCGTGGTCGCGCTGGGCGGGGCGATTCGCGTGCCGGGCGATGTGACCCCCGTGGCCGAAGCCAATGTTTACGCGGACCCGGAAGCGGCCCGATTCGTCCTGGAAGCGGGGTTGCCGCTGACGCTGGTGCCGCTCGACGCCACCCGCTCCCTGTCCCTGCCTGTGGCCGTGGAAGCCTGGCCAACGCCGCTTGGGCCCGTGACGGACGTGGCAGCCCGCCTCGACGCCTTGGCGGCGATGCTGGTCGCACTGTGCCCGGAAGCGGCCCGGACGGAACGGATGAAACTGGCGGTGGAATGCCAAAGTGCGCTGTCCGCCGGTGCGGTGCTGGCCGATCTGCGGGCCGTTCCCCGCGTCGGAACGGACGTCGACGTCTGCGTCGCCGTGGACGCCGCGCAGGCGTATCCAAGCCTGCAGGCAATCGTTCCGGGAGAGGAGGGCAGCCGATGAGAGAAAAAGTGATCCTGGACGTGGACACCGGCATTGACGATGCGCTGGCGATTTCCTACGCCGTGCACGCGACCGAACTGGACGTGCTCGGCGTGACCACCACGTTCGGCAATATCGCGGTGGAAGAGGCGACGCGCAACACGCTGCAGCTGCTGGAGCTGCTGGATGCGGCGCACATTCCGGTCTTTCAGGGAGCGGCCAAGCCGCTCTTTCGGGAGCTGAAGGAAAAGGCAAAGCTGTTCCACGGCGAAAACGGCCTGGGTAACGTCCAACTGCCTCCGCCGAGGACGGCGGCCCGGCCGGAGAGTGCCGCCGACTTCCTCATCTCGGCGATCAAGGCCCACCCGCATGAGGTTACGGTGGTGACGGTGGGGAGCCTGACCAACCTGGCACTGGCGATCATGGCCGCGCCGGAGATCGTCCCGCTGGTCAAACGGGCGGTCGTGATGGGCGGAGCGGTTACCGTACCGGGCAACCGCACGCCGGTGGCGGAGGCCAACATCTGCGCCGACCCGGAGGCGGCCGCGTACGTCTTCCAATCGGGCCTGCCGATTACGCTGGTGGGGCTGGACGTGACGATGCAGACGCTGCTCACCCGCGACCACCTGCAGGAGTGGAGAAGGCGCGACACGCCGGTCAGCCGCTTTTTTGCCGACATCTGCAGCTTTTACATGGAGGCCTACGCCCGGGTGGGCCATGTGCGCGGCTGCGCGCTGCACGATCCGCTGGCGGTCGGGGCGGTCATCGACCCGACGTTTGTCACGAGCGTCCCGATGCATGTGCAGGTAGACACGTCGGGTGGCCTGTCCGACGGGCGGACGATTGGCGACAGGCGCCCGCAGCCGGCAGCCCCGCCCAACGTCGATGTCTGCCTGGAGGTCGACGCCGGCCGTTTTGTGGAACATTTTTTGCAAAACGTCATGTCCCGTTGTGATGGATGACGAATGGGGCGGGGAACGGTTTCCAAGCGATGCTTGGAAGGATGAAGGAGTTGCATGCAAACGAAACGGTCAATTGGGGAGGGATTCGACACGGTGGCTCGCAAAATCATTGAACCATCCGTCACGATGGCCAACGGTCCGGTCAGCCGCGAGGTCACAATCCCGCTGACAACCCAGTGGGTGATGCAGTCGCGCGCTGCGAACCGGGACTATCGAATTGTTGTGGCAGCACCTGCGGAAGAGCCGCCTTCTGCAGGCTATCCGGTGATGTACTTGCTGGACGCCAATGCCGTGTTTGGCACGATGGTGGAGACGCTTCGAGCGCAGGCAGGACGACCCGAGAAGACGGGAGTTGTTCCGGCGGTTGTCGTCGGCATCGGTTATCCGACGGACGATCCGTTCCCACCCGCGCGCCATTACGATTTTACGCTGCCGGTGCCTGTAACGGAGCTGCCCGTGAAACCCGACGGGACAGCATGGCCGGAACAGGGCGGGGCGGACGCATTCCTGCGTTTCATTGAAGAAGAGCTGAAGCCGGAGATCGAGCGCCGGTTCAAGATTGACAGAGGCAGGCAAACGATCATCGGCCATTCGCTGGGCGGCCTCTTCGTGCTGCACGCGCTTTTTACCAAGCCGCTTGCCTTCCGGACGTATGTCGCAGGCAGCCCATCCATTCATTGGAACAAGCGCGTCATTCGCGAAGAGGAGCAGCAATTCGTGGCCCGCGTAAAACAAGAAAAGATCGACGTCCGCATCCTGCTCGCGGTGGGGGAATGGGAGAGCAGCCATCCAAGCCGCGTAAACGACAACACGATGGAACTGGCGGAACGCCTGCGGACCCTGGCAGGCCGCGGAGTGCACGTGGAGTTCAAGGAGTTTGAGGGGGAAGGCCATCTATCGCTGCTGCCGGCCTTGATCAGCCGTGCCGTACGGTTTGCATCAAGCGGCTGAAATGCGGTGTCCCCAACGAAGAAAAGCCGGATACCCAAAGGCGGGTGTCCGGCTTTTTGCGGCCCTTATTTGTTTGCCAGGATTTTCGACACGTCTTCCATCACCTGTTGGCCTGCGAGCAATCCGCTGTACAACCAACTGCTGTCGGAGCTCATTTCATACACGTGTCCTTTCTTGACGGCAGGGAGGTTTTTCCAGATCGGATTGTTGAAGATTTCCGATGTCTGCTCGGTGTCGCTCTTGACCAGGAAGATGTGATCGGCGTCCAGTTGCGCCAGCTTTTCCAGCGAAACCGGGCTCCATGTCGCTTGCGAGCTGCTGGGCAGATCGGACAGGTACTGCGGGACTTTGATTCCCAGGTCCCCGTACAGAACGGAGCCGCTGGAACGCGTTTTGTCCACCACGTAGAATTGTTTTTGCGTCAACCAGAGAATCGCGACGGATTGGTCGCCGATGGTTTGGTGCAGTTTCGCCTTCAATGCTTCCGCTTTTTGATCGTATTGCTTCAGCAGTTGTTCGACCTCGTTCTTCTTGTCAAGGAGTTCCCCCATCTTCAGAAGCGTTTTCCGCCAATCGCTGTTGATTTCGTCTCCCAGCACATAGGTCGGCGCAATTTTGGAATACGCCTCGTACAGACCGTTTTGTACGGACGAGGGCGAGCCGATGACAATCAGGTCCGGATTAAAACTCGCCACTTCTTCGGGGGGAAGATTGTAACTGATCGTCGGCACTCCCTTCAGTTCCGACTGCAGGTAACCCTGAACCGTTTTGCCGTCTGCCACCGACCATTGGGCGACTGGTTTGACGCCCAAGGCCACCAGCGGATCCTCCAAATACGAGGCGATGATCCGTTGCGGATTGGCCGGAATCGTTACATGATGGCCCATGGCGTCTTGGATGACTCGATCAGATGCCGACTGTTCGCCGGGCTGGCTTGAACCGGCAGAAGCGTTCGGCGAGTGATCGCCCGAATGACTTCCGGAACTTCCGCAAGCTGCAAGCAGTACGCTTACAACCATAATCGCGAGGAAAACCAAGCCCATTTTCATTTGTTTTCGTCCGAAGCGCACGACAAGTTCCTCCTATGTTGATAATGTATGGATGCACGGTGAGGTTTCTCACATCGAACAAGATAATGATTATTATTATCATTGTCAATATGAAAATGACATCCATCGCAAAAACGTGCGTCTTCTCAAACGTCTCTGTCTTACAAATGAGCGCGGATCATCGCGAAAAAAAGAGAACGCAGCTAGCTGCGGCGGACTTGCCTGGCAGGTCCGCCGCTTTTGTTATCTTTCTTGAAATAAAATTTAGTTACTATTAATTGACTGAAGAAATTTTGTTACATATAATGGTGATAGCGCTTTAAAGTCTGTATTTTTTCAACATTCTGTTTGTGGAATGCTCGCAAGGAGGTGGCCCAATGGACGGTCAAGCGCAGCGGTGCTACCGGGAGAAACGGGAGCATTTGGTCATCGGATTGATGTCGGGAACCTCGCTCGACGGAGTGGATGCCGCGCTGGTGGCGATCGAAACGGACCAGGCGGGTGCCATCGCCGCGGTCCGTCTCCGAAAATTTCACTACCTGCCGTACTCGGATGAGCTGCGGGAGTGGCTGGCCGAGCTGTGCAGTCCGCAGACGGCCCGAATCGACCGGCTGACCCTGGCCCATTTCGGACTGGCGGAGTGGTACGCCCACGCGGTCAGCGAACTGCTGGAAGCGGCCGATGTCGCTCCCGGCGAAGTGGATGCGATCTGCACGCACGGGCAGACTGTTTGGCACGTCGCCGGCCGGGCGCCGTTTCCCGGTCCGGCGGGCACGACGGACATCCGGGCCTCCCTGCAGATCGGCGAGCTGTCGACGCTGGCGGAGCGGACCGGGATTCCCGTCGTCGGCAATTTCCGGGCGCGCGACCTGGCGGCGGACGGCGAAGGGGCGCCGCTCGTCCCATACGCCGATTACGTCCTGTTTCGGCACGGCGAAAAGGGGCGGCTGCTGCAAAACATCGGCGGGATTGCCAACGTAACCGTGCTGCCGGCGGGCGCCTCCATCGACGATCTGGTTGCCTTTGACACCGGCCCGGGCAACATGGTGATCGACGAGATCGTTCAGATGGCGACAAACGGCCGGCAGCGCTTCGACGAGGGCGGCCGGATGGCAGCCGAAGGGACGGTCTGCGCCGAACTGCTGCAGGAGCTGCTGGCTGATCCGTACTACCGGCTGGCGCCGCCGAAAAGCACGGGGCGGGAGACGTACGGTCGGGCGTTTGCCGAGAAGCTGTGGGCCGAGAAAGACGCGCGCGGCCTCTCCGCCGCCGATCTGGTGGCCACGGCGACGGCGCTGACGGCGGCCACGATTGCGGCGGCGTACGAATCGTTTGTGCTGCCGGCCACGCCGGTGCACGAAGTAATCGTCTCCGGCGGCGGCGCCCGCAACGAGACGCTGCTCCGGATGCTCCAGGATCGCCTGCCGGCGGGCATCCGGCTGACGACGACGGACGCGTACGGCGTCCCGGACGACGCCAAAGAGGCGATGGCCTTTGCCATTTTGGGCCACGAAACGCTGATGGGCCGGCCGAGCAGCGTGCCGTCCGTCACCGGGGCCAAACGGGCGGTCGTCTTGGGAAACATTTGTTATTGAACAAAAACAGGGGGGAATCAACGTGAAAAAACGGGCATGGGCAGGTATTTTCCTGTCATTTTCCTTGCTGCTTTCCGCCTGCAGCGGCGGAGGCGGCTCTGCGAGCGATACGGCTAATCCGCAGGCGGGGCAGCAGGGCGGAAGCGGCAAGACCGAGCTGGTCGTCGCGGCGGATCAGGACCCTGTCGGCTTTGATCCGCACAAGGTGCCGGCCGCGTCCAGCGTCCGCGTCTACGCACTGGTTTACGACGGCTTGACCCGGCTGGACGAAAACCTGAACGTCACCCCCAGCCTGGCCGAGAAGTGGGAGATTTCCCCGGACGGCAAAACGGTTACCTTCACCCTGCGCAAGGGCGTGAAGTTTCACAACGGGCGGGAGATGACGGCGGAAGACGTCAAGTACAGCTTTGAGCGGATTCTCAATCCCGAGACCGGCTCCATCGCCAAGTCGTACTTCGCCAGCGTGGACGCGATCGAAGCAAAAGATCCGGTCACGGTCGTGTTCAAGCTGAAACACCCGGACGCCGCCTTGCTGACCAACATGGCCAGCTCGTTTGCCGCGGTCGTGCCGAAGGAAGTGGCTGACCTCAACAAGGAAGCGGTGGGAACGGGACCGTTCATGCTGGAGAAAAACGAGCCGGGGCAGTACGTGCTGTTGAAGAAAAATCCCGACTATTTCCAAAAGGGTCTGCCGAAAGTGGACGCGATCAAGTTCCAGATCATGAAGGATGAAGCGGAGCGGCTGGCCGCGATCCGCTCCGGAAAGGTGGACATCACCAGCATCTCCGCCGACTCGGCCACGCTCCTGGATGGCAAGCCGGGCGTGCAGGTGAAAAGCTACCAGTCGCTGGAGTACAGCTACCTCGGCATCAACGTGAAGAAAAAGCCGTTTGACGACCCGCGCGTGCGCCAGGCGATCAGCTATGCGGTGGACCGCAACCAGATCGTGCAGACGGTGTGGAAGGGACAGGCGTCGCTGACCGGGCCGATCTCTCCGGCTGCGGCTAACTGGGCGCTCGATCCCAATACCTACGACAGCTACAAGCAAAACCTGGACAAAGCGAAGCAGCTTCTGGCGGAGGCCGGCTACCCCAACGGCTTTGACACGGTGATCGAGACGGCATCCACCTATCCGGACATGGTGGAGACGGCGCAGGTGCTGCAGCAGCAGTTGAAAGCCGTCGGCATCAACGCCAAGATCAACCAACTGGAGTGGGGCAACTACATCCAGACCTGGAAGTCCAAGGAGATGTCGCTTCTGGTCGGCCGCAACACGTCCGGGACGGACTCCGACCGCTCGCTGCGCTTCTTTTTCCACACGGACGGCTCCGCCAACGTCTGGAACTACTCCAACCCGCGCTTTGACGAACTGGTCGTCAAAGCGCTGCAGACCGTCGACCAGACCGAGCGGAAGAAGCTGTACGACGAGGCGCAGAAGCTGCTGGTGGAGGACGCGCCCAACCTGTTCCTCGCTTCCCCGAAGAGCTTTTACGCGGTCCGCGACAACGTGTCGTTCCATCCGACGGCGGCGGGCGAATCCACCGCGCTGCTCCAGGCGTCCGTCAAATAGCGCAGGAAGCGCCAAGGAAGCCGGGGAGCCGCCGTCTCCCCGCTTCTTCTTTTCCGAGGAGGGGTAATACGTGGGAAGCTATGTCATCAAACGCATCGTCGGCCTTGTCCCCATCCTGTTCGGGATCTCCGTGCTCGTCTTTACCATCCTGCATCTCGTGCCGGGCGACCCCGCTTCCATCATGCTGGGGACCAACGCCACGCCGGAAGCGATCGCCGCCCTCCGCACACGCATGGGGCTGGATGAGCCGCTGATCACCCAGTACCTGTCCTGGCTGGGCGGTTTGGTGAAAGGGGACTTTGGCGTTTCCGTCCACACCGGCGAGGAGATTCTGCCGCAGATTCTGAAGCGCTTTTCGATCACGCTGCAGCTCACCCTGTTCGCCGTGCTGATCGGCTGGACGATCGCCATCCCGCTGGGCATCCTGTCAGCGATCCGCGTCCACTCGAAAACGGACATCGTCGTGCGCATCGCCACCCTGCTCGGCATCTCCGTTCCCAACTTCGCCGTCGGGACGCTTTTGTTGCTCGTGCTGTCGCTGTATTTCGGCTGGTTCCCGCCGATTGACGTGGTCAGCTTTTGGGAAGATCCGGGGGAGGCGCTGCAGGTCTTTCTGCTGCCGGCGGTCACGATGGGCATCGTCATTGCCGCCGGGGTGCTCAGGATGACGCGCTCGGCGTTTCTGGAGACGATGGAAAAGGACTTCATCCGCACCGCGCGGGCCAAGGGAAACAGCATGTGGACGGTCGTGTTCGGCCACGCCCTGCGCAACTCGTCCATTCCGATCGTGACCATCGCCGGCATGCAGATCGGGTACCTGCTGGGCGGCTCGGTGATCGTGGAGCAGTTGTTCTCCATACCCGGCCTGGGTCAGTACGTGCTGGAGGGCATCTACCAGCGCGACTACCCGGTGGTGCAGGGAGGCGTGCTGTTTGTGGCGCTGGTGTTCGTCCTGGTCAACCTGCTGATCGACATCATCTACACCTGGATTGACCCGCGCATCAAGTACTAGCGAGGAGAAATCGTTCATGAGCACATTTCGCCGACGCTTTCGGGAAAACAAAACCGCCGTCGTCTGTCTCGCCGTTCTCGCCGTTCTGGCTGCCGCTGCGGCGCTGGCGCCCGTCATCGCCCCGCACGATCCGACGCAGATGTTTCCGGACCACCGCATGGAGGGTAGCTCCGGCCAGTTTTTGCTGGGGACGGACCAGTTCGGCCGCGACCTGTTCAGCCGGATTATCTACGGCGCGCGGGTATCGCTGACCGTGGGCCTTTCGTCCGTGCTGCTCAGCGCCGCGTTCGGCACCTTGTTCGGGCTGATCGCGGGGTATTTCGGCCGCTGGATGGACAGTTTGATCATGCGGGTGATGGACGTGTTGTTCGCCTTTCCGGAAATCCTGCTGGCGCTTGCCATCGTGGCGGCGCTGGGACCGGGCACGAGCAATACGATTTTGGCGATCGGAATCGTCAACATTCCGGTGTTTACCCGGACGGTGCGCAGCGCCGTCCTGTCCGTGAAAAACCTGGAGTTTGTGGAAAGCGCCCGGGCAATCGGCGCGGGAACGCCGCGCATCCTGTTTCTGGAGATATTTCCAAACGTGACGGCGCCGCTCCTGGTGCAGGCGACCCTGGCCATCTCCGGTGCCATCCTGACGGAATCGGCTCTCAGCTTTCTCGGATTGGGCATTCAGCCGCCCGACCCGTCATGGGGCGGGATGATTTCCGAAGCGCGCCGCTACATGGAGCTGGCCCCGGGGATGATCGTTTGGCCGTGCGTCGCCATGACGGTCACGATTCTCGCCTTCAACATGTTCGGCGACGCGGTGCGCGACATTCTCGATCCGAAGCATCGGAAGAGATAAGGGGGGAGAGCGGATGGACAAGGAACGAATCCGGCGTCAGCTGGCGGAAAGTCTGGACGAAGGCATCGCCCGGGGGATTTTTCCCGGAGGCGTCGCCAGCCTGACCATCGGCGACGAGCCGCCGATGGTGGTCGCCCGCGGAAGCCTCGGGAGGGGAGAACAAACGGCTCTCCCGTCAGCGGAAACCGTCTACGATCTGGCTTCGCTGACCAAGGTGATCGTCACCCTGCCGCTCGTGCTGTTGAGCGTGCAGACGGGGAAGCTGTCGCTCAGCGATCCCCTGGAGATTCACCTGCCGGAGTGGGAACGGGCGGAGGACCCGCGCAAGCGGCGGATTACCCTCCTGCACCTGCTGACCCACACCTCCGGCCTGCCGGCATGGCGTCCGTACTATCTGCTGGCGCGCGGGAGGGACGACTACCTCTCCCTGATCGCCGCCGAACCGCTGGCGGGCGAGCCGGGCAAACAGGTGATCTACAGCGATCTGGGCTTCATGCTGCTCGGCTTTCTCCTGGAGCGCATTTGGGACGAACCGCTGGACCGGTTGGCCGAGCGGCTGATCTTTCAGCCGATGGGCATGACGGCGACCGGGTACCGTCCGCTGGCGCGCGGCGTCGACAGCCGGCTGATCGCCCCGACGGAGGACGGCAACGCGTACGAACAGGACCTGTCCCGCCAGCAGGCGGAGCAGATGACGGCGGTCGGCCATCCGTACGCCGGGCGGCTGCGGGAGCGTCTGGACCGCTTCGCCTGGCGGGAGGGGATCATCCGCGGCACGGCGCATGACGGCAACTGCCATTACGGCCTGGACGGCGTGAGCGGCCACGCCGGCCTCTTTTCCACCGCGCGGGACGTGGAGCGCTACATGCGGATCTGGACGTCCGCCGACGCCCAGGTGCGCCTGGACCCGGTTCTGCTCGCGTTTGCGGCGGGCTGCCGGACCGGCCGGCTGGCTCCGGCGCGCGCGTTGGGCTGGGAGGCGTCCGCCCAGGCGGGACCGCTGGAGGCGGCGGCCGCCGGCTGCACGGGAGGGGATCTGCTGTCTCCCGGCGCCTTTGGCCACACCGGGTTTACCGGCACGTCGATCTGGTGCGATCCGGTCCGGGGGGCCACGCTGATCGCGCTCACCAACCGCGTCCATCCCGCTGTCAGCCCGCTGATGCCGCGCTGGCGAAAAGCGTTTCACAACCGGGTCTTGTCGCTCGTCAGCGGGTCAACCCGAACATCCTGAGGAGAAGGGGGAAACGCCATGGCACCCATGTTGGAAGTGGAGCACCTGAGAACCACGTTTGCCCAAGCCGGCCGAACGCTGACGGTCGTCGAAGATGTCAGCTTTTCCGTCGAAGCGGGGGAGACGCTGGGCGTCGTCGGCGAATCCGGCTGCGGCAAAAGCGTCACCAGTCTGTCCATCATGCGCCTGTTGGGCAGCAGCGCCAAGCTGGACGGCAGCATCCGGTTTGCCGGCACGGACGTGCTGCGGCTGTCGGAAAAGGAGATGCAGTCGATTCGTGGCAACCGGATCGCGATGATTTTTCAGGAGCCGATGACCGCGCTCAATCCGCTGCATCCGATCGGCAAGCAAATCGCCGAGCCGCTGCGCCGCCACCTCGGATTGTCGCGGCGGGAGGCGGCGGAGCGGGCCGTCCATCTGTTGAAGGAAGTGGGCATCCCGCGGGCGGAGGAGATCGCCGCGGAGTATCCGCACCAGCTCTCCGGCGGCATGCGGCAGCGGGTGATGATCGCGATGGCGATGGCCTGTCAGCGCCAACTGCTGATCGCCGACGAGCCGACCACGGCGCTGGACGTGACGATTCAGGCGCAGATTTTGGAGCTGATGAAAAAGGTGCGCCAAGAGCACGGCACCGCCATTTTGCTGATTACCCACGACCTGGGCGTGGTCGCGGAGATGTGCCACCGCGTCATCGTCATGTACGCCGGCCAGATCGTGGAGGAAGCGGACGTGCAGAGCCTGTTCGCCGACCCTAGGCACCCCTACACGGTCGGCCTGCTGCGCTCCATGCCGAGCATCAGCGGCGAACAGGAACGGCTGCAGGCGATACCGGGAGCGGTGCCGCTCCCGCACGAAATGCCCGCCGGCTGCCGTTTTGCGCCGCGCTGCCCCAAGGCGATGGCGATCTGCCGCGAGCAGATGCCGGAACTGTTCGTCGTCTCCGCGACGCAGAAGTGCCGCTGCTGGCTGTACCGGGAGGAGGGAGAAGCGTGAGTCAGCCGCTGCTGGAAGTAAAGGGTCTGAAAAAGCATTTTCCGGTCAATTCGGGCTTCTGGGGCAGGGAAAAGGTGGTGCGTGCCGTGGACGGCGTTCACCTGACCGTCTATCCGGGAGAGACGCTCAGCATCGTCGGCGAGTCCGGCTGCGGCAAGTCGACGACCGGCCGCTGCATTCTGCGCCTGATTGAGCCGACGGAAGGGGAGATCCTGTTTCAGGGTCGGGACATCCGCGCGCTGAACGCCGCCGAGCTGCGCGCGGCCCGCCGCGACATGCAGCTCGTCTTTCAGGACCCGTTCGCCTCGCTCAATCCGCGCAAGACCGTCGGCCAAATCCTGCAGGACCCGCTGATTGTCCACGGCATCGGCACGCCGGCCGAGCGGCGGAAGCGGGTGGAGGAGATGATCGAGATCGTCGGGCTGACCAGACAGCATCTGGACCGCTTTCCGCACGAGTTTTCCGGCGGACAGCGGCAGCGGATCGGCATCGCCCGGGCGCTGATTCTGCGGCCCAAGCTGGTCGTCGCCGACGAGCCCGTCTCCGCGCTGGACGTTTCCATCCAGGCGCAGATTCTCAATCTGCTGAAAGACCTGCAGCGGGAGTTTCAGTTGACCTATCTGTTCATCTCCCACGACTTGAGCGTGGTGCGCCACATCTCCGACCGGGTGGCGGTCATGTACCTGGGCAAAGTGGTGGAGGTGGCGGACAAGGCGGCGCTGTACGAACGGCCGACCCATCCTTACACGCAGGCGCTGCTCTCCGCCGTTCCCGTTCCCGATCCCACCCGGGAGGTGAACCGGATCATCCTGGAAGGGGATTTGCCCAGTCCGGCCAATCCCCCGTCGGGCTGCCAGTTTCATCCGCGCTGCCGTCACTGCATGGAGGTGTGCCGGACGACCGTGCCGCCGCTCAAGGAAGCCGAGCCCGGCCATCTGGTCGCCTGCCATCTGGCGTAAATATCCGCGGCGGAGGAAGCAGATTGAGGAGGTTGGGAGAGAAGATGATGGAAAAACTGGAGGAATTGACCACCGAATTGCCGAATGAAGAAACGCAGCAGTTGGATCGGCTCTCCGTGCGGGAAATCCTGCGCCTGATGAACGAGGAGGACAAAAAAGTGCCGTTCGCCGTGGAACGGGTGCTGGACCAGGTGGCGGACGCGGTGGAACTGATCGCGGCGTCGCTGGAAAACGGCGGGCGGCTGTTCTACTTCGGCGCCGGCACGAGCGGCCGGCTGGGCATCCTGGACGCGTCCGAATGCCCGCCGACGTTCGGCACCGACCCGGAGCTGGTGCAGGGCGTGATCGCCGGCGGCCCCGCCGCGATGGTCCGGGCGATCGAAGGAGCGGAAGACAGCCCTGAGCTGGGACGGCAGGACGTTCACACGTACGGGGTAAAGGCGGGAGACGTAGTGGTGGGCATCGCCGCCAGCGGCCGCACGCCCTACGTGATCGGCGCCCTCCGGGAAGCGCGCAGACTGAATGCGGCGACGATCGCCCTCTCCTGCAACGAACACGCCGTGATCGACGCGTTTGCCGACGTGGCGATCAACGTGGTCGTCGGGCCGGAAGTGCTGACCGGTTCCACCCGGCTGAAGGCGGGGACGGCGCAAAAGCTGGTGCTGAACATGCTGACCACGGCAACGATGATCAAGCTGGGCAAGGTGTACGGCAACCTGATGGTAAGCGTGCAGGCGACCAACGTCAAATTGCGGGAGCGGGTGAAGCGGATCGTGATGGAAGTGACCGGAGCCAGCTATGCGGAGGCGGAGCGCCTGGCCGAGCTGGCGAACGGGGACGCCAAGACGGCGATCGTGATGAAGCTGACCGGACGGGGAGCGGAAGAAGCAAGACGGCTGCTGGACGAAGCCGGCGGCAGAATCAGGGACGTGCTGGATGGGCTGGGCTAACCACCCGGCGGATCGGCACAACGATTCCATGATGGTGAAAAGCGGGAGGGAGGATGGCCATGCTGCCCCAACATGTGCGAGACCGGCTGCGGGCGATCGTCGGAGAGGCCCACTGCCTCGACAGACCGGAAGCGCTCGTCGCCTATTCCTATGACGCCACGCCGATGCACCAGGCGCTGCCGGACGCGGTCGTGATGCCCAAAGACACGGCGGAAGTACAGCAGGTGATCAAGACGGCGGCGGAAGCGGGCATCCCCGTCGTCACGCGGGGAGCCGGTTCCAATTTGTGCGCGGGAACGGTTCCGGTCGGCGGGGGAATCGTCCTCGTGCTCAACCGGATGAACCGCATTCTGGAGATTGACGAACAAAATCTGACGATTACCGTGCAGCCGGGCGTGCGCACGTCCGACATCCATCAGGCGGTGGAAGCACGCGGCCTGTTTTACCCTCCGGACCCGGGCAGCATGGTCGTCTCCACCATCGGGGGGAACATCGCGCTCAACTCCGGAGGCTTGCGAGGACTCAAGTACGGGACGACCAAGGATTACGTGCTCGGCCTGGAGGCGGTGCTGCCCAACGGCGAGGTGATCCGCACCGGCGGGAAGCTGATGAAAGACGTGGCCGGATACGACCTGACCAAGCTGCTGGTCGGCAGCGAAGGCACGCTGGCGGTGATCACCGAAGCGATTCTCAAGCTGATTCCCAAACCAGCCGTGCAGCGCGTCATGCTGGCGACGTTTGCCAACCTGACGGAGGCAGCCCGGACGGTCTCCGACATCATCGCCAGCCGGATCATTCCGGCGACGCTGGAGTTCATGGACCAGGGGACGCTCCGGGTGGTGGAGGATTTCAAGCGGATTGGCCTGCCGACGGACGCGGCCGCCATGCTGTTGATCGGACAGGACGGAGACCCGGAAACGGTGGACCGGGACGTGGAGCAGATCGCCGCCATCTGCCGGCAAAACCGGGCTGTTCAGGTAAAGGTGGCGACGAATGCCGAGGAGGCGGACGAGGTGATGACGGCGCGGCGCAGCGCACTGGCCGCGCTCTCCCGGCTCAGGCCGACGACGATTCTCGAAGACGCCACCGTACCGCGCGCCGCGATCACGCCGATGGTGGAAGCGATTCAGCGGATCGCCGCCGCATACAACGTGCACATCTGCACGTTTGGCCACGCCGGGGACGGCAACCTGCATCCCACCTGCATGACGGACGCCCGCAACCCCGACGAGATCGAACGGGTGGAACGGGCGTTTGAAGAGATTTTCGCCGCTGCAATCGAACTGGGCGGCACCATCACCGGAGAGCACGGCGTGGGCATCGTCAAGGCTCCTTATCTGGAGTGGAAGCTGGGGGCCGCCGGCGTCGAGGTGATGAAGGCGATCAAACGGGCGTTTGATCCGAACAATCTGCTGAATCCGGGCAAAATGTTCGCCCGGGAGAGCCGGAACAGAGTGGTGGTCAACCATGCACAGCGCTGACTGGAAAGCGGCGCTCGATTACGAGGAACTGTCCAACTGCATGCGCTGCGGCTTCTGCCAGCCGGCCTGCCCCACCTTTCGGGAGACCGGCTACGAGGCGGCCTCGCCGCGCGGCCGCATCGCCTTGATGAAGGCGGTGGCCGACGGCATCCTGGAGCCGGATCAGGACGTCGTCGACCAGATGAGTCTCTGTTTGGGCTGCCGCGCCTGTGAGCCGGTCTGTCCGGCCGGGGTCAAGTACGGGAAGCTGATTGAGCAGGCGCGGGAAGCGATCGAGCGGGAGCGCGTCCATTCGTGGCCGGTGCGGCTGCTGCGCTGGCTGGCGTTTCGCCAGCTCCTTCCGCGACAGGACCGCCTCTACCTCGCCGGCAGGCTGCTCCGCTTCTACCAGCGCTCCGGCCTGCAGCGGCTGGCTCGCAGGCTGGGCCTGCTTCGCCTCCTGCCCGAGCAGATGCGGACGATGGAAGCGGTTCTCCCTGAAGCGGCGGGAAAGGGATTGACAGAGGCGATGGGAACCGTCGTGCCCGCCAAAGGGGAGAAGAAGCTGCGAGTCGGCATGTTTCGGGGCTGCATCATGGACGTCCTGTTCCACGAGACCAATGTGAACACGGTCACACTGCTGGCGGATGCCGGATGTGAAGTGGTGATTCCGCCTGGCCAGGCGTGCTGCGGAGCGCTCCACGCCCACAGCGGGGAGCGGGAGCAGGCGCGTCAGCTCGCCAGGCAAAACATCGCCGCCTTCAAGCAGGCGGACGTGGAGCTGATAGTCTCCAACGCGGGCGGCTGCGGAGCCCTGCTGCAGGAGTACCACCATTTGCTGGAGCACGATCCCGCATGGGAGGCAGACGCGGATTGGTTTGTCCGGCGCGTGCGGGACATCAGCGAAGTGCTGGCCGGGCTGACGGGGACGCCCCCTCTGCAGCCGCTGCCCAAGCGCATCACCTACCAGTCCTCCTGTCATTTGCGCAATGGCATGAAGGTGACCAAAGAGCCGGTGAAGCTGCTTCAATCCATACCGGAGGCGACGTTTGTCCCGCTGTTCGAAGCGGACCGCTGCTGCGGCTCGGCCGGCATCTACAACCTGGTGCAGCCGGACATGGCGGGACGGATTCTGGACGAAAAAATGGGCCACGTGGCTGCGACGCGTGCGGACATTCTGGTCACGTCCAACCCCGGCTGCCTCCTGCAGATGAAAGCGGGCATCGAGCAGGCGGGACTGGGGGACCGGATGGAGGCGGTGCACCTCGTCGATCTCCTGGCGCGCGTGCGGCGCGACGCGGAAACGGAAGGGGAGCGCCCTTCCATCGACGCCGTGACGCAAATCTGATTCACAGCCGGATGCGGCAGAAAACCTGAACAAAGCGGTCTGGATCGGCACGTTCCGATCAGATCGCTTTTGCATGTTCAGCAAGGCGGCGGGAAACGACAGAAACGGCCAGTCCATACGTTATCGTTCGACAATGTTCTGCCCGGCATATGAAAATCAAAAATAGTAACAAAATATAAAAGAATACAAAATCGGTGACTTTGAAAAATTCATGTTACTATAAAATCCACGGCTTCATTTCGACTGCAGGCCTACGTAACCGCTTTAAAGAAGGAATCTTTTCACATTGAGCCGGTCGAGACGTGTCTGGTAAGATAGGTGTGGATAATCGACAAAATTCGACAATTATTTGTCGATTTTTTGTGCGATATAGATTATAAAGAAAGGATAGCGAGGTGTCAGGATGAAACGATATGGACTGGCCATTCAAATTGTCATTGGTCTTGTGCTTGGTATCCTTGTGGGCGCCCTGTTCTACGGGAATCCTGCGGTGGCTACCTTCCTGCAGCCGATTGGCGACGTGTTTATCCGGCTGATCAAAATGATCGTCGTGCCGATCGTCATCTCCACCCTGATCGTGGGGGTTGCCGGCGTGGGCGACGTGAAGAAGCTGGGGAAAATCGGCGGGAAGACGATTCTGTATTTTGAAATCGTTACCACGATTGCCATTATTGTCGGTCTGCTGGCAGCCAACCTGTTCCAGCCGGGTGTCGGGGTGGACATGTCCCAATTGACCAAGACCGATATCCACAAGTACGTGGAAACGGCCGAAACCTCCCAGAGCCACGGCTTTATTGAGACTTTTGTCAACATCGTACCGAAAAACGTCTTCGAGGCAATCGTCAAAGGGGACATGCTGGCCATCATCTTCTTCTCCGTCCTGTTTGGGCTCGGGGTAGCGGCGGCCGGAGAGAGAGGAAAGCCGGTGCTGAATTTCTTCCAGGGCGTGGCCGACGCCATGTTCTGGGTGGTAAACGCGATCATGAAATTTGCGCCGTTCGGCGTATTCGCCCTGATCGGCGTAACCGTTTCCAAGTTTGGTCTCTCGTCGCTGGTCCCGCTGGGGAAACTGATGATTCTCGTGCACGCCACGATGCTCTTCTTCGTGGTTGCGGTGCTGGGTGTGATCGCCCGCATGAGCAGCATCTCCATCTTCACCCTGATCAAAATCCTGAAGGACGAACTGCTGCTGGCATACTCCACGGCCAGCTCCGAGACGGTTCTCCCGAAGATCATGGAAAAGATGGAACGCCTCGGCTGTCCGAAGGCGATCACCTCTTTCGTGATCCCGACGGGGTATTCGTTCAACCTGGACGGCTCCACGCTGTACCAGGCGCTGGCGGCCCTGTTCATCGCCCAGATGTACGGGATCGACATGCCGCTCAGCGCGCAGATTACCCTGGTGCTGGTCTTGATGGTCACCTCCAAAGGGATCGCCGGCGTTCCCGGTGTCTCCTTTGTGGTACTGCTGGCCACCCTTGGTTCGGTGGGCATCCCGCTTGAAGGACTGGCCTTTATCGCCGGGATTGACCGTCTGCTGGACATGGCCCGCACGGTGGTCAACGTCATCGGCAACTCGCTGGCTGCTGTCGTCATCTCCCGCTGGGAAGGGCAGTTTGACCAGAACAAAGCAAAAGAGTATATCCGTGAAACCACGACACAAGTGGCGTAACGCGTTACACGCCTCCTGCAGAATGCCTTCTGCGGGGGGCTTTTTTGTTGTGTCGGCACCCCCGGGAAACCTGCCCGAAGGCGGAGGATGTTGCAGCGGATGCTCTTCGTTCGGGCCAGCCGCTCGGAAAACGTTTCGCGGCCGGCGATGCTCCAGCAGGAATGCAGCCGTCATCTGCCGAAGGGGTAGGGACGAATGGGTTGGCAGTCTGCAGCAGACCCAGCATGCGAGGAGGAAGAACATGAAAACAGACAAGTACAGCGTCGGCGTGATCGGCGCCGGCGTCATGGGAGAGCGCATGATGAACGCCCTCTGTTCACACGAGCGGTTTTGCCTGACAGCCGTCGCGGACGTCTCCCCCGACCGGGCAAAAGAAGCGGCACGACACGCGGGAGGAGCCTCGTGGCACACCGATCACCGCGAACTGCTGGCCCGGGAAGGGCTGGATCTGGTGTATCTCGCCGTTCCCCCCAAGTTCCATCATCCGATCGCGCTGGACGTGCTGGCGTCGGGCCGGCATCTCCTGTGCGAAAAGCCGCTCGCCAACACGACGAAGGAGGCGGAGGAGATGCTGCGGGCGGCAAGGGCGGCCGGGGTGATCCACGCCATGCACTTTCCGCTCTACTACCGCCCCGTCTATGCCGAGCTGAAACGGCGGCTTGAGGCGCTGGGCACCATCAGGCGGATCGACATCGTCACCCATTTTCACCAGTGGCCCCGTCCGTGGCAGCAGACGGCGTGGCTCTCCGGCCGCGAACAGGGCGGATTCATCCGGGAAGTCCTGCCGCACTTTCTCCATCTCACGCAATCGCTGTTTGGGCGGCTGCGGGTCGTCCGTTCCGACGTGGAATACCCCGCCGACCCGCTGGCCTGCGAGGTGGGCGTGAGCGCCCTGCTGCAGGTGGAAGACGGGACGCCGGTGACGATCAACGGGTTGAGCGGGATTGCCCGCCAGGAGCATTTGTCGTACACCGTCTACGGGACGGAAGGCACCCTCTCCGTGGTCAACTGGGGCACGCTCCTGGCAGGCGGTCGAGGCGAGCCCCTTGCCGAAGTGCCGCTCCCTGATGAAAATCGGCTGCATCAACTGCTGGACGAGCTGGCCGCCGCCCTGGATGGCCGCGAAGCCAGACTGATCGGATTTGAGACGGGGGTGGAGGTGCAAAACGTGCTGGACGCCCTGCTGGATTTGTCATAAGACGCCGCACCCGAATGTCCGGGCGGGCCCCCGGCTGCAGGAAAAGAGCACTTCCGTTCCGGAAGTGCTCGCTTTATTTCGACGCGGAGGCGTCACGGCCGGGCCAAAGCGATGGTGATCGCCACCTCGTCCGTGTCCGGCCGCCGTTCCGTTCATGATTTGCCAATTGGGGGAGATCGTCGAGCGGAGCCACTCGACGTCCGCCCGTTTCAGCCTGACTCGCTCCAGATAATCTTCATGAACCGCGTAGTCGCGCTCTGCCTGCTGCTGAAACTTCAGGGAGAGCAGGGTTTTGATTCCGTTGAACGTGGAAAATTTGATCTGATAGCCGTCGCGGACGGCCCGCTCAAACAGGTCCCATTGGCTTTGGGACAGATCGAGAAGATGCGCGAAATCAAAGCGGCCGTCTTCGATTTGTTGGAACGGGCGGATATCTCCGCTTTTGAACCGGTCAATGATCTCCTGATCCTCTGTCCCGTGCGCGCGCAGTACCTCAAGCGAAATCGCTTCCCACTGTGACAGTTTGACGTGTGCCATGATAACAGCCTCCTTTTGTGCGGCGTGTCCGATGCATCTCTTCTCCTTGTTCACCAATCGGCCCGATCATTCCTGCCTGATGACGAACGGATCGGCGGGGCGAAAAGAGCGGCGCGGCAAAGAGCGGAGCGGCGACTACCGCTTCCGGCCGGCGCGGCCCTTGGGCTGGATGCGGACCTGGACGCTGCCGGGGACGTGTTCGGGATGGCCGAACAGACTCGACACCCTTTTCATTTTATGTCAGAATATTGTCAGTTTAGCTGACTTGAAAGGGGGAGAGGGATCTTTCGATGAGTTGGTTTGTATCCGGGTTTTTCCTGTCGCTTTCCCTCTGCCTGGATCTGGGGATTGTCAACGTCGCGATTTTGCGGGCCGGTGTTCAGCGGGGAATGCTTCCGTCCTTTCTGATCGGAGCCGGTTCCAGCTTCGGCGATCTCTTCTACGCGCTGCTGTCCATGGCAGGCATGTCGCTGTTGATGAACAATCTCTATGTCCGCTGGGGATTGTGGCTCGGCGGGACGGTTATCCTCCTCTCGATGGCCTGGAGCATGATCAGGGAGTTTCGCCGTCCGAAAATAATTGATCTGGACGAGCGGAGCGGACAAGAACCGGAACACCGCCAAGGCTGGAAGGATTTCACCTGGGGATTGGGGCTTGCGCTCGCTTCGCCCTCGGCCATTCTCTGGTTCGCCACGGTCGGCGGAAGCGTGATCGCGGCCTCCCAGGGCCATTCAGCCAGTTCGCTGTTTTTGTTCTTTTCCGGATTTTTCACGGCTTCCGTCCTCTGGTCGCTGTTTATGGCAGGGGTGTCCAGTCAGGGAGGAAAATGGCTGGGACCGCGCCTGGTTCGCGGGTTCTCCCTCTTGTCCGCGCTGCTCTTCCTGTTTTTTGCGGGCAAGGTGTTCCTGGACGGCTGCCGTACGCTGTTGTAAGGCCGAGACAAGTCTGAGCGAAAACGGGTGAGAAAACGTGAACGACGAAATGCTTGACATCTACGACGAATCCGGCCAGCACACCGGAGCGGCCCCGCGCGGCGAGGTCCACCGCTGCGGATACTGGCACAGGACGTTTCACTGCTGGATTTATCGCCGGGACGGCCAGCGCGTCTTCCTCTTGTTTCAAAAACGGCATCCGGCAAAGGACACCTCGCCCGACAAGCTGGACATTACTTCCGCCGGCCACCTGCTCGCCGGTGAAGAGCCGCGGGACGGGGTCCGTGAACTGGAAGAAGAACTGGGCCTGTCTGTGCCGTACGAGCGGCTGCATCCCATCGGCATGGTCAGGGACGTATCCGTCGAGCCAGGAATTGTCGACAAGGAACTGTGCCACGTCTACGCGTACGAGTGCAATCAGCCGCTGGAGCGCTACCGGATTCAACAGGAGGAATTGACCGGTCTGTTTTGGGTGGAGCTGGAAGAGGCCGTTCGACTCTTTCGGGGCGAAATCCCCGCCGTTCGGGCAGAGGGGCTCCGATGGCGGGCGGACGGGACCGCTTCACGGATCGTCCTGGAAGCCCACAAAGCCGATTTTGTCGCCCATGAGGAGAGCTACTACCGGACCGTGTTTGCCGCCGTGAAACGGTTGGCTGCGGGTGCGGAAGACGGGGCGTTCTGAACGTACGGGAGACTTCCATCCCCACAACGGCTTTTGACCGGGGCCGGTTCGGCACCGGCTGGGAAGGCCCAACAAGGCTTGATTTATCCCTGCGTATGACCTATAACGAATCATGTAGGAAATGGTGCCAAACAGGATCGCTTCCGGGCATCATCTGTGCTGCCCTCCCATATAGTGGTACTAAATGGGAGGGGGAATGCAGCGTGTGGGCTTCGTTATACGTCTTTTTCTTTTTCATGCTCATTGTGTGGGGCGTGGTGGAACTCCTCTTGCGGTTGATCCGTCGCGATTCGATCATACACGACAAGAACCAGTTGTGGGAAAAGTTTCCGCTTACGCTGCAGGACATGCACTACCCGACAAAGAAAAAGTAAAGAAGCGCCGGCTCATCGGCGCTCTTTTCCTGTACGTCGGCAGAGGATGTCTGACATGATCGCTTTCATACCGCCAAGCAGGGGTGAACGTCGTGGATCGCTGCGTCACTATGCAACAACGGGAATATTTCCGTCTGAAACTGGACCCGCCTCTGTGCGCGGACATGACCATCGTCATGATCAAAGGAAAGACGCTGGAAGTCGGCAGCACCAAAGTGCTGATTGAAGACATCAGCGGCGGCGGGCTTCGCTTTCTGACCCACCTGAAGCTGCCCGTCCACGATCAGCTCGTCCTGCAGTTTGACACGGAAGTGTTTTCGCAGTGCCTGCAGATGTACGGACACATCGTGCGCAGCGCGCAGTGGGACGTCGGGATCAACGAGTACGCGGTCAAATTGACGATGGAAGAAGCGGTGCACCGGGAAATCAACCGGGTGGTCAATCGCTTGGCCATCCGCCTGAGGCAGAAAGGGGCGCTGCCCGACGGTTCGTTTTTGCAGGGGGACAGAAGGGAGTACCTGACCGCGATCCGCTTGATGGAGGAGCAGTGGATGTGAACACGCCAAAACCTCATCCCAGGCGGATGAGGTTATTGGTCGGACGGTCGACCTATTTACCGAGCGGTGGGCGGCAGCGCCGGCGGCACGTAGTTCAGCTCTTCGTCCGTTGTGATGTAGTCCGTGTTGACCATCAGCAGCAGATAGCGTCTGCCCGTTTGCGGATCGCTGAGGATGATGTGATCGCGTCCCGCGGCTTCCAGGCGGCCCCGGAAGATTTTGGCGTTCCATTGGGTGTTGTTCTCGAACGTTTGGTAGACGGTGATTACTTTGCCCAGATTCAAGCGGAGGATGTTCTCGATGTAGGACTCCTCTACGAACTGCCCCGGCGCCAACGGCGTTCCGGGGATGAAGGACCCGCTGGGCGGCATCGGCATCGGCATCACCTGCTGCTGCTGTGCCGTCGGATACGGATAAGACGGCGACGCATACGGATCGACATACGGATTCGCATAAGGCGGGTAAGGAAATTGCTGGCTCATGATGAACTCTCTCCTTTAGTAAACTCGTGGACAATCTTGCGGGGTAGGTACAAAGAAGCAGTGCGCTTTGAAGCGTCCTGCATTTCGTTGATTATACCACTGGGGCGGACAGTTTCCGGCCGGCCGGAAGAACCACAGCGCGTTTGAGGCAGGGTGCTGCCGTTCGCCGTTGATGTTGCGTCTGGCCAATCGCCTTTCCTTGTCCCGGGCGCGCTGGTAAAAGTACGGCTTTTGCACCGCTTCGAAGCCGCCAGGCGATTGGAACACCATCTGGCTCATCGTGCGGATGCCGCGAAAGTCAAGGCAGTTGGCGAGGATGCGGTTGACGCCGACGTTGCCGACCATCAGCATGCCCAGGACCCCTTCGCCTTCCGCTTCGGCGCGCATCAGTCTTGCCAGCATGTCTACATCCCTGCTGTTCGCTTTAATTACGGCCATTGCTTCACCTCCTCCGAAAACTCACACTTACAATATACGGACGGCGCGCCGGTAGGTGAATGTCCCGCCATTTTTTTGTCGGCGCTGCCATGCCCCGTAGCAAAAAGACGCGCCTCGCAGCAGCTCTGCGAGGCGCGTCTTGCTTTTCACGCCGGGTAGCGGCGGTTACGCCGATTTTTTCCGCTTTTTCCAAATTAGCCAGACAATGGCCACCAGGGCGCCGATTCCGAGCACGGTCACCTCCAGGTAGTTGTCCAGCAGCACCTTGGCATGTTTGCCGTAGAGGTGGAACAACAACCCGATGAGGAAAAACTTGATGCCGCGTCCCAGGATGGCAAACAGCATCAGCTTCGTCAGCGAGTAGTTGAACACGCCGCTCAAAATGGTAAAGACTTTGAACGGAATGGGCGTAAACGAACCGATCAATACGGCGGCATCGCCATTCTTGGCAAATTGCTCCGTCGCCATCGCCGTCCACTTCTCAGGAAGCAGCTTTTGCAAGAGCGGTTTGCCCAGCCATTTGCCCAGCATGTAGCCCACCGGCGCCCCGAGGATGGAACCGGTAAACGCGACGGTGGCGTACCGCATGGCGGAAGCGGGATCGATCAGGCTCATCCCGATTTGCAGAAAAAAGGGCGGGACAGGCACGATAAACGAGTCCAGAAAGGCGAGGCCAAACAATCCCCATATGCCGTACTGCATAAAGATGTGCGTAATTTGTTCGAACATGAGCGTCTCCTTCAGGAGGTTTTCCTCGTCTGTCGCTTTGAGAAGAACCAGCTTCTGCGAAAGGACTTCATCCGGCGTTTTTCTTCATTATACAGGAAACAGAAGGGTTTCTGTAGTTATATCCTATGACAGGCTCTCTCCAGACAGAATGATTTTTGGTGCGGTGCAGCCATGCTTTTCCGACAAGGTATTACGTGGCTGACGCCGAAAGGTTACCCTCCATTTTCCGGAAACCTTTGTGTTTTTCTCGTGCGCTTCTATCCGCTGGCCGTTTCGGACATACTGTTAGGGATTTGGAAAAAAGGAGGAAACCGTCATGATGCAACCTCATCCGTACGGAGCCCATGAAGTGATGGAACTGCACGAGGCGCTCACCTGCGCGATCGACGCGCTGAACACGATGCAGTTGTACACTCCCTATATCCGCGACCCGGAACTGGCCCAGCTTGTCGGCTACCAGATGCAGTTCATGCAAAACGAATACAACAGCATGGTACATACGGTACACGGGCTGGGAGCGGGCGACAGCCTGCCGTACCGGCCCAGCACGCAGGCGTGGCGGACGCAGGCCCCACCATCGTCCGCCGCGGCCCAACCGCCAGCGGCTCCACAGCAGGCCGCTTCTCACCAGCCCAATGCCCACCCGGATCAGATGGACGATCACGATGTGGCGTCAGCCGTGCTCGGCCTGCACAAGGCGGGGGCCAAAGCGAAAATGGCCGCGGCGCTGGAGGCGGCCCATCCGCACCTGCGCGGCATGCTCCTGCAAGGGGCGGTCAACTGCGCCCAGCAGGCCTACGACGTGTGGCGGTATATGCAGCGGAAGGGCTACTATCCGCTGGCGACGCTGCGGGAGGAGACGAGCGCCCAACTGCTGCGCGGCTATCAGCCGGCAGCCGTGGACGGACAGATGGCGATGTCCGAGCAGGTTCCGCCCTTCGCGTCCGTCCAGCCGCAGACCCGGCCGGCCGTCGACAGCGTGCTGACGAATGCGGTCGATCCCGGAGTGGCCGCCGTGCAGCAGACGCCGCCGCCGTCGTCCCTGCATGCCGGCGGAGCGGCGGGCCAGCCGGTCAATGCCAGCCAGATATTTTCCTCCTCCGCCTATCGTCAGGAGCATGCCGGCGTACCGGCAGGCGAAACGGCGATGATCGCCGGACAGGACGCCGCGATGACGGCGGATCTGACGGGAGAAATGTCCCGTGAAACGGAGGAGCGGCAGGCAAAAAGGCGCAAAAAGGATACGCCTCCCGATTCGTCGGTTGGTCAATAAGTTCCAGATCGGACGTTGACGATGGGAAAGATTGTCTACTACTATAGAGGTACAGTCCATACAACGGGAGGTACCGATGAAAACGCTGGGATCGGGGAAAGTCATCTACTATGCACCGGATGGGACAACCCTGGAGCTGAAAGGGGAAATAGACGTCCGCGGGGACCGTGTGGCCGTCACGGAGATTATCTATTTTAATGGAAAGCCAAACGGCGCGCGGGAGATGAATCTGCCGCTCGCCCAGTCGGTCATTTACTGGGAACCGGAAGTGTACGAGGAAATCGGCTTCGAATAGAGTTGACGCAACCTTGCCAATAGGCAGGGTTGCTTTTTTGTGTTACCATGAATCGTGGACGCAGTGTAGAAGGAGTGATCCTTTTGATCGATAAGATTTTGGAGCGGGCGCTCGCCGGCGAACGCCTCGGCCTGGAAGACGGCCTCGCCCTGTTTGCGAGTGACGAGATTGAAAAAATGGGCCACTACGCCGACCTGGTCATGAAGAAGTGGCATCCGGAGCCGATCACCACGTTTGTCATCGGGCGCAATATCAACTACACCAACGTGTGCGACACCTACTGCCGGTTCTGTGCCTTTTACCGGCCGCCGGGTTCCAAGGAAGGGTACGTGCTGCCCAACGAAGTGATCTACCAAAAAATTCAGGAGACGGTGGACGTGGGCGGCACGGAAATCCTGATGCAGGGCGGCACCAACCCGGACCTGCCGTTTGAGTACTACCTGGATCTGCTGCGAAACATCAAAAAGCGCTTCCCGCAGATCACGATGCACTCGTTTTCCACCGCGGAAGTGCAAAAAATGGCGCAGGTGTCCGGCCTGCCTGTGGAAGAAGTGCTGAGGCAGTTGAAGGAAGCCGGCCTCGACTCGCTGCCGGGAGCGGGCGGCGAGATCCTGGACGACCGCACGCGGCGCAAGATTTCCCGCCTGAAGGGTTCCTGGAAAGAGTGGATCGAGACGCAAAAGGCGGCCCACCGCGTCGGCCTGCCGGGTACGGCGACGATGGTGATCGGCTTTGGCGAGGAGATGGAAGAACGCGTGCTCTCGCTGATGCGCATCCGCGAGGCGCAGGACGAGACCAAGGGCTTCACGGCCTTCATCGTCTGGACGTTCCAGCCGGAAAACACCAACATGAAGGCGGTCAACAACACCCCGGAGGAATACCTGAAGACGCTGGCGATCAGCCGCCTGATGCTGGACAACATCGCAAACTTCCAGTCGTCCTGGGTGACGATGGGACCGGAGATCGGCAAGCTGTCGCTCTCTTACGGCTGCAACGACTTCGGCTCGACCATGATGGAGGAGAACGTCGTTTCCGCCGCCGCATGCACCTACAAGGTGAACACCAACCTGATCCTGCAGCTCATCCGCGAGGCGGGCAAAATCCCCGCGCAGCGCAATACGCGCTACGAAATCCTGCGCGTCTTCCGCGAAGGGGAGATGGCGGAGCGCGACTTTGTCATGCAGAATTGACCGATCGGACAGAAAAAACACGGAGCCGCAACGGCTTCGTGTTTTTTTGCGCAAGCGAGCCTTCCCCCTGTTTCCATCCGTTTAAAAGTATATCGCCCCAGGCGGGACATATACTGTAACTACACTGCGGATGGGGGGATGGATATGCAGAGTTTTGCCGTGTGGCTGGAAAATGTCCCTGCGCATTGTGACGCCTTTCGCTCCATCGTGACCGAGCTGAAGGAGCGGGTCAACACGGAGCCGGTGCGCATTACATACAGGGAACGGGAGCAGGGCGAGTACCGCTTGTTCCACTTTCGGAGCTGGTCCGCCGAGGAGTACAACGCGGAGACGATCGAGTGGGCCCGGGCGTTTGTTTCCCTGGCGGTGGCCGAATGGGTCCTCCGGGTCAAGGAGCCGGAAGTGCTGGAGGAGATCGCCGCCGACCTGCTGGAAGCGGAAGCGCTGGAAGAGGAGTGGCCGTTCATTCTTCCCTATGTGCAGCGGATCTGTCAAGACCAGGAAGAAGGCGGCACGGACCTGCTCCAGGCTACTGCCCGCAAGGCGGCCGTCTACCGCAAAGTGTTCGCCTTTCTGGAAGAGGAGCGGGAGCTGAATGTGCTCGGCTTCGTCCGCTTCCGTCTGCAGGAGCATTGGAACGAACTGTTTGAACTGGTGGAAACCGGTCTGGACGATTATCTGGAAGACAAGCAGTACCAGGAATTTGTCGATCTGCTGCGGTACTTTATCGCCGCGCAGGAGACCAAACAGGAAGTGGTTCACGTCGTTCCTAGTGTGGACAAACCGTTCCTCCTCTATGACAAGCACGGCCAACGGCTGCGGCTGGAACAGCTCGATGCCGTCTTCAGCATCGGCGAGCAGAACAGCCGCGAAGAGGACTACCTGGTGAGCGCGCTGGTGACGCTTGCTCCGGAGCGCGTCGTGCTGCATCTGGTACAGGACAGGCCCGCCTTGATCCAGACGATCCACAGCATCTTTGACGGCAAGGTGATGACGTGCCATTCCTGTTCGCTTTGCCTGGCGGGCAGACGCGCACTTGACGGACACAAGCCAACTCCACTATAATGACAGACAACAACTACAGATGTGTTGAAATACGATGAGAAGGACATGGACGATATCCACGTCGCTCCAGAGAGGCGGGCCGCTGGCTGGAAGCCCGCTGCGGACGCGTATCGCTCCACCCCCTTCGAGTAGCGGCCGGGAACGAAGCCACGCGCTTCCAGTATCGGCTCGCCGGGCATACCGTTATGGCAAGGAAGGATTCGGCTTTCGTCCGCATGGAGGATGGGTCGGGAGGACGTCCCGACGGCAATTGCTCCGGCCGAATCAAATGAGGGTGGTACCACGGGTAAGAAACACTCGTCCCTTTGGGGATGGGTGTTTTTATTTTTTCCAATCCCATTATTTTATGCAGAAAGGACGTATGGATCGTGGCACAAGTCAACATTACGTTCCCGGATGGGGCCGTACGCCAATACGAATCCGGCATCACCATCGAGGACATCGCGGGCTCCATCAGCGCGAGCCTGAAGAAAAAGGCCGTCGCCGGCAAGCTGAACGGCAAGGTGGTGGATTTGTACACGCCGGTGCAGGAAGACGCGGCGATCGAGATCGTGACGCTGGACAGCCCGGAAGGCTTGGAAGTGTACCGCCACAGCACCGCCCACCTGCTGGCGCAGGCCGTCAAGCGCCTCTACGGGAAAGAGGTGAAGCTGGGGATCGGTCCCGTCATTGAAGACGGCTTCTATTACGACATGGACATCCCGGTAACGCTCACCCCCGACGATCTGGGCAAAATTGAAGCCGAGATGGAAAAGATCATCAAGGAAGACCTGCCGATTCGCCGCAAGGTGGTCAGCCGCGAAGAAGCGATTCACATCTTTCAGGGAATCAACGACCATCTGAAACTGGAGCTGATCCGCGACCTGCCGGAAGACGCCGTGATCACCATCTACGAGCAGGGCGAGTTCTTTGACCTGTGCCGCGGGCCGCACCTGCCGTCCACCGGCTACATCAAGGCGTTCAAGCTGATGAGCGTGGCCGGCGCGTACTGGCGCGGCAAAGCGGAAAACCAGGTGCTGCAGCGCGTCTACGGCACCGCGTGGCCGAAAAAGGCGGAGCTGGACGAATACCTGCACTTCATCGAAGAGGCGAAAAAGCGCGACCACCGCAAGCTGGGCAAAGAGCTGGAGCTGTTCATGTTCTCCGAAGAGGCGCCGGGCATGCCGTTCTACCTGCCGAAGGGCTTTACCGTCCGCAACGAGCTGGAGCAGTTCTCCCGCCGCCTGCAGCAGTTGGCCCACTACACCGAGGTGCGCACGCCGTTCATCATGAACCAGCGCCTCTGGCTGCAATCCGGCCACTGGGACCACTACCACGAGAACATGTACTTCTCCGAGGTGGACAACACCACCTACGCGCTGAAGCCGATGAACTGTCCGGGCCACATGCTGATTTACAAAAACAAGATCCACTCCTACCGCGACCTGCCGATCCGCTACTCCGAGTTCGGCCAGGTGCACCGCCACGAGTTTTCCGGTGCGCTGAACGGGATGCTGCGGGTGCGGACGTTCTGCCAGGACGACGCGCACGTCTTCGTTCGTCCGGATCAGATCGAGAGTGAGATCAAAAGCATGATTCAGTTGATCGACCGCATCTACAAGGTGTTCGGCTTCGAGTACAGCGTGGCGCTCTCCACCCGTCCGGAGGATTCGATGGGCTCCGACGAACTGTGGGAGATCGCGGAAAGCTCGCTGAAAAAAGTGCTGGAGGAATCCGGCATGCCGTACGAGATCAAGGAAGGGGACGGCGCGTTCTACGGACCGAAGATCGACTTCCAGATCACGGACGCGCTGAAACGGCGCCATCAGTGCGGCACCATCCAGCTTGACTTCCAGATGCCGGAGAAGTTTGACCTGTCCTACATCGGCCAGGACAACGAGAAGCACCGTCCGGTCGTGCTGCACCGCGCCATGTACGGTTCCATGGAGCGCTTCATCGGCATCCTGATCGAGCACTACGCGGGCGCGTTCCCGACCTGGCTGTCGCCGGTTCAGGTGCGTCTGATGACGATCAGCGATGCGCACGTGCCGTACGCCGAAGAGGTAAAAGCGAAAATGGAACAGGCCGGCATCCGCGTGGAACTGGACGCCCGCAACGAAAAAATCGGCTACAAAATCCGCGAGGCTCAGGTGCAAAAGATCCCGTACATGCTGGTCATCGGGGAAAAAGAAGTGGCGGAGGGCACCCTGTCCGTCCGCAAACGCGGCGTAGGCGACGAAGGGGCGCTTCCGGTGGATGAGTTCATCGCCAAAATCAAACAGGAAATCAGCGACATGAAATAAGCTGAATCAAAAGGGCCGCTCCCGGTTGGGGGCGGCCCTTTTCTCGCATAGTGGGGACTCTAATGTCCCACATATTTGGCATACAACGTGCGGGCGGTCGTGATCTCCGAGGTCCCCTGTACGAGCACACGGCCGTCGCGGAAGAAGACGAGTGTGCAGCCGTCGACGTGGAAGCGCAGGAGAAACGGATTTTGTTCCACCCGGCCCAATGGCTGGAACCGCTTCGCGAGCAGCGCAAAATCAACGGGGCGGGGGTGCAGGGGGCTGATCTGTACCGCATCCCTGCCGCAGATGGTGGTAAACGCTTCCGTTTCTCCGCCGATCTGCAGATAGTCGAAACGGTTCATGACGCAGGCGGGGCAGGCGGGATTCCTGCCGCCCGCCACGTTCATCTGCAGGTGTTCGTTCTGCCAGATATCCCACTGCTCCAGATGCGGGTTCAAGTCGTCCGTGGCGCCGAGCAGCAGTTTCAGCGCTTCCGCGGCCTGGTACGAGGCGACGATGTGCACGATCGGGCCGATCACGCCGACCGTGTCGCAGGTTTCGCCCCGGCCTTCCGGAGCGTGGGGAAAGAGACAGCGAAAACAGGGCGTGATCCCGGGACGAACGACCGCGAACATCCCGCGCGCACTGACCGCTCCGCCGTACACCCAGGGGATGCGGTGCTTCACCGCCACGTCGTTGATCAGATAGCGGACGTGAAAGTTGTCCGACCCGTCCAGAATCACGTCGGCGTCCGCGAGGTAGGTTTCCGCATTACCGGCGTGCAGGTCGGCCACGATTCCCTCGATCGCAACACCGGAGTTGATCCGCCGCAGCTTGTGTTCCGCCGCCACCGCTTTCGGCAGATGCTGCCGCGCATCCTCCTCGTCGTACAGCATCTGCCGCTGCAGATTGCTTTCCTCGACGAAATCCCGGTCAATCAGCCGCACGTGACCGACGCCTGCCCGCACCAGGTGGTTGGCCAGAACCGTCCCCAGCGCGCCCATCCCGACGATCGCCGCCTTTTTCTGCAGCAGCCGCTCCTGTCCCGTTTCGCCGATCGGCGCGAACAGCACTTGTCTGGAATAACGCTGTCGGTGCTCGTATTTCATGGGAAGCTCCTTTCTCATCAATCAGCAGATCATCCGCCCGGAAATGAAGTCCTGCAGTTCCCGACACGCCGCTCCGGAAAATACGGCCGCCGTTTCGCCGCACTCGACGATCCGCCCCTGTTGGATGAACAGGCACGCGTGCGTCAGGCGCCTGGCCTGCGCCAGATTGTGGGTGACGATCAGGATCGTCGTTCGCCTGGTCTGGTGAATCGTTTGAATGACGCGTTCAAAAATGGCAATGTTGTGCGGATCGAGGCTGGCCGTCGGCTCGTCCAAAAGCAGCAGCGGCGGTTCGTACACCAGCGCTCGGGCGAGGGCAATCCGCTGCGCTTCCCCGCCGGAGAGCGTGTCAGCCCGCTGGCCGGCCGCGTGCTCCAGGTCTACCAGCTTCAGCGCTGCGAGGACACGCGGGCGGATCGCCGCCCGATCCACGCCGCGGTAGCGCAGCCCCATCGCCACGTTGTCGAACACGGATGCGTGGAACATGGCCGGTTTCTGCGCCACGAAGCCCATTTGCCGCTGAATCGGCAGCCCTTTGGCATGGGTGAGGGCGGCCAGGTCGACATCCGTGCCGAACACGTGCATGCTGCCCTGGGCCGGCCGCTCCAGCAGGTTGATCACCCTGAGCAGGGTGCTTTTCCCGGCCCCGCTCGGCCCGATAATGCCGTAGATCTTCCCCTGCTCGAACCGGACGCTGTCCACGCGCAGAATCGTTTTTCCCTCATGGCGGACCACCAGATCCCGCAGTTCCAGTATGTTCATGCTCTCATCTCCGCTTGGCTTTCCATTGGTTCAGCGCTCCCGCCATCAGGAAGCTGTTAAACAGGAAGCTGACCGCCAACAGGACCAGCCCCAACTGCAGCGCGGCCGGGAAGTTGCCCATCCGCGTCTCCAGTATGATCGCCGTGGTCATCACGCGGGTGTGGTGTTCAATGTTGCCGCCGACCAGCATCACCGCGCCCACTTCGGAAATCGCCCTGCCGTAGGCCGCCGCTGCGCCCGACCAGATGCCTGTGCGCGCTTCCCTGACGATCGTCGCGATCAACTGGATGGGACTGGCGCCCAGACTTTTGGCGGTTTCTCGGTAGGCACGCTCCTTTTCCTGTACGGCCGACATGGTCAGTCCGGCCAGAATCGGCGTTACCAGGGCCACCTGCGCGATAACCATCGCCTGCGGCGTGAACAGCAGGCTGAGCGATCCGAGAGGGCCGTACCGGGAGAGCAGCAGGTAGACGATCACGCCGACCAGCACCGGGGGAAGTCCCATGCAGGTGTAGACGAGCACGACGATCAGCCGTTTCCCCGGAAAGGAATAGAGCCCCAGGAAGGCGCCGAAGGGGATGCCGATCAGCATCCCGATGGCGATTGCCGTCGTCGTCACTTTCAGGGAGAGCCAGATGATCTCCCATACGTCCGGCGGGAACAGCATGGCATGTGCTCCTATCGCTTTTTCGCGGCCGGAACGAACAGACTCTTGCCGTACGTGTCCTTGCCGAACTGGCCGATCAGTTTCTGCCCGTCATCGCCGACGAAAAATTGGATGAGCTGCATGGCTGCATCCGGTTTGGCCGTCGCTTTTACCTGGATGATGCCGTACGGGTTCAGCAGGGATTTGTCCCCCTGCATCAAGACCTGCAGGTTCAGCTTGCGGGACAGAAACGTCGCCTCGTCCGTCAGGGTGTACGCCTGTTTTTCGTCGGCCATCTGCAGGGTGGCGCCCATCCCCTGTCCGGACGAGAGGTACCAGGTGCCGTCGGGGTTGATCCCGGCTTCCTTCCAGATGCTTTTCTCCTTCTTGTCGGTGCCGGAATCGTCGCCGCGCGAGATGAACAGCGCCTGTTTTTCGGCGATGCGGGCGAACGCGTCCGCTGCCGTTTTCGCTGACGTGACGCCGGCGGGATCGCCAGCCGGCCCGACGATGAGGAACTGGTTGTACATTACGTCGTAGGCGTTGACGCCGAATCCTTTGGAGACGAATTCGTCTTCCGCACTCCGCGAGTGGACCAGGAGCACGTCGGCGTTGCCGTCTTCCCCCAGTTTGATCGCCTGGCCGGTTCCCACCGCGACCACTTTTACCTTGATGCCCGATTTGGCCTCGAAAGCGGGGATGAGCACGTCAAGCAGGCCGGAATCCTGGGTGCTGGTCGTGGTCGCCAGGACGATCTCGTTGTCCGCCGGAGCGGACTGCGGCTGTTTCGCCGCCGTCTCTGTCGAAGACGTTTGCTGCGGCGCTGCGGCCGGCTGGGCGGGAGCGGCAGAACAGGCGGCGAGGAAAAGGATGAGCATGGACATGAGCAGGGGGGTAATGATGCGAATGGGCTTCATGATTTCCAACTCCTTTGCGATCAGGGAATCGTCAGAACAATCGGTCAATGGTTTGGCCGGTCCGGGAAACATCGCAGCCGCCCTGGGCCGCCACCGCTTGTTTGAACGGGGGGTCCCGCAGAACCTCCAACAGGATTTGAAAGCGTTCCTGTCGGAGGAGCGGAGCGGGAATCACCAGATCGTACCGTTCCTCCTGCACGGGGAAGAAATCAAGCGGAAGGCCCCGGACAACGCTCTCGATCCCCAAGGCGACGTCCGCCTCTCCGCGCAAAACGGCGGATGCGGCCGCACAGTGGGTCGTCACTTCATGATCGTATCCGGGAACGCTGGCGGGAGAGACGCCCAACTGCTGCAGGTGGAAGTCGAGCAGTACACGCGTTCCGGACCCGCGCTGCCGGTTGACGATCCGATGCCGGCCGGAGAAGAATTCCTCCCAGCAGGTGATCATCCGCGGGTTGTGTTTGGGCACGATGAATCCCTGCCAGCGTCCGGCCAGGTTGATCACCGCCACCCCTTCATGGGGCATGAGACAGCGGATGTACGACAGATTGTACGCTCCCGTCGACCTGTCCAAGAGGTGGCATCCGGCCATGTCGACGCGTCCTTTGTACAGTTCGATCAATCCGTCCAAACTCCCGGAAAACGCCGGCAGGAGGGTAATCCCCCGATTGGCCAGCATCCGGGTCAAAAGATCGATGGCGGGATCGTGGCTGCCGGCGAAGTAAATGTCATTCGTCCGCGGACTGTTCCGGCGATCGGCGGCGGGAGCGAACGGCGGCGCCGCCTGCGCATCCCGCGGGCTGTGCCCGTGCAGGAAAGCGTCCAGGTCGGGGCGCGAGATTCTCAGTGCCCGTCCGATTTTGCAGGCGGGCAAATCGCCGCGTTTGATCATTTCATAGACCGTATACCTGGAGAGCTTCAGTTCTTCTGCCACCTCTTCCGGTGTCAGATACGCGTGTCTCATACCATCCCCTCTTGCGTTTTGGTTTGGTTGGTTCCCGTTTGTTTTCGTTTGGTTGGTTTGGATTGGTATAAAATTACCATACTGCACGGATCGGTGCTTGGCAACAGGAAGTGTCGAAAAATTATCAATCTTGCAGTTTTTCAGAGGAATGCGGGAGGGAAAATCGGCATACAGGTCGAACTAGGAGCATATTGTATGAGATCCTTGTGGAAGAAAAGGGGGAAGCAACCAATGGCCTTGGGTGGGTTCAAAAATCGGGAAATGCTGGTCGACCTTTCTTCGGGCACTGTCGATTATCGGGAAATCAATGAAGAGCTGGCGAAGAAGTACGTCGGCGGACGCGGGCTGGGGGTCAAGTACGTGTTCGACAACGGTCCGGACGTAGAACCGTTTTCGGAAGAGAACATCCTTTGCCTGATGACGGGCCCGGTCACCGGTTCCCGTTCGGCGATGAGCGGCCGCTTGTGCATGGTGACCAAGTCTCCGCTGACCGGGACCGTCACGGATTCGCACATGGGCGGCTGGTCGGCTGCGCGGCTGAAATGGGCCGGCATCGACAACGTGATCTTCAGGGGCAAAAGCGACAAACCGGTCTATCTGTACGTGGAAAACGGCCAGGGAGAACTGCGCGACGCCAGCGATCTGTGGGGCAAGGGCACCCGCGCGACGGTAAAAGCGATGCAGGATCGCTACGGCAAGGAGAACCTGAGCGTCATCTGCATCGGGCAGGCGGGCGAAAATCTGGTGCGTTTCGCCGGGTTCATCAATGAGAACGACCGCGCGGCCGGACGTGGAGGCACGGGGGCGGTCGCCGGTTACAAAAAATTGAAGGCGATCGTCATCAAGGCTGCGCAAAAAGGGAACATGCCGCAACCGGCACGGGATGAGGAGTACAAGCAGGCCAACCAGAAGGCGCTGAAGGCGATCATGGAAGGCGGCTTGACGGCGCCGAAAAAAGGCGGCCTCTCCGTCTACGGAACCAACGTGCTGACGAGCATCATCAACGAGGTGGGCGCGCTGCCGACGATGAACTCCAAGTACACGCATTGGGACGGGGCGGAAGGGCACAGCGGCGAAACGGTCAACGCCACGCTGCTGGTCGCGGACAACACCTGTCACGCCTGTCCGGTCGCCTGCAAAAAGGAAGTGGAAGTAAAGGACGGAAAGTACAAGACCCGCGTGGAAAGCTTCGAGTATGAGTCGGGCTGGGCGCTTGGCGCGAACTGCGGGCTGAGCGACGCCGCTCCGATCTCCTATCTGATCAACCTCTGCAACGAATACGGCATGGACACCATCGAGCTGGGCAACACGCTTTCCTGCATGATGGAAGCGGCGGAGCGCGGCTTGATCGAAGAAAAGGCGGACTGGGGCGACGCCGACCGCATGATTGAACTGACAGAGATGCTCGTTTTCCGCAGAGGAATCGGCGATGTGCTGGCCGAGGGGACGGCCCGGGCCGCGAAACAATTCGGCGACGAAAATCTGGCGATGTGCGTCAAAGGCCAGGCGATTCCCGCGTACGACCCGCGCGGCATCCAGGGGATTGGCCTCGGCTACGCAACCAGCAACCGCGGCGCCTGCCACCTGCGCGGCTACACGGTGGCGAGTGAAATCGCCGGCATCCCGATGCCGACCGACCGTCTGAAACCGGAAGGAAAAGGGGAACTGCTGAAAGTGTTCCAGGACCTGCTCGCCTTCTCCGACTCGATGAACATCTGCAAATTCTCCTCCTTCTCGGAAAACGCCGAGCACTATGCGGAGCAGTATTCCGCGATGACCGGCATTCCGGTGACGGCGGACGACGTCATGAAGATCGGGGAGCGTATTTACAACCTGGAGCGCTATTACAACAACCTGGCCGGCTTCAACAAGCGCGAGGACGACTACCTGCCGAAGCGCTTCACCGAAGAGCCCGCCACTGGCAACAGCGCAGGCCATGTCAGCCGCATGGACGTGATGCTGGATGAATATTACCGGGTGCGCGGCTGGGTGGACGGCGTTGTGCCGGAAAGCAAGCTGAAGGAACTGGAGATTGTGTGAATCCATGCGCAGGACAACATGATCCATGCCGATCCCCCAAAAAAAGGTGGAACGTGTCTTCCACCTTCAAGGCTAGGGGCCCAGCCGATTCCGGTTAGGGCCCCGCTTGGCACTGCGTTCGCTATCGCCGATCAGGTGAGGCTTTCGCCCGTCGGCTGGGTTGTGTTACCCACCGCGCGGGGGACCGTTTTCCGGCCTACCCGCCTACCCGCATGACCTTGATGCGGAAGCGGTCCATCAGGCGTTTCAGCGTGTGATCGTCGTCGGCATGGAAGCGGATGAACACGGCGTTGACGTGAAAGCGGGAGGTGATCCGAACGGATTCCTCCCGCAGCACCTCCGCCTGCCAGCCTTGCCCCCGAACGGTGATCGGCAGCGTTTCATCCGGCGGCGGGTCGCCTCCGCATTCGACCAGATAGGCAACCAGATGGGACAGAGGGATGCCGCGCAGCTCGAGAACGTGTTCGGCCATCTCAGCCTCCTGCCACCGGCGGGAACAGCGCAAACTGGTCTTCTTCCCGCACGCGGGTCTCCAGTCCGTCCGCATGGATGATGTTGCACCCGTTAATGAAGACGTGGACAAACGGTTTGAGTGTTCGCTCCGGTGTGAACACTTCCTCTTCCAGCGCAGGATACATCCGAATCAGGCTTTCCAGAATATCGATCACCCGGCTGCCGTTGTCCGCAGGCACTTCCACCGTTTTGGCCTGGCAGATCTCGCGGAAATTGGCGAATACCTTTACTTTCATCCAGGACATTTCTCCCTTTTCGTTTTACCCTTTATTATAATGAATTTTTCGACGAATCCAAACAACCATCCATGGAGGCGCTGATGAAGTTCTTCAATGTGAAAACCGTGACCGAGACGTTGGCCGTGATTGCAGAAGAGTTCCGCCCTGTCCGGCTTCCGGTGGAGGTGCCGCTGGCTGAGGCGCTGGGGATGGTGCTGGCGGAAGACGTGATATCCGGCGAACAGGTTCCCCACTTTGCCCGTTCGACGGTGGACGGATACGCCGTCAGGGCCAAGGATACGTTTGGCGCTTCCGATTCGCTTCCCGCGTTTCTCACGATTACCGGACAGATTGACATGGGCCGGGCCGCAGACCTGTACCTGCACGAAGGACAGGCCCAGGCCATTCCGACCGGCGGGATGCTTCCCGATGGGGCGGACAGCGTGGTCATGATGGAGCACGTGGAGGAAGTGGGGGATTTGCTCAACGTGTACCGGCAGGTGGCTCCGGGTGAAAATGTCGTTCGCGCCGGCGACGACGTGGAGATCGGAGAGACGGTCATGGCGGCGGGGCACCGCTTGCGCCCGCAGGATCTGGGCGTGCTAGCCGCCATCGGCAGAACCAGCGTCAGGGTGTACCCGCGTCCGATCGTCGGCATCCTGTCCACCGGTGACGAGGTGGTTCCCGCCGACAAACGGGAACTCGCTCCCGGCGAGGTACGCGACATCAACAGCGTCACCGTCGGAGCGGCAGCCAGACAGCACGGAGCGGACGTGATCTTCGGAGGCATTGTCAAGGACGACTGCGACGCGTTCCTGGCAAAAGCCGAGGAATTGTACCGGCAGGTGGATTTCCTTATCCTGTCCGGCGGCAGTTCCGTCGGGACGCGCGACTTTACCGTGCAGGTGATGCAGTCGCTGGGAGAGCCGGGGGTGTTGGTGCACGGGGTCTCCATCAAGCCGGGGAAGCCGACGATTCTGGCCAGGGCCGGGGAGAAGCCGCTGCTCGGGCTGCCCGGCCACCCGGTGTCCGCGCTGATCATTTTCCATCTGTTCGCGGTGCCGATCCTTCACCGTCTGCAGGGGATGCGCCCGTCAGCGTTTGACAAGCGGCTGCCCGCCCGCATCTCCCGCAACATCCCCTCTGCGGTGGGGCGTTCCGATTACGTCCGGGTCAAACTGGAAGAGCGCAGCGACGGGTTGTGGGCCGTGCCGGTGTTTGGCAAATCGGGCTTGATTTCCACGCTGGCAAAGAGCGACGGCATGGTGGAGATCGCGGCGAACAAAGAAGGGATCCTGGAAGGCGAAGTCGTCAGCGTTTACGTGTTTCCCTAACCGCGGGTCGATGGAAAACCCACGAGTGATGACAGGAGGAGTACCATGCGCAAGATCTACTTGGAAGATACGCCGCTCCAGGAAGCGCAAGAGCAGCTAGTGAAACGAGTCCGCTTTTCGCCGGAAGTGGAGGTCATCCCGACGCCGCAGGCGCTGGGCCGTGTCACCGCGCAGCCGATCTACGCGAACGTGTCGATGCCGAACTACCATGCCTCGGCCATGGACGGCATCGCGGTGAAGGCGGAAAAAACGTATGGCGCCGACGAGCAGCATCCCGTCAGATTGAAGCGGGGAGAGGATTATGTCGTGGTGGACACCGGCGATCCCATCCCGGACGGGTATGACGCCGTCATCATGATTGAGAATATCCACCAGATCGACGAAGAGACCGTCGAGATTCTGGAACCGGCCGCTCCCTGGCAGCACATTCGGCCGATCGGCGAAGATGTCGTCGTCGGTGAGGTGATTGTTCCCGACCGGTACAAGCTGCGCCCGGTTGACCTGGGAGCGCTCCTGGCCGGCGGCAACGTGACCGTACCCGTGCTGCGCAAACCGCGGGTGGCGATCATCCCGACCGGAACCGAGCTGATACCGCCCGCCGAGCATGTGACCGAAGGGGAAATCATCGAGTTCAACGGAACGGTTTTTGCCGCGTATCTGCAGGAATGGGGGGCGGAACCGGTGTATTGCGGCATTGTTCCGGACGACTACGGCTTGATCAAGGAAGCCGTGCAGGCGGCCGTGCGGGATGCAGACATCGTGCTGGTGAACGCCGGCTCCTCGGCCGGACGGGAGGACTTCACCGTCCATGTGCTGGAAGAACTGGGCGAAGTGCTGACGCATGGCGTGGCGACCCGCCCCGGAAAGCCGGTGGTGGTCGGCATCGTCGAGGGAAAACCGGTCATCGGGCTGCCCGGCTACCCGGTGTCCGCCTACTTGAATCTGGAATGGTTTGCCCGGCTGCTGGTCCATCATTACTATGGCCTGACCGAACCGCAGCGTCAGCGGATCAAGGCGACGGTTGGGCGGCGGATCGTCTCCGTCATGGGGGCGGAGGATTTCATTCGCGTGACGATCGGCTGCATCGACGGGCAGTATATCGCCAATCCGCTGACCCGCTCCGCAGGCGTCACCATGTCGATGGTGCGCGCCGACGGTCTTTTGCGCATCCCGCCCGGTCACCTCGGGTACGAGCAGGGCGAGATCGCGGAAGTGGAGCTGTACCGCCCGCTGGAGCAGATTCACAACACGATCGTGGCGACCGGCAGTCACGACCTGTCGATGGACGTACTCCATTCTCTCGTGCGCAAAGCCAATCCCCGCCGCTTCCTCGTCTCGTCCCATGTGGGCAGCATGGGCGGCATTCTCGCCATCCAGAAAGGGGAGGCGCACATCGCGGGCGTTCACCTGTTTGACGAAGCGACCGGCAGCTACAATCTGCCCTTTGTAGAAAAATTTTTGCGCGGCCGCGACATTGTCCTGGTACAATTGGTGTATCGCCAGCAAGGATGGATCGTACGACAGGGCAATCCGCTCCGGATCGGGACCGTACGCGATCTGGCCCGTCCTGGCATAACCTATATCAACCGCCAGCGGGGCGCCGGAACGCGGCTTTTGTTCGATTACCTGCTGAAACAGGAAGGGATCGACCGGGAGCAGATCTACGGCTACTCGCGGGAAGCGGTCTCCCATTTGAGCGTGGCCGCTGCCGTTGCCGGAGGGACGGCCGATGTCGGCCTCGGCATCTATTCGGCGGCGACGGCGATGGGCCTTGATTTTATTCCGGTGGCGGAGGAGCGCTACGACCTGTTGATGAGCGGGGCGTTTTACCGGAGCAGCGAAGGGCAGGAACTGCTGGAATGCATCCGGTCCCCGGAGTTTGCCCGCCAGGTGGAAGCGCTGGGCGGGTACAGCTGCCGCGATGCGGGAAGGATCGTGTATGCACCCCGTTCATCGTCCCGCGCTTGATCTTTGGCAGGCCGCAGGTCTAGTATGGAAGCAGGAGAGTGATCAGAAATGCCAGAACAAGTGTTGGATTCACGAAAACGTCCTCTCCGAGATTTGCGTATTTCCGTGACGGACAAGTGCAATTTTCGCTGTCGATACTGCATGCCTGCCGAAATTTTCGGCCCGGATTACCCGTTTTTGCCGCAGCACAAGCTGCTGACGTTCGAAGAGATCACGCGTCTGATCGGCATCTTCACGTCGCTCGGGGTGGAAAAAATCCGCATCACCGGCGGTGAGCCGCTGATGCGAAACAACCTGCCCGATCTGATCAGGATGATTCGCCAGGTGGAAGGCGTGCGCGACATCGCCATGACCACCAACGGTTCGCTCCTGGCCAAACATGCCAAGGCGCTGAAGGAGGCGGGATTGGACAGGGTGACCGTCAGCCTGGACAGCCTGGATGACGAGCGGTTCGGCTGGATCAACGGCAGAGGATATCGGGTGCAGGACATCCTGCGCGGCATCGATGCGGCGGCAGAAGCCGGTCTTCTGGTCAAAATCAACATGGTGGTGCAGCGCGGCGTCAACGACCAGGACATCCTTCCGATGGCCCGTTATTTCCGCGAAAAAGGGCACATCCTGCGCTTTATCGAGTTCATGGATGTGGGCAACAGCAACGGCTGGAAACTGGATCAGGTGGTACCCTCCAGCGAGATTGTGCGGATGATCCACGCGGAGATGCCGCTTGTGCCGATCGAGCCCAATTACTTCGGAGAGGTGGCTTCGCGCTACCGGTATGCGGGTACGAATCAAGAGATCGGCTTGATCTCCTCCGTAACGCAGGCCTTCTGTTCCACCTGTACGCGCGCCCGGCTGTCGGCGGAAGGGAAATTGTACAACTGTCTGTTCGCTTCGTCCGGGGAAGATTTGCGCGGCCCGCTGCGGGAGGGAAAAAGCGACGAGGAGATTCGGGACATCATCCAATCGATCTGGGCCCGCCGCGACGACCGCTACTCGGAGGAGCGGTTGAAGCACACGCCGGGCCTGCCCAAACGGCCCAAAGTGGAGATGTCGCACATCGGCGGGTAAGCATGACAAAACGAGCGGTCCCCACTTCCGCATGCGCGGAGGGCGACCGCTTTTGCATTCGTCAGTCTTCGGGGCGGGAGAGCGGGTTCCACGGCCCCTGCTGGTGGCCTTTCCACTCGCTGCCGTCTTCCCAGATTTCCTTTTTCCAGATCGGCACGATTTGTTTCAGCCTCTCGATCGCATAGCGTCCCGCTTCGAACGATTCGCTGCGGTGCGGCGTGGCGACCGCGATGATCACGGCGATGTCCTCAATGGCGAGATCGCCGATGCGGTGGTGCATGGCCACGTCCGCCTGCGGCCAGCGCTGCTTGATTTCGTCGGCGATCTGCTTCATTTTTTGGATCGCCATCGGCACGTACGCTTCGTAGGTGAGCGAGACCGTTCGCTGGCCGTGTGTAAATTCTCGCACTGTTCCGACAAATGTGAGCACGGCGCCTGCCCGGGGGTTGGAGACCAGCCGGATGACGGCATCTGCTGACAAGGGCTGATCGGTGATGCGAAACCGTCCGTCTTCGCCGCCGCTGACCGGGGGCAGGATCGCGATTTCGTCGCCAGGGCCGATCGGCGTCTCGGCGTTCGCATACTCCTGGTTGACGGAAACGAAGCAGCTGGGAAGCAAGTCGGCCAACTCGGGATGCAGCCTGCCGATTTCCGCGAGCAGGGTATGTACGGTGGCCGGTTCCGGGAGAGGGACGAGCGCTTCGTGCCGGTTGGCCCGTTCCGCGAGCGCGGCGAACAAGAGAACCTTTACATGCATCTGCATTCTCCTTTGCGTATGGGGTATACCATGACAATATCACAAGAATGCTCTCCGAGACAGGGGCAGGAGCGTTCTGTCAACCGCGGCGCCAACTGTCATGAAATCCTTGACAAGATCGAATCTGCACGGTATGATTGATCCAGTGTAAAAACTTCATTCTTCGAGAAACAAGCAGAAGCGCCCAGCTTCTCACCTGGTTCGACGTCTTCACGACTGTTGACAGGTCACTCTTACGCAAAAGCAAACTGTGGATCTGTTGAATTTGCTAGGTGAGATATGTGCGGGCGCGTCAGCGTTCGCACATTTTTGTTCCTTCTCGAAATTGACGGAGGTGGCAAGTATTAGCAAGGATCAACTGTTAGTCAACGAAGCGATTCGTGCCCGTGAAGTCCGCTTGATCGGACCGGACGGAAACCAGTTGGGTGTCGTGCCCCTCAGGGAAGCGCTGCGCATTGCGCAGGAAGCCGATTTGGATCTGGTGAACGTCGCTCCTACAGCCAAGCCGCCTGTTTGCCGTATCATGGACTACGGCAAGTTCAAGTATGAGCAGGCGAAAAAGGAAAAGGAAGCGCGCCGCAACCAGAAGATCATCGAGCTGAAGGAAGTGCGCTTTTCTTCCAACATTGAGGAACACGATTTTCAAACGAAGCTTCGCAACGTCCGCAAGTTTTTGGAGGATCATCACAAGGTGAAGTGCTCCATCCGTTTCCGCGGACGTGAAATCACCCACTCCGAAATCGGTCAACAGGTCCTGGAGCGTGTCGCATCCCTTTGCGAGGACATCGCCGTCGCAGAGCGTAAGCCGAAGATCGAAGGGCGCAGCATGATCATGATTCTGGCGCCGAAATCGGATAAGTAAACAGCGTTTAGGACAGGAGGATTTCTACCATGCCGAAAATGAAAACCCATAAAGGCGCAGCGAAGCGCTTCAAAAAAACCGGTAGCGGAAAGCTGAAGCGTGACCACGCCTACACCAGCCACTTGTTCGCCAACAAATCCACCAAGGCGAAACGCCATCTGCGCAAAGGCGCTCTGGTGTCCAAAGGCGACCAAAAACGTATCGAACAGCTCGTTACGTACCTGTAAGATTGTTTCGCACTACCACACACTATTACGCAGCATGCGCTCCCTAAGCGCCTCGTAAGCGGGGCCGCCATGCTGGAATGACCAGGAGGAATTACGTATGCCAAGAGTAAAAGGTGGCATTGTTACACGCCGTCGTCACAAGAAAATCCTGAAACTGGCGAAAGGATACTTCGGTTCCAAACACCGCCTGTTTAAATCCGCAAATGCGCAGGTAATGAAATCCCTGCTGTACGCATACCGTGACCGCCGTCAGAAAAAGCGCGACTTCCGCAAACTGTGGATCACCCGTATCAACGCGCAAGCTCGCCTGAACGGCCTGTCCTACAGCCGTCTCATGCACGGCCTGAAGGTAGCCGGCGTGGAAGTAAACCGCAAAATGCTGGCTGACCTGGCGGTAAACGACAAGGCTGCGTTCAACGATCTGGCAGCTCTGGCAAAAAGCAAACTGAACGCGTAAGCTTTCCGCTGCGCACAAAAAAGCATCCGAGCATTCGGGTGCTTTTTTTTATGCCCTGCTCGCGAGCTGCTGGCGAAATGGCTGTCCCCCCTGCTTGCCCGTCCAGGCCCAATGCCGCGTTCCCCGCAGTCCCCATCCGGATGGGGGACGTCAGGAATGGTCAGGTGATGATCCGCCTGCGCAGCGCTTCCGCCACGCCCTGGGCGCGGTTCTGCGCCTCCAGCTTGCGCAGCGCCGACTTGATGTAGTCCTGGATGGTAAACTCGCTGAGGCCGATTCGCTCCGCCATCTCCTTGATGCTTTCTCCCCAGGACATGCGCTGCAGCACTTCCACTTCCCGCTTTGACAGCCGGGGCGTGCCTGTCTCCCCGCTGTCGGCGGCCAGCGCCCTGCCGATCTGCTCGCCGTAGAGGGACAGCGAATCGAGCAGGCGGGTTCCGATGGACGCCGCGCCGCCGGTATCCCCGGGGATGTACACGTAGCCCAGAACGGCGGAACCGTGGAGGATGGGCACGATGAGAACGTGCGTCACGCTCCGGGCGTACGGGGCGGGGAGCTGGCGGATTTGTTCCGCATCGACGACCTGGGCTCGTTTTTCGCGAATGGCGGATAGGATCGGCGGCATGCTGCGGATATCCTGGCGCACGTCCTTGATGGAAAAGACCCCGCGTTCGCTGGCCGATAACATCCCTTCTCCGGTCCGGCGCAAAGCCGAGTAGTTGAACAGGGAGGCTCTCCGGAACGGAAACAGCTCGATGAACCCGCGCAGGGCCAGGACCAATTTTTCCTCGTGGGACGGCGCCGATTCAATCTGGCGGATATGCACGCTCATGGCGGGATGGTTCATGTCGCAATGCCTCCCTCCATTTTCGGGGTTTCCCCGGTTTTTTGGGGATATATCCGTGAGCCGACGCGTCCTATAATGCGGGTATAGCGTTTTCATTGTAGCAAACCGGCCATGAAGAGTAAAGATTTGGAAATTGGGATCATTCGACAGGTCGGAAAGAGGGGAGTGCGTGAGACGGACACGTTTTCCGCGGGAGGAGCAGACGGCCGATGCTGATGATGTTTTGTCGGGAGGGAATGTCATGAGGCGGGAAATGATTACCACCAGCCCCAGGGGGCTCAACCAGGAACTGCTGCCGTACCACCTGTATCAAAAGGCCAAACGGCTCGGCATCTGGAATCCGCAGGACATCGACTTGAGCCAGGATCGGGAAGACTGGAGCAGGCTGACGGCGGAACAGCAGGAGGAGGTGCTGCGGCGGATTTCCGGGTTTCTCGGCGGAGAGGAAGCGGTCACGCTGGACCTGCTTCCGCTGATCATGGCCATCGCCAGGGAAGGGCGGATCGAAGAGGAGCTGTTCCTCACGACGTTTCTCTTCGAAGAAGCGAAGCACACGGAATTTTTCCGCATGGTGCTGGATGGGATCGGGGTGACGGGAGATCTCTCGCAGTACCACGGCGAAGCCTACCGCAAGGTGTTTTACGAGATTCTACCGGAGGCGATGGAACGGCTGGTGACCGATCAGTCGCCGGAAGCGGTCGCGGAAGCCTCAACCGTCTACAACATGTTCGTCGAAGGCGTGCTGGCGGAGACGGGGTACTTCGCCTTCTACGAGACACTGGACAAGGCAGGCATCATGCCGGGACTGATGCAGGGGATCGGCTGCCTGAAAACGGACGAGTCGCGCCATATCAGTTACGGGACGTTCCTGCTGCAGCGGCTGATTTGCGATGACCCGCGCCTGTTTGATGTCGTCGTCAACAAGATGAACGAACTGGCTCCGCTCGTGGGGCAGATATTCCAGGGGGAGAAAAAATGGGAGCGGTCGCCGCTCGGCGCGCGCCTTGAGGACCTGATGAACTTCGCGCACAAGCAGTTCAACGTCCGGATCGAAATCCTGGCCAGGGCAAAAGGGCAGACCCTGGACGAACTGTACAAGAATGCAAAGACGGCGGTTGACGTCTGACGGCCGGCGGGGAAAAAGCCCTGCACATGCGGAGCCTGCACAGGGCTCCTTTTTGCGGTTTCATCAGACGGCGGTGCCCGGAAGACGGGAGGGGAGAGGCAGCAGCGGGCTCTTGTGAAGGCGTTTTCACAAGCCCCCTTTACAGATTTTTCATGGCGCATGTAAAGTAAAAAGTAGTCCGAGAATTTTCTGAATAGTTTTGATGTTGTCGTCCTGCCGCTTCTGCTCCGCATCGATGGCGGAATCGGCCCCGTGCCGCGGCTCGTCTTCCTCTATCTGTTCCGGCGAAACGGTTCATGAGAGACCGGCAGCAGAGCGTCTCTGTCTTCTTGTCGAGGAAAAAAGGAGGGGTAAGCAGTGGAACACGTCCACCAGTGGATGGATAACCTGCCGTTTCCTGCTGTTGTCACGGATGCGGCCGGCATCATCGAGAGCTGTAATCTTCTGTTTGCCGAGATGTTCGGCGGCGCTTCCATGGGAGTTCCGCTTCCATCGCTGTTTCAGTCGTGGGACGAACAGGACGGCGGGGTTCACGTGGCGAAGGCGGACGGCCGCACCTATCTGCTGCTCTGTGGCGACCTGAAGCGGGAGGCGAATGATCACCGCATGTACATCGTCACGGAAAGCGGCTGCGTGCACCGCCTTCAGGAGAAGGTCAGCGACCTGGAGCAGGAACTGGACGCGTTGATGGAAATCTCCAACGACGTGATTTTCATCACGGACCGGGACGGCGTGACGCTGAAGGTAAACTCGGCGATTCAGCACTTCACCGGATTCCCCAGGCAGTGCTACATCAGCCATAACGTGAGAGATCTGGTGGAGCGCGGGCTGCTCAGAACGTCGATTACGCTAAAAGTGCTCGAACAGAAAAAGACGATCAACTACATCTATTCCTCCAGCTACTTTACCGATCACAAGCGCTTTGCCATCGGCGTGCCGATCTTCGACGAAGCCGGGGACATCAAGAAAGTGATCACCAACGTGCGCGACCTGACAGAGCTGAACCACTTCTACAACAAGTTGAAGGAGGCGCAGCAGTTAAACGATCAGTACCGGAAAGAACTGGAGAAACTGAAGACCAGGCGGGTGGACCCGGACATCGTGTTGGCGAGCAAATGCATGGTGGACATTTACGACATGGCGGAGCGAATCGCCGATGTGGACGCCACCGTGCTGATTCTGGGGGAGACCGGCGTGGGCAAGGACGTGTTGGCCCGCTACCTGTACCGCGCCAGCAGCCGCAGCGAAAAGGGAGAGTTTATCAAAATCAACTGCGGCGCCATTCCCCACGATTTGCTCGAGTCCGAGCTGTTCGGATACGAGCCGGGGGCGTTTACCGGAGCCAGCCGGGCGGGCAAGCCGGGTTTGTTCGAACTTGCCGATCAAGGCGTGCTGTTTCTCGACGAGGTGGGGGAACTGCCGCTGTCCCTGCAGGTGAAGCTGCTGCGCGTGCTGCAGGAAAAGCAGATTCAGCGGATCGGCTCCACCCGGCCGAAAAACGTGGACGTCCGGCTGATCGCCGCCACCAATAGGGATTTGAAGCAGATGGTGAAGAAAGGGGAGTTTCGCGAGGACCTGTACTACCGGCTGAACGTACTCCCGATCTCCATCCCGCCGCTACGCGAGCGAAAAGAAGACATCCTGCCGCTGGTCGCCTCCGTGCTTGGCAAGCTCAACAAGCAGTACAAGATGGCCAAGTCGTTTGACCGCAGCGTCGAATGGTTCTTTTCCCGATACCCGTGGCCCGGTAACGTGCGGGAGCTGACCAATCTGATCGAACGGTTGATCCTGACCGTTCCGTCCAGCGTGATCACCGTCGAGGACCTGCCGCCCGAGTACAGGGAACAGGAAAGGCAGAGCCCTGCAACCTCCGCATTCACCCGGGTGATGACGCTGAAAGAGGCGGCGGAGATCGCCGAGCGGGAAATTCTCGCAATCGCCGTGCAAAAGTTCCACAGCACCTACAAGATCGCGGAGGAGTTGGGCACCAGCCAGGCCACGATTGTGCGAAAACTGAAAAAGTACAACCTGTGAGCAAGCCGTCGGCGTCATTCATTCGTGAATCGTCCGCAGTGACGGCTCGCCGCCTATGCCGCGAAGAACAGCCCCGTATCCGGGGCTTTTTTTCTGGCCGATTTGCCCTGCACGGGGATCGCTGCGGTGCGGCGTTCCCCCCACTTGGAGCGGGCCCCATTTTCCGGAGAGCGGATCGGTTCAAGAGGCGCTGATACAGGAATGAATCGGTTCATGCAAAAAAACATCACCGCTTCCCCGACAAGGCCTGACCGGTGACGATCGCTTCCCCACGAAAGCGGGTGGCGCTGATTGGTACAAAACATGCAAGAAAGAGGGGCGAAGCTGCATCCGGCCAATCACATGGCGAGGGAAAGGAGAGAAACATGCCAATGAACATCCTGGTTTTGATGAAACAGACGTTTGACACGGAGGAGCGAATCGTCATTCGCGACGGCGCCGTCAGCGAGGACGGGGTGGAATTTATCATCAACCCGTACGACGAGTACGCCATCGAGGAAGCGGTCAGGCTGAAGGAAGCCCTGGGAGCGGAGGTGACGGTGATCACGGTGGGGCCGCAGCGGGCGGAAAACGCGCTCAGAACCGCCCTGGCGATGGGGGCGGATCAGGCGGTGCTGATCGAACTGACCGACAGCGCCTGGGATGAAGCCGGCGTAGCCAAGGCGCTGGTCGCGGCCGTGAAGGAGCGGCCGTACGACCTGATCCTGGGCGGCAACATGGCGGTGGACTCGGGAGCCGGACAAGTGGCGATCCGGGTGGCGGAGGAGCTGGGCATCCCCCATATCTCCACGGTCACCAGGCTGACGCTGGATGGCCGCCGCGTGACCGCAGAGCGGGACGTGGAGGGAGACGCGGCTGTCGTCGAGGCGGAGCTGCCGGTTCTGGTTACGGCTCAGCAGGGATTGAACGAGCCGCGCTATCCCTCCCTGCCCGGCATCATGAAGGCGAAAAAGAAACCGCTGGAGCGGCTCAATCCGGACGATCTGGGGCTTTCTGCGGAAGATGTGCGGCCGCGCACCACGGTGCTGGAGCAGTATCTGCCGGCCAAGAAGCAGGCGGGAAAAGTGCTGACCGGAGAGATTGGCGAACAGGTGAGCCAGTTGGTCCACATGCTGCGCACCGAAGCCAACGTCATTTGATCAGGAGGGGGAAACAGGCATGAGCAAAAAGGTACTGGTTCTGGCGGAAGTAAAAGACGGAAAATTGCGCCAAGTATCCCGGGAGGCGCTGTCAGTCGCCCGGCGGTTGGCCGCCGGCGGAGAGGTCGCCGCCGCCCTGTTCGGTCCCGGGAACGGCGCGCACGCCGAAGAGCTGGCGGGGTACGGAGCGCAGAAGCTGTACCTGGCGGAGGCGGAAGCGCTCGCGGTCTACACGCCGGACGCGTACGCGCAGGCGCTGACCCAGCTCGTCCGGGAAGTGCAGCCGGACGTCATCTTAACCGGGCACACCGCGATGGGCAGGGATTTGGCCCCCCGCGTGGCGGCTAGGCTGCAGCTCGGGCTGATCACCGACTGCACCGCCGTGGAAACGAGCGGGGAGACGATTTTGTTTACCCGCCCGATCTACGCCGGGAAAGCGTTCCAAAAGAAAGGCTTTCTCGAAGGGCCTGTCTTCGCCACGCTGCGCCCCAACAACTTCGCGCCGGAGGAACAGCGGACCGTGCTGGACGTGGTCCCATTCCGCCCCGAGATCAAGGATGTGCGCACCATCGTCCGGGAAGTGGTGCGCAAGACGGCGAGTGGCGTCGATTTAAGCGAGGCGAAAATCATCGTCTCCGGGGGAAGGGGAGTGAAGAGCGCGGACGGATTCCAGCCGCTGAAGGAACTGGCCGAGGTATTGGGCGGCGCCGTGGGAGCGTCGCGCGGCGCATGCGACGCCGGCTACTGCGAATACGCGCTGCAGATCGGACAGACGGGCAAGGTGGTCACTCCCGATCTCTACATTGCCTGCGGCATATCCGGAGCGATCCAGCACCTGGCCGGCATGTCCAACTCGAAAGTGATCGTCGCCATCAACAAGGACCCCGAAGCGCCGATTTTTCAAGTGGCGGACTACGGCATCGTCGGTGACCTGTTTGAGGTGGTGCCGCTTCTGACGGAAGCGTTCAGGAAGGTACTGGTCGCGAAGTAAGCGGACAAAGGAGAGAACCCATGAACTACGAACGGATCGGGCCGATTGACGTCATCTTCGGGGAAAGAGAGAGCCGCGCTCCATTCTCGACCGTGCTGCTGCTGCGCGACGGCGGAGACGCGGTCCTGATCGACTGCGGCGCCGGCCATCCGGCCTTTTCCAGCGTGAGCCGGGAGTACCGCGTCCGGGAGATATTCCTGACGCATTACCACCTGGACCACATCTGGGGAGTATACCTCTTTCCGCAGGCGCACAAGTGGATCAACCCCTACGACTACCGCAAGCTGACCAGTTGGCACGAGCTGGCCAAAGCGAGCGGCGTCTACGCTGCAGAGGGGGAGAGGGGAGGCGCGGCTTGGGTGGCTGCCCAGCAGGAAGCGGCAGAATCGCCGCCGCCGGAGCGTGACACCGCTCACGCGTGGGGACGCGTATTCGGCGCAGTCGACAGGGTCTATCCCTATCAGCAGGAACTGATGCTGGCCGGCATCAGGGCGGTCATGCTGCACGCCCCCGGCCACTGCGAAGGGTACTGCTGCCCCTACTTTCCCGATCACGGCGTGCTGCATGTCGGAGACTTTGACCTGACGTCGTTCGGGCCATGGTACTGCAACGCCGACAGCGACATCGACCACTTCATCCAATCGGCCCGGATGACGCTGGAGGTCGACGCCGATTATTACGTCACCTCCCATCAAAAGGGCGTCGTCACCCGAATCGAGTACCGGGAGCGGCTGGAGCGCTATCTCGAAGTAATTGACCGGCGGGACGAGAAGCTGAGACAGGCAGTGAAACGGGGCTGTCCTCCGCAGGAGCTGCTCCGGCAGGAGGTGTTTTACTACGCGAAAAACCTCGCCGCCAATCCCGGCCTGCTGCGCTACCAGGCGATCGGCATCGCCAAGCACCTTACGCGGATGGTCAGACGGGGAGAGCCCTGGGGGGATTACGTGGAACACTTTTTCGCGGCGGCCGGACTCGACCGGCGCTATCTCGACGTCTTCAGCGTTCCGCAGGCGGCGGATCAGATCGGTGCGGACGCGCTTCGCTCGCATGAATCGGAGGGCAATACAAAAATGAATCAATGATACAAAAACAACTCAACGCGGCGCCGGCAGATGCCCGGTCAGGCAAATCGCGAGCGCATCGCCGCGCCACTGCACAAGACCGGCTGACCCTGACGCAAGGGCGCTCCCGGCACCTGGTATGCAACTTGCTACAGGAAGGAGACGTCACCGGCGACGACATTCAGACGGGGGAAGAAACCGAAACAGAGAGGAGGGGGCCGGCGATTGCGAAGATCATTCCGATCAACATGAAGACCCATTACGCGGAGGGCGACGTAAACGCCTACCTGCTCCTGGGCAGCCCCGTGACGCTGGTGGACACGGGCATCCATACGGAGGCGTCCGTGCAGCAGCTGCGCGGCGGGCTGGCCGCGGTCGGCCTGACGTTTCAGGACGTGGAGCAGATTGTGGTGACGCACATGCATCTTGACCACTGCGGCGGCGTGATGGCGATTCAGGAGGAGGCGGAGGTGCCCGTCTTCGTGCACAAACGGGCCCAGGTGCTGCTCGACGGCGGACGGCAAGAGCACGAGCGGACGGAGGCGTTCCTGCGGGAATTCATCGTGCGGTGCGGAGCGGGCGGCGTTGTGGACCGCAGCCGGCCGTATCGGGAAGCGGCGTGGAAGCACGTGCGCTATCTGGCGGACGGGGACACGCTGCTCGCGGGGGGCGAATGGTATCACGTGCTGTACGTCCCGGGCCACAGCCAGACGGATATGTGCCTGTGGAATCCCGAGACAGGGGATGCCTTCGTCGGGGATTTCCCTGGCTGAAGGGAGGAGCCGTCTTTCTCGGCCTGTCGGAGGTGCAGGGACACCTCGACCTGCTGCTCGAGCGATCGCAGGCAGAGGCCGCCGAGGATGACGGGGTCGTGCTGTACTCGGCTGTCTAGCCGCAGGCATTACACTTTGCAAAAAACAGGAGGGAGTGCGTATGAGTCGTTTGCAAGACAAGGTAGCCATCGTCACCGGCGCCGGCCGGGGCATTGGCGCCGCGACGGCATTGCGTTTGGCAAAGGATGGCGCCAAAGTGGGCGTGTTTGATCTCAAGGAAGAATGGTGCCGGGAGACGGTTCAGGCGATTGAAGCAGCCGGCGGGCAGGCCGTCGGGATCGGCTGCGACGTGGCGGACGCCGAACAGGTGGAGCAGGCGGTGGCCCAAGTGGCCGACAGGTTCGGCCGGCTGGACATTCTCGTCAACAACGCCGGGGTGCTCCGCGACAACCTGCTGTTCAAGATGACCGAGGACGACTGGGACACGGTGATGAACGTCCACCTCAAGGGCAGCTTCCTCTGCAGCCGGGCCGCCCAGAGGTACATGGTGCAGCAGCGCTACGGCAAAATCGTCAATACCAGCAGCACCTCCGCGCTGGGCAACCGCGGCCAGGCCAACTACTCGGCGGCGAAGGCGGGACTGCAGGGCTTCACCAAGACGCTGGCGATCGAGCTGGGCCCGTTTAACATCAACGTCAACGCCGTCGCACCCGGCTTCATCGTCACCGACATGACCAAACAGACGGCGGAGCGGATCGGCGTCGACTTTGAGGAGAACCAGCAGCGGGCCGCCGAGCGGATACCGCTGCGACGAGTGGGACAGCCGGAGGACATCGCCAACGTGGTGGCCTTTTTGGTCAGCGACGACGCGAGCTACGTCTCCGGCCAGGTCATCTACGTGAACGGCGGCAGCCGCTAACGCGTCATCCTGTTTTCCAGGCGATTACCAATCGAGGGGGAATTACGATGGACTTTACCTTGACCGACGAGCAAAAGATGGTGCAGCGGACGGTCCGCGAGTTTGTCCAGAAGGAGATCATGCCGCTGGAGCAGCAGGTGCTGCGCAACGAGCGGGAAGGGCGTCCGGGCATCACCCGCGAGGAGATTCGCGCCCTGCAGTTGAAGGCCAAGGAGTTGGGCTTCTGGGGGATCAACACGCCGGAAGAGTACGGCGGCGCCAACCTGGGCCCGATCATGACCGCCCTGATCACGATGGAGCTGGGCCGGACGTTCGTCCCGTTCACCTTCGGCGGCTCGGCCGACAACATCCTCTACTACTGCAACGAAGAGCAGAAGCAGCGCTACCTGATTCCCGTGATCAACGGCGAACGCCGCTCCTGCTTTGCCCTGACGGAGCCGGGGGCCGGTTCCGACGCGCGCAACATCAAGATGTCGGCGGTGAAGGACGGGGACCACTGGGTGCTCAACGGCGAAAAGGTGTTCATCACCAACGGCAACGAAGCCGACTTCGCCATGGTCTTTGCGGTGACGGACAAGGAAAAAGGGGCGGACGGCGGGGTCACCTGCTTCCTCGTCGACCGGGACATGGGCTGGCGCTCGGAGTACATCCACACGATGGGCGAGTGGGGACCGGCTTCGCTGATCTTCGAAAACGTCCGGGTGCCCGAGGAGAACATCCTGGGCGAACCGGGCAAAGGCTTCGCCCTCGGGATGAAGTGGATCGGCCAGGGGCGGTGGATGATCCCCGCGCGGGCGATCGGCGCGGCGGAGCGGCTGCTGCAGATGGGCATCGACTACGCCAAGACGCGCGTCACGTTCGGAGAGCCGATCGCCGAGCGGCAGGCGATCCAGTGGATGATCGCCGACTCCGCCGTGGAGATCGAAGCAGCCAAGTGGATCGTCCTGCGCGCCGCCTGGATGGCGGAAAAAGGCCTGGATGCCCGCCACCAGTCCTCGATGGCAAAGCTGTTCGGGGCCAACATGGGCAACCGCGTCGTCGACCGCGTGCTGCAGATTCACGGCGGCATGGGCTACACCAAGGAGCTGCCGATTGAGCGCTGGTACCGCGAAGCGAGACTCTGGCGCATTTACGAAGGGACGGACGAGATCCAGCGCCGCACGATCGCCCGCAACCTGCTGAAAGGATACGTGAAGGTGGGCGAGCTGCTGGGCTGAGCCGCCGCAGGCAAAACGGCGAAAGGAGGAAGCAGGATGCTGATTGATCCATCTGTAGTCGGCAGCACCAGTGAACCGCAGCTCGTCGAGGTGGAAAAAGGGGCGATTCGGGCGTTCGCCCGGGCGATTGGCGACGACAACCCGCTGTACAGCGACGAGGCCTTTGCCAGAGAGCAGGGCTACGCCAGCCTGGTGGCGCCGCCGACGTTTCCGACCACGTTTCGCATCCCCAACCCGAACATCAGGCTGGAGCTGAGCCGGGTGCTGCACGGGGAGCAGGAGTACGCCTACGAGCGGCCAATCGTCGCCGGCGACGTGCTGCGCTGCGTAAACCGGGTGGTCGACGTCTACGAACGGACAGGTAAGTTGGGGAAGATGACGTTTCTCGTCACCGAGGTGCGGGGGGAAGACCTGGAGGGCAATCCCGTGTTTCGCGGACGGAGCACGATCATTCTGCGCTGAGGAGGTAGCGTGTCATGCACTCTCTTGATTGGACGCAGGTGGAAGTGGGGCAGGAGCTGGCGCCGCTCGTCAAACCGGCGGTGGAAAAGGTGCAGTTGGTCAAGTACGCCGGCGCGTCCGGGGATTTCAACCTGATTCACACCGACGATGAAACCGCGCGAAACGTGGGACTGCCGGGCGTCATCGCCCACGGCATGCTGAGCATGGGGTTTCTCGGCCAGCTCGCCGGCCAACTGGTCGGGACGAAGGGATTCGTCAGCCGGCTGAACGTGCGTTTTGCCGGGATGGTGCGTCCGGGTGACGTCCTGACCTGCCGGGCGACGGTCACGGCCAAGGACGAAGCGAAGCGCACCGTCGAGCTGGCGATTGCCGCCGAAACGGAGCCGGGGAAGGTCGTCACACACGGCGAGGCGACGTTGACATACTACTAGACCTCGTCCGGCTGCCGGTCGAATCGCCGTTGCGAGCGACGGTGCAACGTTTCGGAAACGGCGGCGGCCGGACGCTGAGACGGAAGGTGGGATTCGGCCGTGTCGATGACCATCCTGTTTTTGCTGGCAACCATGTTCATCGCCAACATCGGTTTCGGTGTCATCCTGCCGACCCTGCCGTTTCTCTCCCGGCACATCGGCGCCTCGACGGTGGAGATGGGGCTTGCCCTCTCCGTGTTTGCCGTCGCCCAACTGCTCTCCAGTACACTCTGGGGGGCGGTCAGCGACAGTGTCGGCAGGCGGCCGGTGCTGATCACGGGCATCGTCGGCTACGGCGTCTCTTCCGCCCTGTTGGGCTTTGCGCCCAATGTGGCGGTGCTCCTGGTATTGCGCTTTCTCGCCGGACTGTTTGCCTCGGCGGTGATGCCCTCGTCGCTGGCGTTGGCGTCCGACTGGACGGCGCCGCACGATCGGGCCCGGATTCTCGGCTACATGGGATCGATGAACGGCATCGGCTTTGTTTTTGGACCGCCGATCGGCTCGTTTCTCAGCCTGATCGGCCTGCAGGTGCCGTTTTTCTGCGTCGGTCTCCTGGCGATCCTCAACGGTCTGTTGGCGTTTCGGCTGCTGCCGCGCGAACAGCGCCCGGCCGCGGTCGTCAGCGACCGGTCCCGACGGCCGGACCTGTCCCTGTTGGGCGGGTTTTGGCCGGGGGCGAAGAGGGGACGGATGCGGATTGCGCCGTTTCTTGTCGGCTCGTTCGTTTTTTCGCTGGCCGACGCCAGCATTACCGCGACGCTGGCCTACTACCTGATCGGCCGCCTGCACTCCGACGAGATCATGGCGGGGTGGGCGTTCATGGTAAACGGCTGTATGGGGGCTCTTGCCCAGGGGATGATGTTTTCCAACGTGTACAGGCGGTTCGGGGAGGCGGTCACCATCCTGCTGGGATTTTCCTTTGGGGTGCTTGGCTACTTGACGCTGGGCTTTGCCCAGTGGCTCGCCTGGGCGTTCGCGGCGATCGCGCTGCTCGCCCTCTGCCGAGGCTTTGCCTACCCGGCGATGACGACCGCGATCTCCATCCGGACGCCGCGAGAGTCGCAGGGCAGCAGTTTCGGCGCGCAAAGTGCCTGCAACAGCCTGGGACGCGTGATCGGTCCGCTCCTCGCCGGCTGGCTGTTTGCACGGCAGGAACAGAGCCCGTACTTCGTTTCGTCCGGCCTGATGCTGGCGACAATCGGGCTGTACCTGTTGTGGGCACAGCGGACGCGAAAGCAGACGATCGGTGAAAGCCGGGCCGATTCAGTACACGACACGTTGTAGAAGGGAGGAGGTATCCCGTGAATACAGAGCGAGCAGCGGCCATCGTAGGCGTCGCCGAATCCGACCTCGGCGAGACGCCCGGCAAAAACGTCCTCCAGCTGCAGGCGCAAGCGGCCAAGGCTGCGCTGGACGACGCCGGTTTTACCAAAGATGACGTGGATGCCTTGTTTACCGCCGGAAACTGGGCGTGGGCGACCAACCTGATGCTCGGGGAGTACCTGGGCATCCGGCCCGCGTATACCGACGGAACCAATATCGGCGGCTCCTCGTTTGAGCTGCACATCGGCCATGCGGTCGCCGGGATCAAAGCGGGACTGTTTGACGTGGCACTGATCACCTACGGCAGCACCCAGCGCTCGGACCGCTCGCGCAACCGGCCGATGCCAATCGTCCCGCTGACCGAGCAGTACGAACGTCCCTACGGGCTGCCCGCGCCGGTCGGCGCCTATGCGCTGGCGGCGATGCGGCACATGCACCTGTACGGGACCACCTCGGAGCAGTTGGCGGAGATCGCCGTCGCCACGCGCAAATGGGCGATGCTGAACGAAAAGGCGTTCATGCGCGAACCGATTGAGATTGCCGACGTGCTGGCGTCGCGCTGGATCGCCGAACCGCTTCATCTGCTCGACTGCTGTCTCGTCACCGACGGCGGCGGCGCGGTCGTCGTCGCTTCCCGGCGGGCGGCGGCCCGCGCCAAAAAACGTCCGGTCTGGATCCTCGGCCACGGCGAGACGCATACGCACAACACGATTGCCAACATGCCGGATCTGACCATGACCGGGGCACGCGAATCGGGGTGGCGGGCGTTTGAGATGGCCGGCGTGACGCACGACGAAATTGACGTGGCGGAGATTTACGACTCGTTTACGATCACCGTGCTGCTGACGCTGGAAGCGCTCGGGTTTTGCAAGCCGGGCGAAGGCGGAGCGTTTGTCAGCGGACAGCGGACGGCGCCGGGCGGCCCGTTCCCGATGAACACAAACGGCGGCGGGCTCTCCTACTGCCATCCGGGGATGTACGGGATCTTCCTGCTGATCGAGGCGGCGAGGCAGCTTCGCGGCGAGTGCGGGGAGCGGCAGGTGCCCGATGCCAGGCTGGCCCTCGTCCACGGTACGGGGGGCGTGCTCTCTTCCGCTGCTACCTTGATACTGGGGAGGGATTGACGTGGCAGGGCAAATACCGAAACCGCAGATCGACAGCGATTCCCGCCCGTTTTGGGAAGCCGCGCAAAGGGGGGAGCTGTTGATTCAGCGCTGCGAGGCGTGCAGCCAGGCGATCTTTTACCCGCGCGCCATCTGTCCGCACTGTTTCTCCGAACGCGTCTCCTGGATTACGGCTTCCGGACGGGGACGGATTTACAGCTATACGGTCGTGCACCGGGCATTTGGCCCGTTTGCGGAAGAGACGCCGTTTGTCGTCGCCATCGTCGAATTGGAGGAAGGGGTCAGGATGATGACCCGCATCAAGGGGGACCGTGGGCAGGTCGCCATCGACAAACCGGTTGCCGTCTGCTTCGAACGGGTGGACGAGGACCTGACGCTGCCCTACTTTACGCTGATCTAGCGCGATGGAGACGGCCGTTTGGAAAACAGTCCCTTTCGGAGGTGACGGCATTGAAAGCAAAGCCATTCGTGACGCCGGAGCGATTGCGGAGGTTTTTTCATCCGCAAAACGTCGCCCTCGTCGGTGCGACCGACAAGTCCCGCTGGTCCGTGTTTACGTTTGCCAATCTGAAAAGCATGAACTTCCCCGGCGAGATCTACTGCGTGAACCCCAACCGTGACGTCGTGCACGGACAAAAGGCGTACCGCTCGCTGCTGGAGATCGAAGAACCAATCGACCTGGCCTATGTCATGGTCTCCACCAGCCAGATCATGCAGGTGATGGATGAAGCGGCGAAAAAACAGATCCGCAACCTGGTGCTCTTGACCTCCGGCTTCAGCGAAATCGGCAGGGAAGGAAGCGAGCGGGAACGGGAGCTGGTCGCGTTCGCCGAAGCGCACGACCAGGTGATTCTCGGTCCCAACGGCAACGGCTTCATCAACGTGACGGCGCAGCTGACGCCGTACGGCCTGCCGATCACGCCGCCCGTAAAGGCCGGGCCGGTCGGGGTGGTGCTGCAGAGCGGCGCCCTCGCCAGCTCCATCCTGACGCTGGCGCAGGTACGCAACGTCGGCTTGAGTTTTCTCGTGTCGATGGGGAACGAGACGATGATCTCGGCGACCGATGTGATCGACTACCTGATCGAAGACGAGTCCACCCGGGTGATTGCGCTGTTCCTGGAGTCGATCCGCCAGCCCGGCGAGTTTGCCCGCGTGGCCCGCAAAGCGCTGGAGCGGGGCAAGCCGATCGTCGCGCTGAAGATCGGCCGGAGCGAGGAAAGCGCCCGCACGGCGATGGCCCACACGGGGGCGCTGGTGGGAGACGATGCCGTCAACGACGCCGTCTTCCGGCAGCTCGGCGTGATCCGCGTGGACTCGCTGGAGGATCTGCTCACGACGGCCGGACTGCTCGGCTGCACCCCGCCGCTTGCCGGCCGCCGCATGGGAGTCGTCACTCCGTCTGGCGGAGCCTGTGACATCCTCTCCGACCGGGCCCAGGACGAGGGGATCGAGCTGCCGCCGTTTGCGCCGGAGACGACAGCCGAACTGAAGCAGATCGTGCCCCCCTTTTCCACCGTGCACAACCCGCTAGACGTGACCGGCTACGTTGTCGTCGACAGAACGCTGCTGCTCCGCGCCCTGTCGACGGTGGCCAACGATCCCGGCCTCGACTTCATCGTCTGTCTGACGGAGCCGCCGCGGGTAAAGCCGGACGACCCGCAGCCGATGTATGAACAGTTTGACAACCTGGCGCGGATCGTCCGGGAGTCGAGACGGCCGATCGTGCTGTTTACCAACACCGCCATCGACATCACCCCGTTCGGCCAGGAAGTGATCGACCGCTTCGGCCTGCACTTTGTCGGCGGGATGGAGCACGGGATGACGGCGCTGGGGAAAGCCCTGTGGTGGCATGAAAAACGGGCGCGTGCCCAGACGGAGCTGCCGCCCGCCGAGCCCCGGGAAGGCGCACGGGGAGACACAGGCGTCGGCGAGTGGTCGGAATACCGGGCGCGCTTGTTTCTCCAGGAGCATGGGGTGCCGGTGGTCCCCGGCCTGCTGGCCACGAGCGCGGGAGAGGCGGCTGCCGCTGCGCGCGAGCTGGGACTGCCCGTCGCGCTGAAAGTGCAGTCTTCCGACATCGCCCATAAAAGCGACATCGGCGGTGTCGTGCTCAACCTGCGCTCGGAACGGGAAGTGGAGGAAGCGTATCAGACGATCCTGAACAACGTTCGGCAGCGCTCTCCGGCAAGCCGGGTGGAAGGGGTCCTGGTCAGCCCGATGCGCGCCGCCGGCACCGAGCTGCTGGTCGGGATCGTCAAGGATCCGCTCTGGGGCCTCGTGCTCGCCGTCGGATTGGGGGGCGTCTTCGTCGAGGTGTTGAAGGATACCAGCCTGCGCGTGCTGCCGGTGGACCGCGCCGAGATCAAGCGGATGCTGGAGGAACTGCGCGGCGCCGCCCTGCTGAAAGGGGCACGCGGCCGTGCGCCGGCCGATCTCGATCAGGTGGCGGAGGCCATTTACCGCGTCACCCGGGTGGCGCTGAGCGTCTCCGATCAGCTTCAGGCATTGGAGATCAACCCGCTCTGGGTGCGGGGAACCCAGGTGGAAGCGCTGGATGCGCTGATCAAATGGAACGAGTCCAGCGCGGCCGTATCCAAGCCGTAAAGAACCAAGGCGTTCAGGTATTCTTGGGGAGGCTTGCGGGCACTGAACGCCTTTCTTTTTTCGCATCCGTTCAGAAAATTCAGTCTAATTCGCCCTGTGCACCTGTCGCAATCCACGGATGCCTCGCTTGTCAAAGAGTGTAAACCGATTAGGAGGCGATTGCCATGGCAAAACTGTCGGGATTGCTGTCCCGGGAACTGACGGTGTATCCAACCGGCGGGCGGCGGGTATGGCTGCTGTTTATCGCGATTCTGGCCAATTTCATCGCGTCGTATGAAGCCCAAATCGCGCCGGTTCTCCCCCTGTTGTTGAACGATCTGAACATGAGTCTGCACCAGTACGGCATCGTATCCGCCCTGTCCGTCCTCTCCGCCGCCATCTCCGCCCTGCTGTTCGCTCCGCTTGCCGACCGCTACGGTCGGGTCAAATTTCTCGTGCCCAGCCTCTTTTTGACCGCGGTGTGCGTCTACGCGATGGTCCTGGTGGAAACGCTGTCCCACCTGCTGATCCTGCGCGTCGTCCTCTCCTTTGTTGACGGCGTGGCGATCGGGACCACCGCCGGACTGGTGCGCGACTTTTCGCCGCGGATGGGCAGGGCGCTGGCTTTCGGATTTTGGACGTTCGGTCCGGTGGGCTCCAACTTCTTCGCCAACGCGATGGCCGGCTGGACGCTTCCGATCTTCCACGCCTGGCAGTCGCAGTTCATCATCAGCGGGACAATCGCGCTCGTTTCGGCCATTGTCATCCTGTTCAACATCGTCGATCTGTCCCCAGAGCTTCGCTCCCGCATCGTCCACAGCGCCGGGGAGACGGGTGAACGGGAGGCTGCATGGGAGAAGCCGGAGAATGCGGCCATTTCCCCGAAAATGCGGGAGATTCTCCAATTTCCGCACATCTGGGCACTCTGCATCGGCATTACGCTGTTTTTGCTCACCTACATGACGATTGCCAGTTTCGGCACCAAACTGCTCGTCGACGTCTTCCACTACGATGCCCATCAGGCGGCCGCGATCGCCAAGTACTTCTGGCTGTTCAACCTGGTTACGCTGCTTGTGGCCGGCTGGATTTCCGACCGCCTGCAGCTGCGCAAGATCGTGTCGCTGACGGGAACCGTGCTGTTCGCCCTCTACATGGTCTTTTTCATCTCCCTGTTCGGCACGGAGGTACCGGAAGGGCAGATGATCATCTACACCTCGCTGCTCGGCGGACTGATCGGGATCGCCTATGGTCCGTGGTGCGCCCTGTTCTCGGAAAACGCCGAGGATGTGAAAGCATCGCTGCAGTCGTCGGCCTGGGGGCTGTTCGGCTTCTTCAGCCGCATCGTCAGCCTCACGGTCTACTTCGTCGCGCCGCTGGTTGTTGCCGCTTCCCATTGGGGCACCTGGCTGTGGATTGCGGTCGGCGTCGGGGTGCTCGTCTACATCCCCTGCCTGTTTACCGGCAAGGGGCCGTGGCTCCGCAAAAAGGAAGGAGGCGTTGCGCACACGCCGCTTGCGTGACCCGGCTTTGACCGGCCAGAGGGAGAACCGCGTACAGGAAAACGAGAGGAGGAATCGGTAGAATGAACCAACCGGTCATTGTGGCTGCCGTCCGCACCCCGATCGGAAAAATCCGCGGGGCGCTGAAAGATTTGCACCCGGCAGTCTTGGGAGGCATCGTGATCAGGGAGGCGCTCACACGCTCCCGCCTGATGGGTGAGGAGGTGGACGACGTCATCTTCGGCAACTGTCTCGGCGGAGGAGGGAACATGGCCCGGCAGGCGCTGCTGGAAGCGGGGCTGCCGCTTGCTGCCACCGGGATAACCGTGGATCGGCAGTGCGGCTCCGGCATCAACGCGGTCGCGCTGGCCGCCAGCCTGATCCGGGCCGGCGAGGGACGCGTCTACGTCGCCGGCGGCACGGAAAGCATGACGCGCTCGCCGTATCTCCTGGAGGTTTCGGAGAGAGGGCCGCAGGTTGTGCGACGAAAGCTGTCCCCCGACCACATCGGCGATCCGCCGATGGGCATCACCGCGGAAAACCTCGTCGCCCGCTACGGAATCAGCCGCGAGGAGCAGGACGCCTTTGCCCTGCGCAGCCAGCGGAACATGCAGCGGGCCGTGCAAGAAGGGCGCTTTGTCGAACAGATCGTCCCGGTCACCGTGCCGATGAAAAAAGGGGAGCCGCTTTTGGTCGATCGAGACGAGCATCCGCGGCCGGATACGACCTTGGAAGCGCTGGCCAAGCTGGCGCCGGCGTTCAAGCAGGGCGGATCGGTGACGGCGGGCAACTCCTCCGGCATGAACGACGGAGCCGGCGCTCTCGTGCTGATGGCGGAAGAGGAGGCGGAGCGCAGGGGATTGGAACCGCTGGCCCGGGTGACCGGATGGGCCGTCGCCGGTGTCGATCCCAACATCATGGGCATCGGCCCCGTCCCGGCCACGCAAACCCTGTTGACGCGTATGGGGCTGCGTCTGGACGACGTCGACCTGATCGAGATCAACGAGGCGTTTGCCGCGCAGGTGCTGGCCTGCGACCGCGAGCTGCGCTTCGACATGGACAAAGTGAACGTAAACGGCGGGGCAATCGCCCACGGTCATCCGATCGCGGCCACCGGGGCGATGCTGGTAACCAAGCTGGCGTATGAGCTGAAACGGAGCGGCGCCAAGCGCGGCCTCGTCACCGCCTGCATCGGCGGCGGACAGGGGATCGCGCTGATGATCGAACGGTAAAGGCAAAAAACGGCGGGCATGGGCCTGACGTTCCGATAGCTGAGGACGACCTCCGTCTCCAGATGGAAAGAAAAACCAACTTTTGTCCGTGTCGCTCTCACGGCCCGATGAGCTACCATAAGACCGTACGAGAGATCACACGGATAGGAGAGAAGGTTTCGTGAAAAAACACGCATGGATGATGTGGAGTGTTGTCGCCGTGGTCGGTTCCGCCTTGATTGCGCCTGGTGCGTTTGCCAAGGAGAAGGATGACAACGAGGGTGTCTATGTGACGCCGCCGTCGATGTTTTTCGGCTCGGTTCCGTCGCTGGCGCAGCAGCAGACGCAGCAGCACCCGCAGCAGCAGACCCCGGAACAAGCACAGCAGCAGGCACAAGGGGGGCAGCAGCAGGCCGAACAGCGGCCGCTGGTCAACTTCTTCGCCCCTTGGGAAAACCCAGACTCCGACAAGTAACCGACGAGCGCCGTCCGGATCGTTTCCGGCGGCGCTTTCCGCTTTCCCGCTGGCTTCTGCGCTTCTTTGCGGGGACGAATCTCCACTTGCCGCGACGGCTCATATGATGGTGGGGTAAAGCCTATGCCTAGCAAGAAGGGAGAATCGCTGCATGAACCATCGCCGCAGGATAACGGATGACGAGCTGAACCTGACGGCCTGCCGGTTGGAGAACGGGCGGCCCGAGGACGCTCTCGCGTGGGCGGTCGAACAGTTTGGAGGCCGCGTGGCGCTGGCTTCCAGCTTCGGCGTGGAGGACGTGGTGCTGATCGACATGCTGCACAAGCTGGCGCCCGCCACCCCCGTGTTTTATCTCGATACCGGCCTTCACTTTCCGGAAACCTACGCCGTCCGCGACCGTCTCCGGGAGCGGTACGGGATCGAGTTTATCCGCGTGCTGCCGAAGCTGACGCTGGCCGAACAGGCGGAACAATACGGCGACAATCTGTGGGAGAGGGAGCCCAACCTCTGCTGCGGACTGCGCAAGGTGGAGCCGCTGGGCGGATTTCTTGCCGGTTATGACGCCTGGATCACCGGGATTCGCCGGGAACAGGCGCCGACGCGGGCCCGCGCGAAAAAGGCGGAATGGGACGAAAAGTTTCAGTTGGTCAAGGTAAATCCCCTCGCCGATTGGAGCCGCGAGCAGGTCTGGCAGTACATCCGCGAGTACGGCGTGCCGTACAACCCGCTGCACGACCGGAATTATCCCAGCATCGGCTGCCGCGTCTGCACGCGGCCCGTCCGCCCGGGAGAGGACCCGCGTGCCGGCCGCTGGTCGGGCTTTGACAAGACGGAGTGCGGTTTGCACAAATGAATGCCAAGGGAGGAATGACCATGACCCATACGATCCTGCCGCACGGGGGCACGCTGGTCAACCGGCTTGCGGAGAATGACGGTCCGGCAGGCGGCGAGCGGCTACGAAGCGTCACGGTCGATCGCTGGACCTTGTCTGATCTTGATTGTTTGGGGATCGGGGCGTTTTCTCCGCTCACCGGTTTTCTCGGAGAGCGCGATTACAACGCTGTAGTGGAGACGATGCGGCTGGCCGACGGGACGGTTTGGCCGCTGCCGGTTACGCTTGCCGTGGACGAGACGGAATACGCGGATGTCCGGGAGGGAGAGCGCCTGCTCTTGCGCGGAGAAGACGGGAAGGCGTATGCCGTGCTCACCGTGGAAAGCCGGTACCGGCCCGACAAACGGCGGGAGGCGGTGCGCGTCTTTGGCACCGAAGACCCATCCCATCCCGGCGTGAACAAGCTCTTTGCAAAGCCCGCCCTCTATCTGGGCGGCCCCATCGAGCTCCTGCAGCGGCCGATCCCCCAGCGGTTTGCCGCCTATTACTGCACGCCGGCCGAGACGAGGGCCGCGTTCAAGGAAAAGGGATGGAAGACGGTCGTCGGTTTTCAGACGCGCAACCCGGTGCACCGGGCGCATGAGTACATTCAGAAAACGGCGCTGGAAATCGTGGACGGGTTGTTCCTCAACCCGCTGATGGGGGAAACGAAGGCGGATGACGTGCCGGCCGCCGTGCGCATGGAGAGCTATCTGGTGCTGCTCCGCCATTACTATCCCCCGGAGCGCGTCTTCCTCGCCGCCTTTCCCGCCGCGATGCGCTACGCCGGTCCGCGGGAAGCGGTGTTCCACGCGCTTGTGCGCAAAAATTACGGCTGCACCCATTTCATCGTCGGCCGCGATCACGCCGGTGTGGGCAGCTTTTACGGAACCTACGACGCCCAGCACATTTTCTCCGCGTTTTCGCCGGGCGAGCTGGGCATCCAGCCGCTCTTTTTCGAGCACAGCTTTTACTGCACGGCCTGTCAGGGGATGGCCACGGCCAAGACCTGTCCGCACGGGACGGAACGGCACGTGGCGCTGTCCGGGACCAACGTGCGGCAGATGCTGAAAAGCGGGCAGACGCCGCCGCCCGAGATTACCCGGCCCGAGGTGGCCCAAGTGCTGATCGCCGGGCTGGCCGAAGCGGGCCGCGCCGAATCGTGAGGGCGCGGGGGCAGCTCAATCATCGAGGAAGCGGGTCCGGGGATTCCCCCGGGCTTTTTTTGCTGATCCCGCAATCGCTCCCGTACAGCCGGTCGGCAAAGCGGAGACAAGGAACGGGCAGCGTGTATCCGCTTACACGAAAAAACCGCGCCGCTGCGCTGTTTTTGACTGAACATTCGTTCGGACAAAAGTCTGGCAAAATGTTTTTTATTTCGTTGACACCCCTTGGGCACGTGGCTATAATCAGACATAACACTTTATTTTCTGATAACTTCAAAATTGGCAATATTGGCATAAACACAGGCTGTGACGAGGAAGGTGCCCGCCTCTTCTTTTACAGAGAGCCCAGGGAGCTGAGAATGGGTAAAGAATGCGACCGCACTGCTCGCCTCCGAGCCGTCTTGCTGAACGTCGCTCCTCCGCGAGGATCAGTAGGCAGGGCCGTTTGACACCCGTTAGCGTGTTGCAGTCGATGAATGTGACTGGCTGAGATCGGCCGACCGTGAGGCGCCGATGAAGTTGGGTGGTACCGCGAACCCTTTCGCCCCAAGCAGACATGGAACCAAAACCGTGTCGGGGCGAAAGGGTTTTTCTATTAGCCAATAGGTTTTTTCAATATGGGCAGAGACATGGGAGGAGGAGAGAAAATGAGTGTTCAAATCGCCGAATTGCAGGGGAAAAGCGGCATGCCGCCGGTCCGGTTCGGTGAGGAGGTGACGGGGGCGGAGACGCTTCTGCGCTGTCTCATCCTGGAGCAGGTGGAGTACATCTTTGGCTATCCGGGCGGTGCGGTGCTGCCGATTTACGACTCCCTGTACGACAGCTACTTCAAGCACATCCTGACCCGTCACGAGCAGGGCGCGATTCACGCGGCCGACGGGTATGCGCGGGCGACCGGAAAGCCGGGCGTCGTCATCGCTACCTCGGGCCCGGGCGCGACCAACCTGGTGACCGGCATCGCCACCGCCCAGATGGATTCCGTGCCGCTGGTCTGTATCACCGGCAACGTGCCCCAGCACCTGATCGGCACCGATGCCTTCCAGGAGGCCAACATCACGGGGATCACGATTCCGATCACCAAGCACAGCTACTTCGTTCGCGACGTCCGCGACCTGCCGCGCATCGTCAAGGAGGCGTTCTACATTGCCACGACGGGGCGGCCGGGACCGGTCCTGATCGACATCCCCAAGGATGTGAGCAACGCCAGGGCGCCGTTCACCTATCCGGAAACGGTGGAGATTCGCGGCTACCGCGCGTCCCTGGTGCCGAGCGATGAAGACGTGCACGCGTTCGTCGCGGCGATCCGGGAAGCGAAGCGCCCGGTCATTCTGGCCGGCGGCGGGATCATCTCGGCGGGAGCCGACCGGGAACTGCTCGCCTTCGCGGAAAAGACGCGGATCCCGGTGATCAACACCTTCATGGGACTGGGCGGCTTCCCGGGCGTCCACGAATTGGCGCTCGGCATGCCGGGCATGCACGGCAGCTACACCGCCAACCAGGCGCTGCTCAACGCCGACTGTGTGATCGGCCTCGGCGCACGCTTCGACGACCGGATCACGATGGGGCGCACCAAGGAGTTTGCCCCCAAGGCACGGATCGTCCACGTCGACATCGACCCGGCGGAATTGGGCAAAAACGTGGCCACGGCCGTCATGGTGGCAGGCGACGTGAAGAGCACGCTGCAAAAGGCGCTGCCGCTCGTCACCGCGTGCGACTCGGAAGCGTGGATCGCCCAGTTGAAACAGTGGCAGGAGCAGCATCCGTACCGCTACAAACACGACGATCAGGTGCTGAAGCCGCAGGCGGTCATCGAGCTCTTGTACCGTTCCACCAACGGGGAAGCGATCGTCACCACCGACGTCGGCCAGCACCAGATGTGGGTGGCGCAGTACTACAAGTTCAAGCACGCCCGCTCGCTCATCTCCTCCGGCGGCCTCGGCACGATGGGATTCGGCTTCCCGGCGGCGATCGGGGCGCAAATCGCCCATCCGGACCGCACCGTCATCGCGGTGGTGGGGGACGGCGGCTTCCAGATGACCAACCAGGAACTGGCGATTCTCGCCCAGTACAACACGCCGGTCAAGGTGGCGATCATCAACAACCAGTGCCTCGGCATGGTGCGCCAGTGGCAGGAACTGTTCTACGACAACCGCTACAGCCAGATCGACCTGACCTGCAGCCCCGACTTCGTCAAGCTGGCGGAAGCGTACGGCGTCAAAGGGCTGCGAGCTTCCACGCCGCAGGAGGCGGAAGCCGTCTGGGCGGAAGCGCTCCGGCATGACGGTCCGGTGGTCGTGGACTTCCGGGTGGCCCAGGAGGAAAACGTCTACCCGATGGTGGCGGCGGGCAGCACATTAGATCAAATGGTATTGGGGGACGAATAGATGCAGCGACATACGATTGCGGTACTCGTCAACGACTACCCCGGCGTGTTGACGCGCGTCGCCAATCTGTTTGGTCAGCGCGGCTTCAACATCGACAGCATCACGGTGGGCGCCAGCGAAGAGCCGGGCCTCTCCCGGATGATCATCACCACCGGGGGCGACGAACAGAAGATCGACCAGTTGATGAAGCAGTTGTCCAAACTGATCGACGTGATCTCCGTGACCAACCTGAGCGAGAATCCGTTCGTGTCGCGGGAGCTGGCGCTGATCAAGGTGAGCGCCACGCCGAGCCAGCTTGCGGAACTGAACGGCATCGTCGAACCGTTCCGGGCGGCGATCGTCGACGTCGGCCCCACCTCGCTGATCGTGCAGGTGACCGGCGATACGGAGAAAATCGATGCCCTGCTGGTGCTCCTGCAGAGCTACGGCGTCCTCGAACTGACGCGAACCGGCACGCTCGCGATGGCGCGCAGCGTGGTACCGTCGCCGGTGACCGTGTAAGCGGCAGCGGTCAAATTCAGAATAGTGATTCCATCTAAACATTTTTAAGGAGGCTATACACATGGTGAACATGTACTACGAAGCAGACGTAAACAAAGAGGCACTGCGAGGCAAGACCATCGCCATCATCGGCTACGGCAGCCAAGGGCACGCGCAGGCGCAGAACCTGCGCGACAGCGGCCATCAGGTGATCGTCGGCCTGCGTCCGGGCAAATCCTGGGACCAGGCGGTAAAGGACGGCTTCCAAGTGGTAACCGTGGCCGAAGCGGCCAGCCGCGCCGACGTGGTGCAAATCCTCATGCCGGATGAACGCCAGGCCCAGGTGTACCGCGACGAGATCGCGCCCAACCTGAAAGCGGGGGCTACGCTCTGCTTCTCCCACGGCTTCAACATCCACTTCGGCCAGATCGTGCCGCCGGCCGACGTCGACGTGATCATGGTGGCGCCGAAGAGCCCGGGTCACCTCGTGCGCCGTGTCTTCCAGGAAGGCTTTGGCGTGCCGGGCCTGATCGCAGTCCACCAGGATGCGTCCGGCCAGGCGAAAGAGACGGCGCTGGCCTACGCGAGCGGCATCGGCTGCACCAAGGCGGGCGTCATCGAAACGACCTTCCGCGAAGAGACTGAAACCGACCTGTTCGGGGAACAGGCCGTTCTCTGCGGCGGCGTCAGCGAACTGGTGAAAGCGGGCTTCGACACCCTGGTGGAAGCGGGCTACAAGCCGGAGATCGCCTACTTCGAATGTCTGCACGAGCTGAAGCTGATCGTCGACCTGATGTACGAAGGCGGCCTCGCCCGCATGCGCTACTCCATCAGCGACACCGCGGAATACGGCGACTACAGCACCGGACGCCGCATTATCACGGAAGAGACGCGCAAGGAAATGAAAAAAGTGCTCGCCGAAATCCAGGACGGCACCTTTGCCCGCAACTGGATCCTGGAGAACCAGGCAAACCGTCCGGCCTTCAACGCACGCCGCCGCCTGGAAGCGGAACACGGCATCGAACAGGTGGGCGCGAAGCTGCGCAGCATGATGTCCTGGCTGAACAACGAGACAAAAAAAGAAGAAGCGAAGGTCGGTCAGTAACAGCCCTGCTGATCCGGCCGACAAATGCCCGGCAACGGGGAAACCAGTGGAGGTGGAGAGTTCATGCGGACCATTGAGATTTTTGATACGACATTGCGCGACGGGGAGCAGTCTCCGGGCGTCAACATCAGCACGAACGAAAAGGTGGAGATCGCCCTTCAACTGGAGAAGCTGGGCGTAACGAGAATCGAGGCGGGCTTTGCCGCTGCCTCCCCGGGCGATCAAAAGTCCGTGGCCGAAGTGGCAAAGCGGGTGAAGCATTCCACCATCGTCAGCCTCGCCCGTGCCGTCAAGGACGACATGGATAAGGCGTACGAGGCGCTGCGCCACGCGCAGGACGCCTGCCTCCACGTCTTTATCGCGACCTCGCCGATCCATCGCCAGTACAAACTGCGGATGAGCAAGGAGCAGGTGCTGGCGCGGGCGGTGGAGGCGGTCACCTACGCGAAGAAGTACTTTGCGCAGGTCCAGTTCTCTGCGGAGGACGCGGCCCGCACGGAGATCGACTTTTTGGCGGAAGTGGTGGAAGCGGTCATCAAGGCGGGCGCCACCACCGTCAACATCCCCGACACGGTCGGCTACATGACGCCGTACGAGTACGGCAACATCTTCCGCGAACTGCGCCAGCGCGTCCCCGGCATCGACCGGATCCGCCTGAGCTGTCACTGTCATGACGATCTCGGCATGGCCGTGGCCAACAGCCTGGCGGCGATTGAAGCGGGGGCGACCCAGGTGGAAGGCACGATCAACGGCATCGGCGAGCGGGCGGGCAACGCCGCTCTGGAAGAAGTGGCGCTGGCGTTGGAGACCCGCAAGGACTTTTACCAGGCCACGACCAAGCTCAACCTGAAAGAGATTGCCCGAACCAGCCAACTGGTCAGCCGTCTGACCGGGATGATCGTACCGGGCAACAAGGCGGTGGTGGGAGCCAACGCGTTTGCCCACGAGTCCGGCATTCACCAGGACGGCGTCCTGAAAGAGGCGTCCACCTACGAAATCATCCGTCCGGAGACGGTCGGCTTCAAGTCGAACAAACTGGTGCTGGGCAAACACTCCGGCCGCCACGCCTTCAAGGAGAAGCTGGTGGAACTGGGCTACCACCTGGAACAGGACGAAATCGACGCCGCGTTTGCCGCCTTCAAGGAATTGTGCGACAAGAAGAAAGAGGTCAGCGACGACGACATCCTCGCGCTGGTTGACGCCAAGATGGTTCGCGGTACGGAGATGTACCGGCTGGAGTCGGTGCAGCTCTCCTACGGCAACATCTCCCTGCCGACGGCCAGCGTCAGACTGGTGCGGGCCGACGGTACGGTGTGCGAGGAAGCGGCGTGCGGTAACGGCTCCGTCGACTCGATCTACAAGGCGATCGACCGGGCGACAGGCGAAGAGGTCACCCTGACGGACTACAAGATCCTCTCCGTTACGCACGGCAAGGACGCGCTCGGGGAAGTATTCGTCCGCCTGCAGCAGGGCGACCTTACCGTCACCGGCCGCGGTGTCAGCACCGACGTGCTGGAGGCGAGCGCCATCGCGTATGTGCGGGCCGTCAACAAGATCCTGGAGCGCAAAGAGATGCTGACGGTGGCCGCCAACTGACGGGGGCGGCAGGATAGGATGGAAGAGAAACCAATCAGGTTCGGAAAAAAGGATGTACAGAAGCACTATATAATAGAAACAACTATACACGGAAAAGCGGGATGAACGATGAAGAAAACCTATCGCATCGCCGTTCTGCCCGGGGATGGAATCGGACCGGAGATCATGGAAGAAGCGGTCAAGGTCCTCTCCCTGGTAGCGGAACGGGAAGGAGTTACGTTTGAATTCAAGCACGGCCGGATCGGCGGAATCGCCATCGACACGGACGGCACGCCGCTGCCGGAAGAGACATTGACGATCGCCAAGGAGGCGGACGCGGTGATGCTCGGCGCCGTGGGCGGTCCCAAGTGGGATCAGAATCCGGGCCATCTCCGTCCGGAGGCGGGGCTGCTCGGCATCCGCAAGGCGTTGGGGCTGTTCGCCAACATCCGGCCGGCGACGATGCACCCATCGCTGGTGGAGGCCTCCTCGCTGAAACCGGAAGTGGTCTCCGGCGTCGATCTGATCGTCGTCCGGGAGCTGACCGGCGGCATTTACTTCGGCGAGAAAAAGCGCTATGACGGGCCGAACGGCGAAGTGGCGGAAGACCAGTGCATCTACCACGAAGCGGAGATCGAGCGCATTGTACGAGTGGCTTTTGACATTGCCCGCAAGCGGCAGAAGCGCCTCGTCTCGGTCGACAAGGCCAACGTCCTGGAAAGCTCCCGCCTGTGGCGCAAGGTGACCGAACGCGTGGCGGCCGACTACCCCGATGTGGAGCTGTCCCACATGCTGGTGGACGCGTGCGCGATGCAGCTCGTTCGCGCGCCCAAGCAGTTTGACGTGATCGTCACGGAAAACATGTTCGGTGACATTCTAAGCGACCAGGCCGCGATGCTGACCGGCTCGATCGGCATGCTGGCGTCGGCCAGCCTGGCGGAAGGCAGCTTCGGGCTGTACGAACCGGTTCACGGTTCGGCGCCGGACATCGCCGGCCAGGGCATAGCCAATCCGCTGGCGACGATTCTCTCCGCGGCGATGATGCTGCGCCTCTCGTTCGGGATGGACGCGGCGGCGGACGCGGTGGAGCGGGCGGTCTGGTCGGTGCTGGAGGCGGGACATCGCACCGGCGACATCGCCGCCGACCGCAGCCGGGCGATCGGCACGGCGGAGATGGGCCGCCTGGTCCGCGAAGCGCTCCAAAGCCAAGCCATTTCCCGATAAGAACACAGAACCCAAAAAAGACCCTGTTTCTCCGTCCGACGGATTGGACGGAGGGCAGGGTCTTTCCTTACCACGATTGGCGGTTTGTTCTGTCCTCAGGCCGGACGGTTTCCGCTTGTCACTGTACCCGTTCTCGTCATATACTACAATCATTCATAGAATGAGTCGCAATTTCGTGACTTGTGCAAAAGAGGTGGCATCGTGTCTTCGCTTGGCTTTCTTCTCAGTTTTGTCGCCATTCTGGCGTGTACGATCGCTGCCGGCCTGATCGCCAAACGATCCGTTCGCCGCAGCAGCGACTTCAGCAACGCCGGCGGTTCCCTGTCGGCGGGGATGGTGGCCGGGGCGCTCGTCGGCGGATTTGTCGGCGGCACGTCGATTGTCGGCACGGGCGAGCTTGCTTTCCGGCACGGACTGGCCGCCGTGTGGTTTACGCTGGGGGGCGGGGTGGCTGTCATCCTGCTCGGATTGTGTGCCGGCCGCTTTCTCCGGCTGCAGGTGGAAACGCTGCCCGAGCTGATCGGCACGCAGTATGGCGGACGGGCCCAGCTTGGGGCCAGCCTGTTTCTCTCGCTGGGGATGTTTATCCAGGTGATCGCGCAGTTGTTGGCCGCCCTGCCGTTTGTCTCCGTCTTCTGGAAGGCTCCGCTGCCGCTGCTGGCGCTGATTCCCGCCGCGCTGATCTTCGCCTACGTGCTGGCCGGGGGATTTATGGGAGCGAGTATCGTCGGCACGCTGAAAACGGTTATGCTGATCCTCCTCCTGCTGGGAACGGGTGCCTGGCTGTGGGGGCAGTTGGGCGGAGAGACGATCGTCCGCTGGTGGCAGCAGGGGCGCCTTTCCCTGGTGGTTCCCGAGGCCGGGCTGGGATGGGTGCAGGGAGCGGCGATGATCGTGGGGATTTTTTCCACGCAGGCCTATCTGCAGCCCATCTTTGCGAGCCGCAGTGAACGAGAGGCGCGCAGCGGTTCTGTCGCGGCCGGTCTGGTCATCATCCTCATCGGCCTGGTCAGCGCCTGGATCGGCCTGTACATGCACGACACCCACCCCGAGCTGGCGCCGCGCGAGGCCGTTCCGATGTTTTTCCTGACCCATGCGCCGTCCTGGCTGGCGGGTGCCGCTTATGCCGTTATTCTCCTGTCCGTCGTGATGACCGGGGCGGCGCTTGCGCTGAGCATCGCCACGATCCTCAACCGGGACGTGATCCAGCGCTACACCGCCCGGTTCCGTTCAGAGGAGAGCAGGCTGCGCCTGTCCCGGGCGCTGATCCTGGGCGTCATCGCGGTCGCCTACGCGCTGGTCTGCCTGGACGAAAACGCGCTGATCTTGCACTGGGCGTTTTTGGCCATGACGCTCCGAGGCGTGACGATCTTCTTTCCGGTGCTGTTCTACCTCTTTCACATTTCGCCGGTGGAGCGGCGTTGGGCGGTCCTGGCGGTCTGGGGAGCGCCGCTGCTCGCGCTCGCCTGGGCGTGGTGGCTGTTGCCCACCACCGGCATCGATCCGCTGTACGTGAGCGGTCTGTGGAGCGCGGCCGCACTGCTGGCCGGCCGCATGACCGCGCGAAAAACCCCGTCTCTTCGGCCGATGGGCTGAGGAGGAGGGCCACACCCGTTACAGGAACATGCAGCCTCTTCACGAGAAGAAGGCTGCATGTTCTGCTTTCGGAGGTGCGTCACCCTTTTCCGCCCCTAAAAAGAAAGAAAATAAACAATATTCAAAAATATGTATTCCTAAAATTGGAAACTTCTGTTACTATGGGATTAGGTATATTTTTACTGATTGCTTAATTTTATCCATATCAGGGTGCAGGTGATCGGATGAAACCGCGCAAGAAATGGCTTCCTCTGTACGCGGCATTCCTGTCGCTGACAGCGATGCTGATCTACGCGATGGGGGTGTACCAGCCTCTTCTCTTTGTTGCCGGCGATCAAATCTTCCGCAAAGACGATTGGGAAAGGATCAAACCCCTCTATTTTCAAGGGAGGCCGCACACGCCGGAAGAGGAGGAAAGGCTGCTGGAACAGCGCAGTTTGGAAGAATTGGTTCTCTACAAGGGGAGACAAATGGGCGTCCAGATTGACCAGCGTTTCATCGACGAACACATGAAGCAGTTGGGGAGCACGAAAGAGGAGCGCGAACAAGCACTGCGGCAGATGAACATGACGGAAGCGGACAGCGTCACGAACATTCGGCGGGCCCTGATCGGGTTTGAAGTGAAGCGGAGGGTAACCGGGGAGATCACGGTGACCGAGGAAGAAGTGAACAGCTACTACCGGGACCACCTCGAGTCGTTTCGCATTCCCGAACTGCGCACCATCTATTACGTCCGGGCTGGACAAGATGACAAGCCGTGGATGGACAAGCTGAAAACCATCACCACAGAACGTTTTCCCTCCCTATTAAAAGAATACGGCAGCGACCTGGAGGGACGGGCCGGATTCTATGAATGGGTTTCGCAATCCGAGCTGTCCGCGAATGTCGGCGAAGCTGCTGCTGATGCCGTGTTTCGCTCGCCCGTGAAGCAGGTCGTCGGTCCGGTCGTCTACGAACAGTGGACGTATTGGTTTTTGCCGGTTGAGACGATGCCGGCCAAGACGCAAAGCCTTGCGGAAGTGAGGGGGAAGATCTACCGGGCCCTCTATCTGGAGAAAGAATCGGCGGTGTACGGGAAATGGCTGGAGGAGCAGAAAAGGGCAAATCCGTACCGGGTATTTCCGGAAAATTTGAAAAAGAATCGGTTTTGGGCGTTCTGGAGTGATCTGCCTGTACGGCTGCAGCTGTTTTTCCAACCGCATGCGTAGTCTATCCGAGACGAAAAGTCGTTTCGTATAGAAAAAACCAGTAAAGGAGAGATTGGGTATGAAATGGTCAAAACTGCTGGTCTCCACACTCGTTGTGAGCAGTTTGGCGGCTGCCGCTCCCGCGTTTGCCGAGAGGGAAATCGCCGACGAACCCGCGTGGGACAGCGAGCCCGCCCCGCACAACTACGACCCGCAAAAGCGGGAGGAAGCGGACAAGCGCGTCTTTGACAAGGAATCATTCCAACTGGCCGCCAATCCTGTCATCGTCATCGACCCCGGGCATGGCGGGGACGACCCGGGCGCGGTGGGCAACGGGTTGAAAGAGAAGGACTTGACGCTGGACATCGGTCTTCGGGCCAAGAACTACATTGTGGCCAATTATCCGGCCACGGTGTACATGACGAGAAGCTCCGACACAACCGTTTCGCTGTCCAGCCGGACGTCATTTGCCAACGCCCAAAATGCCGACTTCTTCGTCTCCATGCACATCAATGCCGCGACAGACGCTTCGGCCAACGGAGTCGAAACGTACGCGTACCCCGGATCGGTAAACGGCAAGCGATTGGCTACGGAAACGTACAACCAATTGAAAAGTTCCTTTGCCAATCCCAGAGGGGTGAAAGAATATGCGTACTACGTGCTGACCTATACCAACATGCCGGCGACACTGGGCGAGACCGGTTTCATCTCCAACGCATCCGACGCGTCCAAACTGGCGCAGAGCTCGTTCCGCCAAACGCTTGCCACCCAATACGCCAGCGGGATGCACCGTTACTGGTGGGGCTTCTAGAAAAAAGCAGGGCACCGTACAACTTCGCTGGTTGGACGGTGCCTTTCTTGCTGCGTTTACCCGATCATGATCTTGCCTTTCGGGTAGCGGTAGTATTCCTTTTGTTTCCGCTGGGCCAGGGCAAAGGCGATGGTCAGCGGCCCCACCCGTCCGGCAAACATGGTCAGCACGATCAGGATTTTGCCGATGGGCGACAGCATCGGCGTCAATCCCATCGACAGTCCCGTGGTGGCAAAAGCGGACGTCACCTCAAAGAGAATCATCTGAAACTCCGCCCCCGCTTCGGTGATGGAGAGGGCCATGGTTACGGCCATCACGACGAACAGCCCGCTGATGGTGACCGTCAGCGATTTGTAAATCATGTGCGGCAAAATGCGCTGGCGGTAGAAGATGACATCCTCTTTCCCCCTGATCTGCGCGATCACGGCCCCGATCAGCGTGGCAAACGTGGTCGTCTTGATCCCGCCGCCTGTCGACCCGGGAGAAGCCCCGATAAACATCAGCACGATGATGAGGAACAGCGACGACTGCCGCATGTCGCCGATGTTCAGCGTATTGGAGCCGGCCGTGCGGGGCGTGATCGACTGGTACAGCGAGGCCAGCACCTTGCCCAGCGGGGAGAGCGGCTGCAGGGTTTTCGGGTTGGTGTACTCCAGCAGGAAAATCAGCACGGCCCCGACCGCAATCAGCGCGGCGGTCGTGGACAGCACCACTTTCGTGTGCAGCGACAGCCGATGGGTGCGGCGGTACTCGTACACTTCGCTGACGACGATAAACCCGATCCCTCCCGATACGATCAGCGAACAGAGGACCAGGTTTACGACCGGATCCTCCACGTAGCGGGTGAAGCTGGAGAAGTCGCCCATCAGGTCAAAGCCGGCGTTGTTGAAGTTGGAGATGGCGTGAAAAAGTCCGAAATAAAAGGCTTTGCCGAGCGGCATGTCAAACGAGAACCGGAGCCCCAGGATCAGACCGCCGATGGCTTCGGCCAAGGCGGAAAAGATGATGATCATTTTGGCCAGCCGGACGATGCCTTCGATCGAGACCAGATTGAGCGACTCCTGCAGCAGCAGGCGTTCGCGCAGCGAAATCCGCTTGCGCATCAGCAGGGCAAAAAAGGTGGCAACCGTCATGAAGCCGAGCCCGCCGACCTGGATCAGGGAGAGGATGACGAGCTGGCCGAACAGCGTAAAGGTCGTGCCGGTGTCCACCACCACCAGCCCGGTTACGCAGGTGGCCGACGTGGCTGTGAACAGCGCGTCCAGCCAGGGAAGCCCCTGTCCGTTGACGGTGGCGGACGGCAGCGTCAGCAGCGTGGTGCCCAGGAGAATGATCAGGGCGAAGCCAAGCACCAGCGTCTTGGGAGGGTCAAGGTGCAGTTTTTCCATGATTTTCTGAATCATGCGCAATCATACCTCAATTTTGTCCGATTCTGGTGAGCCACACAGGAGATTCTTTCCTTACTAGTATGGCGTCAGATGTTGTAAGTATAATGGAGACCGCTGGAAAAGAAAACAGGCTTATTCGCACCGATCAACGGAGCATCGCTGCTCCCAGCCGGTGCAGCCAGTGTTTCAGCTCCCGCTCATCCAGCGGAGAGAGCGGAAACCGAACGGCGGGGCGGCGGACGATGCCGACCGGTTCGTCCGGCAGGCGAAAAGCTTGGCCCGGCATCAGCTCCAGTCCTTCCTCGCGCAGCAGGGAGACGATTCGTGCTTCCTGGCTGGCGGCGAGCGGACTGGCCGTCCCCCATTCGATCCAGGTGTTCAGCCCGCCGCTGATCGGCAGGATGCGGGCATGTTTGGGCAGCGCCTGCCGCTGTTCCTGCAGGAGACACTGCCAGCGGGATGAAAACAAGGCCCGGCGCTCCGGCAGATACACCTCGGCAAACCACGGATCGGCCAGCAGCCGGGCGGCCGCCTCCAGCACCACCAGGGGAGGTTCGGCCCCCATGAGGGTGACGAGCTGGCGAAGCCGCTCCCGCTCTTCGCCGCCCATGGTCCAGGGCAGAGCGAGCACGCCCAGCTGCACGTCGGGAGCCAGGGTCTTGGAAAAGGAATGGAGGTAGTAGACCGGAACCGGACTGCCCGCCTCCGCCGCCATCCGGTACAGCGTCCGGCCGGGGCGGCGAAACCAGAGGTCGCCGTGATGATCGTTTTCCAGCAGGCGGACGCCGTGCCGTTCCGCCCATTCCAACAGATACCGCTTCCGCCTCGGCGAGTAGCTGAGGCCGGTCGGAAAGTGGTGGTGCGGGTTGACCATCAGCCAGTCGGCCGGCTGTTCCCGCTGCGCCGCTTCCAACGCGTCGGGACAGATCCCTTCGTCGTCCAGCCGGATCGCCCGGACCTCGATGCCGCTGTGCCGCAGCATGGCCATAAACACGGGATAGCTGTACGCTTCGACGTACACGACGTCAGTCCGTTTCATGACCTGTTGGACCAGGAAAGAAAAGCCGCTGACGCTGCGGTTGAACAGCAGCAGCCGTTCCGGCCCGTGCGGGATGCCGCGCCGGGCCAAATGGCCGGCAAACACCTCCGCCGCTTGCGAGCGGCGCGCTTTTTTTTCGTCGGGTCGATCCAGCAGCACGCCCACGCTCTCGTAGAAAGCGGCGCGCAGCCGCCGCATCAGCTCTGCTCCCGGCTGGGGCGTCGAGTCAACCAGCGAAGCGAGCGGAATGTCGGTCAGCGGCAGTCGTGTGCAGTCCCGCGCCTGTCTCGCCTTCGCCGTGCACCGCCTCCAGCCATCCGTCCGCCACGAGGTGATCGTACGCTTTTTTGACCGTTTCCAGCGAACAGCCGCTGACCGCTTTCATTTCCCGAAGCGAGATCAACTGCCCCCCGCCGACAAGAAATGCGCCCCGCAGGAGAGCCGTCCGCAGTTGTTCGGCCAACTGGACGTAGAGCGGTGTGTTCGACCGTTTGTGAAAGTGAAACGCAAAAAAAGGACGATTCGCCATCGTTATCGTGCTCCCTTGTCCGTTTCGTCCGTCTCTCGATTTTCTCATTATAGCGGATGCGGCCGGGGAAAGGGTATATATAGGGTCTCCCGCTCCTGACTGGATAGGCTTCCCGGTACATGGTATCATGGCTTCAGACGAGACCGGCGCGTTCCGGTCAAGCGGCGACCGTTCTTTTTTCCCAACCGGGAGAACAACAGCCTGCCAGGACAGGAGAGGAGAGTGGCGATGAGCACACAGGAACATAAAGCGGAAGCCCCCAAACGGGTGGGCTGCATGGTGATCACCGTTTCCGACACGCGCACGGAGGAGACGGACAAAAGCGGAAAGCTGATGAAGGAACTCTTGGAGGAGGCCGGCCATGCCGCGATCTTGTACCGGATCGTCAAAGACGAGCCGGCGGAGGTGGAGGCGGCGATCGAAGCCGGGATCACCCATCCGGAGGTGCAGGTGATCCTGCTGAACGGCGGCACCGGCATCTCTCCGCGCGACAATACGTTTGAGGCCGTGTCCAGGCTGCTGGAAAAGGAAATGCCCGGGTTTGGCGAACTGTTTCGCATGCTCAGCTACACCGAGGACATCGGTTCGGCGGCGATATTGAGCCGGGCCATTGCCGGCACCCGGAAGGGAAAGGCGATTTTTTCCACGCCCGGCTCCACCGGCGCGGTGCGGCTGGCGATGACCCGATTGATCGTGCCCGAGCTGGGGCACGTCGTCCGGGAACTGAACAAGTAGGCGGGAGGGGCCGCCGGGGCCCAGGATCTTCATTTGCCGCTGCCGGCGGCTTGTGTTACGGTTACGGATAGAAGAAGCACGTATTTCAAGGAGAGTCGACAGACACATGAAGATTTTACTGTCTACGCTGAACGCCAAGTACATTCACTCCTCCCTGGCGCTGCGTTACTTGCGAAGCTACGCCCAGCCGTCGTTTCCCGACATCGAGCTGGTCGAATACACCATCAACGACGTGACGCTCAACATCGTCGCCGACATCTACAAGCGGCAGCCCGACGTTGCCGCCTTTTCCTGTTACATCTGGAACATCCGCGAGACGATCGACGTGATCCGCAACCTGAAAAAGGTGCGGCCCGACCTGCCGGTGGTGCTGGGCGGGCCGGAGGTGACCTACGACGCCGACGAGTGGTTGAAAAAGCATCCGGAGTTTGACGTGATCGTCATCGGTGAGGGAGAACAGACGTTTTTGGAACTGCTGCAGGTCTACGCCGAATCCCGCCGGACAGGGGAGCCGCCCCGCCTGCGGGACGTGGCCGGGATTGCCTACCGCGAAGGGGAGCACGTGCGCTTTACCGCCCCCCGGGCGCAGATCGAAAACCTGGACTCGATCCCGTCGCCGTACGCGGACAACCTGGACGAACTGAACAACCGCGTCGTCTACTTTGAAGCGTCCCGCGGCTGTCCGTTCAAATGCCAGTACTGTCTGTCGTCGATTGAAGACGGCGTGCGCTATTTCGGTCTGGAGCGGGTGAAGGCCGACCTGCTGCGGCTGATCCGGCACGGCGTCAAGACGATCAAGTTCGTCGACCGCACGTTTAACATCAACAAAAAGTACGCGCTGGAAATCTTTCAGTTTTTGATCGACAACCACAACGGCACGATTTTTCAGTTTGAAATCACCGCCGACATCCTGCGCGCCGACGTGCTCGACTTTTTGACCGAAAACGCGCCGCCGGGCATTTTCCGCTTTGAAATCGGCGTCCAGTCCACCAACGACGAGACCAACCGGCTGGTCCAGCGGATTCAGCGCTTCGACCGTCTGGCCCACACCGTCACCCGGATCAAGCAGTCGGGCAAAATCGCCCAGCACCTGGATCTGATCGCCGGTCTGCCGGAGGAGGATTACCAGTCGTTCCGCAAGACCTTCAACGACGTCTTTGCGCTGCGCCCCGAGGAACTGCAGCTCGGCTTTTTGAAAATGCTGCGCGGCACCGGCGTCCGCGCGCGGGCGGCCAACCACGGCTACATTTTCATGGACGAGGCGCCGTACGAGATTCTCGGCAACAACGTCCTGTCGTTCGCCGACATCCAGCGGATCAAGCGGGTGGAGGATGTGCTGGAAAAATACTGGAACGCCCACCGCATGGATACCACGCTGGAATGGCTGGTGACCCGCTGCTTCGAGACGCCGTTTGATTTCTTCCAGGCGTTTGGCGATTTTTGGGAAGAGCAGGGCTGGAGCCGGATCGGCCACCAGTTGGAAGACCTGTTTGTGCGGCTGCGCCGCTTCCTGGAGACGCGGGAGGTGGAGCGGCTCGACCACGTGATCAGCCTGATGAAGTTTGACTACCTGCGCAAGCAGAAGCACCGTCCGCGCAAGCTGTGGTGGGACGACGTGCTGGACAAACGGGAGATGCAGGCAGCCTTTGAGGCGGTGCACGAGCGGCTGGAGGATCTCCGCCCAGACTTTGCCCGGCATGCGGCGCAGCAAAAGGACTACTTCAAGCACACGCTGTCGGCCGGCGTCAGCTTTGACATTGAGACGTGGATCAAGTCGGGTGAACTGGTGGAAGGCGACTTCGTCCTGGTGGTTTATTTTCCGTACGAAGACGGACGGGAGAACGACTTTGTCGTGGTCAGACGGGCGGCCGCTGCGAGCGGATTGGTGTAAGCGGGCAAAAACGGGGCAGAATACAAAAAGTTGGCGAAAAAACAACAGGATTGCGGTAGTGCTTCAGCATATAAACTGCTAGAATAAGGAAAGCTCATCCGCGGCAGCCTGCGGACGGGATGGCGGTGCGCGCGTAACTTTTTTCGCGCCGATCCGTATTCAAAAAAGGTTGCGTGAATGGAAACGTTGCCGGCAATGGCCAGGTAAGAAAGCCGCCGAGTGGCGAGGATAGGGGATTTTGCGTCATGGAAATCAACATGCTGATGTCGATCATCGAGCAATACGGATATGCGGCCATCTTCTTTTTGCTCTGGCTGGGCATTGTCGGTTTGCCGATCCCCGACGAGCTGGTCGTGGCTACCGGCGGGTTTCTGGCGTCCATGGCGCTGCTGGACCCTGTCTATGGGTTTCTTGCCGGCTACCTGGGCGTGGCGTCCGGATTGACGATTGGGTTCCTGCTGGGGAAGTTTTTCGGCCGGCCGATCCTGCAGTGGCTGTCAAAGAGCGAGAAGATGAGGCATACGGTGGAGCGCTCCACCGCTCTCGTGGAAAAGTACGGGACGTTTGCCCTCTGCTTCAGCTATCTGTTTCCCGTCGTTCGCCACGTGGTTCCCTACATTGTTGCCATGGGCGGAATGACCTATCGCCGCTATGCGTTCCTGTCCTATCCGATCGGGCTGTTGTGGACGATCCTTTTTTATCTCATTGGTTACGTGTTCGGGAAAAACGTGGATGTGGTCGTGGCGATGATCCGCTCCTACGGGTTCTGCGCCCTGTTCGTCGTGATCGCGCTGCTCGTCGCGGGGTGGGCCGTTCGCCGCTTTTTTCTAGCCGGCCGCTCCTTTCGGGCAAAAGGGGAATAAACGCATGTATCATCAATGGTTGAAAGCGCACAGGCAGCGCCGCAACGGGGTATGGGCGGCGGGCTGGCTGCTCGTTCTGTGCGGCTGGTGGCTGACGCGTCTGCCGCTTGCCGCAGCGGGGCTGCTGGTGCTGAACGTGTACGCCGCGGGCCTGATGGCCGCGGACAAGCGCTCCGCGCGGCGGGGCGGACCGCGCGTCCCGGAAGCGAGCCTGCTGCTGACCGCGTTGTTGGGCGGCGGAGCGGGCGCGCTGTTGGGCATGCTGGCGTGGCGCCACAAGACCCGGCATGCCTTGTTCATGACGGTGGTGCCGCTCTGCTGCGCATTTCAGATCGTTCTGATTGTTTTCTGGCTGTTCAACCGATAGGCAACAGGGTTGTCGAAGCCGCTCCTGCCAAACAGGGGCGGCTTTTTTGCATGCCGCGTCCGGGCAAAAATCGGCTTTCGGGCAGACTCCCTGCGTGTTCCATCCATTTTTGGGCAAACTATCCGTACATTTGGACCGACAGGGGGGAGAGCGGTGAAACCATTCTGGAAAGCATGGGAACGGCGAAAGGCGCAGATGCGTGACGCGGCGCTGCAGCAGCATGCAAACAAGAGCATGGAGGGCGTACCGGATGTCCAACTGTCCACCAGTCTGAAGGAAAACCTCTCCTTGATCGAGCAGCAGTTGGGCAACTGCGACGATCTGGTCGTCCGCCGGTTTCGGGTCAGAAACGGGTCTGACGCCGCCATCCTGTTTATCGACGGCATGGTCGACCGGAATATCATCAGCGATTTTATCATCCGCTACATGACGACGACCGGCATCACCTACGACGAGCCGGCGGCAAACGAACTGGATTCGACCGACCGGCTGCGGCAGGTGATCCGCAACATTTTGTCCGGCTGTTCGGTGCTGCTGTTGGACGGGCAGCGGCACGCCTTTTTGAACAACACGCGCGGCTGGGACAGGCGGAGTGTAGACGAACCGCAGACGGAAGCGGTGGTCAGGGGGCCGCGGGACGGTTTCTGTGAGACGCTCTCCACCAACGCCGCGCTGATCCGCTTTCGGTTGAAAGACTCGAATCTGCGGCTCAAACACCTGATCGTCGGTCAGCGGACGCAGACGGACATCTATGTGATGTACGTGGACGGCCTCGCCGATCCGGGGATCGTTTACGAGATCCAGCGGCGGATCGAAGCCATCAACATCGACGGGGTGCTGGAAAGCGGGTACATCGAAGAATTGATTCAAGACCGGCCCTGGTCGCCGTTTCCGCAGCTGCAGAGCACGGAGCGGCCCGACAAAGTAGTGGCCAGCCTGCTGGAGGGAAAAGTGGCCATTCTGGTGGACGGGACGCCGTTTGCGCTGATTGCGCCGGCTTTGTTTTCGCAGTTTTACCAAAGCCCGGAAGACTACTACGAACGGTTTTACATCGCCACCTGTCTTCGCCTGATCCGGGTCATCAGCTTTATCGTGGCGCTGATGCTGCCCTCGCTGTACATCGCATTCAGCTCGTTTCACCCAGAAATGATTCCGTCCCGCCTGGTGATTGCGATGGCGGCGGGCCGGTCCACTGTGCCGTTTCCCTCTCTGGTCGAGGCGATGGTCATGGAGGTGGCGATTGAGATCCTGCGGGAAGCGAGCATCCGCCTGCCCGGGCCGATCGGGCCGACGATCGGCATCGTCGGAGCGCTGGTCGTGGGCGAAGCGGCCGTTACCGCCGGACTGGTCAGTCCGATCATGGTGATCATCGTCGCGATGACCACCATTGGCTCGTTTACCTCTCCCAACTACAGTTCGGCGATTGCCATCCGGATGCTGCGCTTTCCGCTGATGATTTTGGCCGGCATGTTCGGCCTGTACGGGATCATGCTGTTTTTGATCGTGATCATCATCCACCTCTCGTCGGTGAAGTCGTTCGGCGTGCCGTACATGTCGCCGATCAGCCCGCTCCAACTGAAGGGCATGCGCGACCTGGTGATACGCGCTCCGCTGACGTCGATGAAGCGGCGGCCCTCCATGTTTCGCCCGCCGGATGAGATACGGCAGGGAGGGGGGAGAGGCGGATGAACCGATCTGTCGCGCCGGAAGGGAACTGTACGTACTCCCTGTGGCAGCAAACCGCGCTGATCACCAGCACGTTGATCGGCGTCGGCGTGCTCACCCTGCCGCGTACGGCCACCTCGGTCTTGTACGAAGCGGGCTGGATTTCTCCGCTGTTGGGCTCACTTCCCGCTTTTTTCGCCATCTGGATGATCGCCAGGCTGAGCCACCGTTTTCCCGGCATGACCTTCGTCCAGTACAGTCCGATTGTTTTTGGTTCATCGGCCCGGCCGCGGTTGGGAAGATGGATCAGCTTTCCGCTTGTGCTGGTCTTCCTGCTGATCGTGTACGTGACGACGGCGATCACGTCGCGGATTTTCGGAGAGGTGGTGGTGACCGCGGTTTTACTGGACACGCCGCTTGAAGTGATCATCATCTCCATGTTCGTGCTCGCTTTTCTCCTGTGCCAGCACGACGAGGAAGTGGTCGTCCGCGTCAACGAACTGCTGCTTCCGCTGATTGTCTTTCCCGTCCTGTTTATCGCCATTGTCTCCTTTCAAAAGGCGGAGTGGAACAATCTGCTGCCGCTGCTTCGGACGCCTGTCCATTCGATTGTGAAGGGAGCGCTGGAGGCGGGGTACTCGTATCAGGGCTACGAGATCATGCTGATCTTTTACGCGTTCGCGCAGCAAAACTCGAACAAGGTAAAGGCGGGGATGTTCGGCATCGGGATTGCCGTCGTCGTCTACACCTTGATCGTGGTGGTGGGCATTTCCGTGTTTGGTTACGAGGAACTGCAAAAGGTCACCTGGCCGACGTTGGAATTGGTCAAGACGACCAAGGTGCCGGGCTTGATCCTGGAGCGGCTGGAGTCGGCGTTTTTGGCGGTGTGGGTGGCGGCGGTCTTCACCACCGTGGCCAATGTCTACTACGCGTTTATCCTCGGCCTGCGGCAGCTTCTTGGCAGAGGAGTGGCGTTTCAGCGGGTCAGTTCGGGGGTTTTGCTCATTCCGCTGTTTTTTATCGCGCTCTGGCCGCAAAACATCGTGGAAATCTTTACGTTCGCCAATTACATGTCCTCTTTCGGCATGATCGTTGCCTTGGGAATTCCCATCCTGCATTGGATCGTGCTGGTTGTCCGCGGCATGCGGCGGGAGCCGCCAAAGGGAGGGAATCTGCATGGGTAACGGATGGCGGCGCGCCGTCTGCCTGTTTGCGGCTGTGACGATGCTGACCGGCTGTTGGGACCGACGGGAACTGGAGGAGCGGACGTCCGTCGTCGCCATCGCGGTCGACGCCGTCCCGGGCAAGGAGGAATTGTACCGGGTGACCGTGCAGATCCCCATCCCGATCAAAATCATCGGCAGCGGCGGCAAAGGCGGCGGAACCAGCGAAAACGTGGTCAAAATCATGAGCGTCACCGGGCGAACCATGCTCGACGCCATGAGCAACTTGCAGCGGCGGCTGAACCAGCGGCTCTTTATCGGCCATACGCGCGTGCTGGCGATCAGCGAAGAGGTCGCCCGGAAGGGGATGCGGCACATCATGGACAGCTTCCGCCGCGATCCGCAAATCCGCCGGCTGATGTGGCCGATCATCGTCAAGGGGGAGGCGTCCACCCTGTTGAAGATCAAGCCGAAGCTGGTGCAGGTCCCGGTCGTGTACCTGATGGACTTGATCGAAAGTGGCTCAAAATTGGAGATCATTCCGGACCAGACACTTGGTGATTACTTCATCCAGACGTCAAACAAAACGATGAATCCGTACCTGAATTACGTCGAGGCAAGCGCCGACCAGGTGAAGTGGATCGGATTGGCCGTGTTTAGCGGCCAACGAATGGTGGGGGTGCTGAACGACATGCAGTCATGGGTGCTGCTGCAGCTGCGCAACAAGGAAAAGGGCGGCGACGTTGTCATTCCGATGCCCGGTTACAAGGGGGAGTTTGTCACGTTCCGTCCGCATTTCATCTCCACAAAGCTTCACGTCCTCGAACACTACGGCAGCAGCGGCCAGACCCATCATGACACACACGGGGCACGCTATACGGTTGAGCTGCAGGGGGACATCGTTGAGATGACCAAGCCCCTCCAGATGGATCCGAAAGCGTATATCCAGGAGATGCAGAAGCTGATCAAGCAGGAGATGGAAAAGCGGGCCCGCAATCTGATCCGCATCCTGCAAAAAGAGTATCGCAGCGATGTGCTCAAACTTGGCTCGTCCCTGCGCGCCCACCACTACCACGACTACTGGAAAAAGCACGATTGGAACAAGGAATTTCCCAACTTTCCCATTCAGGTGGAATACATCATCAAGCTGCGCCGTCTCGGCATGGAAACGCAGTAGAGCGGAAAATGCAAAAGGGAGAGACGGCAGCGTCTCTCCCACTGGCCCGGCACCGGTCCAGACGGCCCTACACCGGCGGGTTTGCCTGTTTCGGCAGATGGTCGGCGATTGTTTGCACCATGCTCTGCCGGGCCGCTTGATCGCTGTTTTGCCACAGCACTTCAAACAGCACGCCCAGACCGGGCAGGGTTTTTTCCTGGCCGCTTGCGATCGCGTCGGTGATCGTTTCCTGCACGTCGTTGGCATCGGAGCCCTGCATTTTGTACATGATCGCTTGGCGCAGATTGAGTGCGGCAATGTTCATGGCGGACATACACCCCTCTTGTCGTGATGGCTGCGCCTATAGTATTCGTCCCGCATCGGCGGCTCATACCCGTTTTGTAGCCGATGGAAGCGTTGTGGTATAATGCTTGGTATTGAAAACGACGCTGCGGGTGCCCCGGATGGGGGCTGCCCGGACAGGACGTTTGCGGTCGTGTGGCCACAACATAAGGAGTGGAAGAAGCATGTCAAAGCAGTTTGCCGTCATCGGGATGGGCCGGTTTGGTTCCAGCGTGGCCCGGACCCTGTATGAGATGGATTATGAAGTGATGGGAATCGACGAAAACGAGGAGCGCATCAACGAGAACATCCAGTACGTCACCCACGCCGTCGCCGCCGATTCGACCGACGAGCGGGCGCTGAAGGAAATCGGCATCCGCAACTTCGACGTGGTCGTCGTCGCCATCGGGGCCGATATTCAGGCCAGCATTTTGACCGTGCTGATCCTCAAGGAACTGGGCGTGAAAAAGATTGTCGCCAAAGCGCAGAACGAGCGGCACGGGCAGGTGCTGTACAAAGTGGGAGCGGACCGGGTGGTGTTCCCCGAACGGGACATGGGAGTGCGCGTCGCCCACAATCTGATTTCCGCCAATGTGCTTGACTTTATCGAGCTGGCGGAGGATTACAGCGTGGCCGAAGTGGTGGTCTCGTCCAGGATGGTGGGCAAGACGCTGCGCCAACTGGACATCCGCGCCCGCTACGAAGTGAACGTCATCGCCATCAAGAGCGGCGAGAAGTTCAACATCGCCCCCAGTCCGGACGAGGTGATCCAGTACGGAGACGTGCTGGTCGTCATCGGCAACAACAAACATCTGAAAGCGTTTGAGGAGCAGGCGTAAACGATGCGGCACGACGTGATTCAATCGGTGCACAACCCCCTGGTAAAGCGGCTGTACCACCTGCTGGAGCGAAAAGGGCGGGACGAGCAGGGGCGGTTTCTCGTCGAAGGGGCCCATCTGGTGGAGGAGGCCCTGAACAGCGGCGCGGAGGTGATCACCGTCCTGTACGACAGCAGCCGGGAGATGGACCCGGCCTGCCGGCGGGCGATTGACAAGCGCGCAGGGGAGGTTCAGGTGATTCCCGCTTCTGCGGCCGTATTGGCCAAGCTGTCGGAGACGAAGACGCCGCAGGGAATCGTCGCCGAGGTGAAAAAGACGGGGCACGACTGGTATGCATGGCTGCAGGCGGCGGCAAACCGCGATTACCTGCTGCTGATGCTGGACGAGATTCAGGACCCGGGCAACCTCGGCACCATGCTGCGCACGGCGGAAGCGGCCGGCGTCGACGCGGTGATCCTCGGCAAAGGCAGCGTCGATCTGTACAACGGCAAAGTGGTGCGGGCCACGATGGGGGCGCTGTACCGTCTGCCCGTCTTTTCCCGGCCGCTGCCGGAGGCCGCCGCCGAATTGAAGCGGCAGGGCGCGCAGGTTCTCGTCTCCTCCCTGCAAGAAAACAGCCTCGCGTACGACGAGGCTGACTACGCCGGCAAAACGGCAATCGTGATCGGCAACGAGGGGCGGGGCGTCTCCCGCGCCATGAGCGAAGCGGCCGACCGGTTCGTGCACATTCCCCTGTACGGCCGGGCGGAATCGCTCAATGCGGCGGTCGCCGCCGGCATCCTCGTCTACGAGGCGCAGCGCAGACGGCGCAGGTAGAGTTAGTCGACCGCCGTCGGCTGCTCGCGCTTCTGCTGCTGCCGCTTGTGTTCGTCGCGGGCCTGGGCCCATTGATCCTGGGCCATCTGCAGCATCCCGGTTTCGATGGTCCGGCCGCGAAATCCCAGGACTTTGGAAAAATAGTGGATCGCCTTGTCATACTGTCCGACGCGGCGCATCAGCTCGCCGATCAGGTAGAGCAGGCGCACTTCCGACATGTCCTTGTCGCCCAGGGCGTAGTCGGAGTGGATGTACGACTGCTCGTATTCGTCCACGGCTTGCTGCAAGCAGCGCTGCTCCTCCGCATCGCCCTCAAACCGGTACAGCCAGGCCAGCCGCAGATACAGCCCGGCCTTGACGGAATGCGCCTGGCCGGTCAGCTCGGCGGCGTAAATGGCCAGCTTGTAGGCGGCGATCGCTTCGGCGGGGCTGCGCTCGGCGCCAAGGTCTTTGCGGGTCCACTTGGCGGCGATCCGTTCCGCCACCAGCTTCTTGTGGGCGGGGGAGAGACGGGGAGCGAACTGGTCGGTAAAGGCGAAGCCGCACTGCGGGCAGACGGCGACCGTGTAGCGAATCGGGTTGAGCGACTGTTCCATGTAGTAGGTGCAAAAATCGCTGTCCCGCTTGAGCATGGCCAGCGCGCCGCTGCGCACCCGCTTGGTGGTAAAGGCGGTGCCGCAGTGAAGGCAGGAGCATTTCTTGTCGTACAGGGCGGATGCGTGGTCCATCATCGACATATCCCCTTTGTAAAACCTGGCAGAAACGCATGCAGGATTTGCATCATTGAAAGTTCGCCAGGGTTGCGCTATAATTTTCCTACATGTGTGTATTATAACGGAAAGCGATGACAGAGAGTAGTACGCAGGCCCCATGCGTTTGCAGGGAGGAGATGCCGCAGACTGAAAGCATCCCAACGCCATGTCTGCCGAATTCACTCTGGAGCCGCACTCTGAACCGCTCGATCCGAGCCCAGTAGGAGCAGCCGGGACATTCCCGTTATCATGGCCAAAGTGAGGCGGAAGTCTGGTTTCCCCAGGCATCGTTTGGGAAAGTAGCCTTCTGCTTAACAAGGGTGGTACCGCGAGTAACAGCTCGTCCCTTTTCGGGGCGGGTTTTTCTTTTTTCGGGGCCCTCCCGGCTTAAGCGGCAGCCGCAGCCGGACGGGGCCGCAGGAAGGTTGCAAATCTTGAGCAAAAGGAGCGATACAACGTGCAAACGCGGTTACAGGAGATAAAACAGGCGGCGCTGGCCCAGATCGGCCAGGCCGCGGACGCGGGCCAACTGCAGGACCTGCGCGTCAAATATCTGGGGAAAAAAGGAGAGCTGACCGAGCTTCTGCGCGGAATGGGCAGCCTTTCTCCGGAAGAGCGGCCTGTCGTCGGCCAGCTCGTCAACGAGGTGCGCACGGCGCTGGAAGCGGCGTTTGCCGACAAGCAGTCCGCGCTGGAAGAAGCGGCGCTGGCAGCCAAACTGGCGTCGCAAACGCTGGACGTCACGCTGCCCGGCCGTCCGGTTCCGACCGGGACCATGCACCCGCTTTCCCGCATTATCGAAGAGATCGAGGACATTTTCATCGGACTGGGCTTTGAAATTGCCGAAGGGCCCGAGGTGGAGACGGATCACTTCAACTTCGAGATGCTCAACCTGCCCAAGGATCACCCCGCGCGCGACATGCAGGATTCGTTCTATCTGACGGAGGACATTTTGCTGCGCACCCAGACCTCTCCGGTACAGGCGCGCACCATGCTGAAAAAAGCCGGCAAGACCCCGGTGAAAATCATTTCCCCGGGCAAGGTGTACCGGCGCGACGACGACGACGCCACCCACTCCCACCAGTTTACGCAGATCGAAGGGCTGGTCGTCGACAAAGGCATCGGCATGAGCGACTTGAAAGGGATTCTGCTCACCTTTGCCCGCCAGATGTTCGGGGCCAACCAGCAGATCCGCCTGCGCCCCAGCTTCTTCCCGTTTACCGAGCCGAGCGCGGAGGTGGACCTGCAGTGCTTCAGCTGCGGCGGAGACGGCTGCCGCGTCTGCAAGCAGACGGGCTGGATCGAAATCCTCGGCTCCGGCATGGTGCACCCGCGCGTCTTGGAGATGGCCGGCTACGATCCGCAGGAAGTGAGCGGGTTTGCCTTCGGGATGGGCGTGGAGCGCATCGCCATGCTGAAGTACGGCGTGGAGGACATTCGTCATTTCTACACCAATGACGTGCGCTTCCTGCGGCAGTTCAACCGAGGCTAGAAAGGAGAGTCGTATCAGAGATGAAGGTATCGTACAAATGGTTGTCGGAATACGTGGATTTGAGCGATATCACCCCGTACGAGCTGGCGGAAAAGCTGACCAGAAGCGGGATTGAAGTGGAAACCGTGGAGCCGCGCAACGCCGGCGTCTCCAACGTGGTGGTCGGGTACGTCAAGGAGCGCAGCAAGCACCCGGACGCCGACCGCCTGAGCGTCTGCATCGTGGATGCGGGGCAGGGCGAGGACCTGCAGATCGTCTGCGGCGCGCCCAACGTGGCGCAGGGTCAGAAAGTGCCGGTGGCCCTGATCGGGGCGAAGCTGCCGGGCGGCCTGCACATCAAGAAGTCCAAGCTGCGCGGCGTGGAGTCGCAGGGCATGATCTGCTCGGCCAAGGAGCTGGGCCTCAATGACAAGCTGCTGGCCAAAGACCAGCAGGAAGGGATTCTGGTCCTGCCCGAGGACGCCGAAGTGGGCATGGATGCCGTCTCCTACCTGGGGCTGGACGACTACGTACTGGAGCTGGGCCTGACCCCCAACCGTTCCGACTGCCTCAGCATGATCGGCGTCGCTTACGAAGTGGCTGCCATCCTCGGCCGGGACGTGATGCTGCCGGAGATCGCCGTTACGGAAAACGGCGGCGACAACCCGGTGAGCGTGCGCATCGAAGCGGAGGATCACTGCTACCGCTACGTGGGACGCCACTTTACCGGTGCGAAAATCACCAGTTCGCCGCAGTGGATGAAAAACCGCCTGATGGCGGCGGGGATTCGGCCGATCAACAACGTCGTGGACGTGACCAACTACGTGATGCTGGAATACGGCCAACCGCTGCATGCGTTTGACGCGACCAAGGTAAAAGACCGCTCCATCGTCGTGCGCCTGGCGCAGGACGGGGAAAAGCTGGTCACACTGGACGATCAGGAGCGCACGCTGGACAGCCAGACCCTGTTGATCGCCGACGAGGAAAAAGGGCTGGCCATCGCCGGTGTGATGGGCGGCGCCAACTCGGAGATCACCGACGAGACGACGGAAATCATTTTGGAAGCGGCCTGGTTCACGCCGCAGACGGTTCGCCGCACGGCTCGGACCCTGGGCATGCGCACGGAAGGATGCGTCCGCTGGGAAAAAGGTGTCGACCAGGCGCGCGTCCAGGAAGCGGGCGAGCGGGCGGCGGCGCTGATCCAGCAGTTGTCCGGCGCGGCCGTGTCCAAGGGGGTGGCTTCGGCCGTCGTCCGCGAAGCGAAGCCGGCCGTCGTGACGATTACGCTGGAAAAAATCAACCAGCATCTGGGCACGTCGCTGACCGCGGCGGACGTCTCTGCGATTTTCGACCGCCTGCGCTTTTCGTATGAGCAGAACGGCAGCACCTGGACGGTCACCGTGCCGACCCGCCGCGGCGACATTACCCTGCCGGAGGATCTGGTGGAGGAAGTGGCCCGACTGTACGGCTACGACAACATTCCGACCAGCCTGCCGAGCGGCCAGACCACGCAGGGGCAGCTTACCCGCGACCAGCGGCTGCGCCGGACGATCCGCCACCACCTGATCGGCGCGGGACTGCACGAGGCGATTACCTACTCCCTGGTTCACGCGGAGCGGGTAGGGGACGTAGCCGGTCTGCACCGCATCGACGCCAAGCCGATTTCGCTGGCCATGCCGATGAGCGAGGAGCACAGCGTGCTGCGCACCAGCCTGATCCCTGGTCTCCTGCAGACGATCGCCTACAACAAAAACCGGCAAAACCACGATGTGGCCGTGTTCGAATTGGGCAGCGTCTTTCTGACCACGGAGGAAAAGCTGGCGCAGCTCCCCGAGGAACGCCTCTACGTGGCGGCGGCCTTGACCGGGCAGTGGCTGCCGCAGAATTGGATGGGCGCAAACCAGTCGGTCGACTTTTACCTCGTCAAGGGTCTGGCCGACTCGCTCCTGACCCGGTTGGGAATTGTCGGCGCGACCTACAAGCCGGTTTCCGACCTGGCCGGCATGCACCCCGGCCGCACGGCGGAGGTATGGGTCGGCGAACGGCGTCTCGGCTATCTCGGACAGATTCACCCGGCGACGGAAAAAGCCTACGACGTGTCGGAAACGTACGTGTTCCAGTTCGACCTGGCAGAGCTGGCGGAAGCGGCGGAGGATGCGGGCTACTACAGGCCGCTGCCGAAGTTCCCGGCGGTGACCCGCGACCTCGCGCTGGTGGTGGACCGCGACGTGCCGGCGGCCGCTCTCGAAGCGGCGATTCGCCAGGCGGCAGGGGAGCTCTTGGAATCGCTCACGCTGTTTGACGTCTACACCGGGGAGCGCATCGCCGCCGACAAGAAGAGCGTCGCCTTCTCGCTCGTCTTCCGCCATCCGGAGCGGACGCTGCAGGACGACGAGATCCAGCAGGTGACCGCCGCCGTCGTGGACGCGCTGAAAGCGCAGACCGGCGCGGAACTGCGCATGTAAGGAGACCTTGACGGATTCTGTCATTTTCAGTAACCTAAAAAAGATACAGGAGTACAAAAGTCGCAGAGTAGTGTTGAAGGAGGAAGCCTTCGTGCAAGGTGATGGGAAAAATCGGTTGACGGTTGATATATTTGGCCAGCAATACCGGCTGAGCGGCAAGGCAAGCGTAAACCACATCCGCATGGTGGCCGGTTTCGTCGATGACAAGATGAATGAAATCGCCAAGGGCAACCATCGCCTGGACACGGCCAAAATCGCCGTGCTCACCGCGGTCAACATTGCGGACGAGTACTTCCGCCTGCGACAGGAGTACGAGGCACTGTTGAAGATCCTGCATGACGACGCAAACGACAAATCATAGACGAATCACATAAAAAGAGGGGCAGCGTATGCCTCTCTTTTCCCATTGTCGGTAAAAAGCTTGTCAAAAAGAGGGGCGTGGGCAGAGATGGGTCAGGAGATGGACAAGGAAGCGCTGCGGGAGGCGGCCCGCCGGCTGTCTCTCGCGGAAAAAGAGGAAAAACTGCGCAGGCTGCTGCGTGACATGGGGCGCGTGCTGATCGCGTTTTCCGGCGGCGTCGACAGCACCTTTTTGCTGGCGTGCGCCGTCCAGGAACTGGGCGATGAGGCGATCGCCGTGACCGCGGCGTCAGAGACGTTCCCGACGCGGGAGTTTGAAGCGGCCAAGCAGTTGGCCAAACGTCTGGGCGCCCGGTTTGTGACCACCGAGATCCGCGAAATGGAAAACCCGCAGTTCGTCGCCAATCCGGTCAACCGCTGTTTTTACTGCAAGGACGGATTGTATGAACATCTCGGCCGGATGGCGGAAGAAAATCAATGGAATGCCGTCATCTGCGACGGGGCCAACATGGATGACCTGGGCGACTATCGTCCCGGACGGGTGGCCGCCGTCCAGCGCGGTGTCCGCAGTCCCCTGCAGGAAGCCGGCTTTTTCAAGGCTGAGATTCGCGAGCTGTCCCGGGCCATGGGACTGCCCACCTGGAACAAGCCGTCGTTTGCCTGCCTGTCGTCGCGCATCCCGTACGGCTCGCCGATCACCCTGGAAAAAATCGACCAGATTGACAGAGCGGAGGGGTATCTGATGAGCCTCGGCTTCCATCAGGTACGCGTGCGCCATCACGATGCGATCGCCCGCATTGAGGTAGACCCGGCCGACTTTCCGCGCCTGCTGGAACTCCGCGACGACGTCTCCCGCACGCTGCGCGAGATCGGCTTTCAGTACGTCACCTTGGATTTGTCCGGCTATCAGACGGGCAGCATGAACGCCGTTCTGGGCACGGATGTGAAAGCGGCGCATGGTTGAGGTAACCGCGATTTTGCGTGAGGTGCAGGCGGGGAGACTGAGCGTGGAGGAGGCGGAAGAGCTGCTGCGGGGCACGAGCCGTCTGGAGTACGCCACGCTCGATCTGGACCGGATGCGGCGAACCGGTTTTCCCGAAGTGGTGTACGCGGCCGGCAAAACAGCGGAACAGGTGGTCGGGATTTTCGGCAGGCTGCGGGAGCATCAGGAGATCGTTCTGGCCACGCGGGTGACGGCAGAGCAGGCGGAGGCCGTGCTGGCCCGCTGGCCCGACGTGCAGTACGTGAAAGAAGCGGGACTGTTGATCGGCACCAGCCGCCCGCTCACGCCCGTGCGGGACGGATACGTGGCGGTGGTGGCCGCCGGCACGTCCGACTGGCCGGTCGCCCAGGAGGCAGCCTGGACGGTGCGCTGTTTCGGCAGCGAAGCGAGAGTGATTGCCGATGTGGGCGTGGCCGGCATTCACCGGCTGTTCCAGCGCTTGGAGGAGATCAGGGAGGCGGCGGTGATCATCTGCATCGCCGGCATGGAAGGGGCGCTTGCCAGCGTTCTCGCCGGACTGGTTGACAAGCCGGTCATCGCCGTTCCCACCAGCGTCGGATACGGTGCCCACTTCAACGGCCTGGCCCCGCTGCTGTCGATGCTCAACTCCTGTGCCAACGGCGTGGCCGTGGTCAACATCGACAACGGATTCGGCGCTGGCTACCTGGCCGGCATGATTCACCGGCAGATCGCCGCTGCCCGGCAGCAGCCGTAACAAAAAGAGCCAACCCCCTGTCGGGTTGGCTCTTCGCTCACGGGCATGGATTCAGGTTTCCTGTTTGTTGCCGGCGTCGCCGTTGCGCAGGTCCATGTGCGTCTTGACCGGGATGAACAGGTCGATGATCCCGATGACCAGCGCGGCGAGCAGCGCACCCAGGATGGTGACCCGGAATCCGGAGACGATAAACTGGGTCAGCCAGATCACCACGGCGCTCACCAGAAAACCGACGATGCCGCGATTGTACGGGGAAATCCGGTCGCCGAACATCAATTCGACAAGCCAACCGATAACGGCGATGACCACCGCGGCCATAAGTGCGGGCCAAAAACCGTTTACAGAGAAGCCGGGAACGAGAAACCCGACGAACATCAGCACGACTGCAGCGACCACGAAACGGATGACATGGCGCAAGATCGTCATGAAGAATCCTCCTTTGGAGTTTGTTTCACTACTCATTCTGGCTGTTTTGCCGACAAATTATGCCGCACCGGGTGTGTAAATTTATGCTTGCGGCGGACTGCATGTTATAATGGGGAATGTTAGCGTTGACCACGTTAAGGAGGCACCATTTTGGAACAACGGGTGTTGAAAACCTTGGAATACGACAAGATCGTCGCCCTCCTGATGGAGAAAGCGACATCCGCATACGGCAAAGAAAAAGCATCCGCCCTGACTCCCTTTGTCCGCCTGGACGAAGTGCGGACGGCCCAGCAGGGAACGGCCGAGGCGGCAACCGTGCTGCGGCTGAAGGGAAGCGTGCCGCTGGGCGGCATCCGCGACATCCGCGCCGCCGTGCAGCGTGCCCGGCTGAACGCGATGCTGGCGCCGATGGAGCTGCTGGACATAGCCGACACGGTAGCGGCGGGGCGCCGGCTGCGCAACTTTTTGCTCGACCTGTGCGAGGAGCAGGACCTGCCGCTTCTGCGCTTTCAGGCGGAGCGGATCGAGGGCCTGCGCGAACTGGAGGCGGAAATTCGCCGCTGCGTGGACGAGAACGGCGACATCCTGGACAGCGCCAGCGCGGAACTGCGGCAGGTGCGGCAGGAGATTCGCCAACTGGAGGCGCGCATCCGGGAAAAGCTGGATCAGATGACGCGGTCTTCCTCGTACCAGAAAATGCTGATGGACAACATCGTGACGATTCGCGGCGATCGTTTCGTCATTCCCGTCAAGCAGGAGTACCGCCACGTCTTCGGCGGGATCGTTCACGACCAGTCGGCGTCGGGGGCGACGCTGTTCATCGAGCCGGAAGTGATCGTGTCGATGAACAACAAGCTGCGTGAACTGCGCCTGCGCGAAGAGCGGGAAGTGGAGCGGATTCTCTACGTCCTGACGGAGCAGGTATCCGGCGCGGTGGAGGCGCTGAAGGAAAACGTCGACGCGCTGGCGGAGCTCGATTTCATGTTCGCCAAGGCACAGTTGGCCGCCAGCATGAAGGCGGTCTGTCCGCGGCTGAACGACCGGGGCTACCTGCGTCTGAAAAAGGCGCGGCATCCGCTGATTCCGCATGAAAAGGTCGTGCCGGTGGACGTGGAGCTGGGGGGCAGCTACCGGGCGATCGTGGTGACGGGCCCCAACACCGGGGGAAAAACCGTCTCGCTGAAGACGATCGGTCTGCTTTCGCTGATGGCGATGGCCGGTCTGCACATCCCGGCGGAGGAAGAGAGCGAAGCAGCCGTCTTCTCGTCGGTGTTTGCCGACATCGGCGACGAACAGTCCATCGAGCAGAACCTGTCCACCTTCTCCAGCCACCTCACCAATATCATTCACATCCTCGGCGCGATGGATGAGAAGAGCCTCGTGCTGTTTGACGAATTGGGAGCGGGAACCGACCCCACGGAAGGGGCGGCGCTGGCGATGGCGATCATCGACGACGTGATCAGGCGCGGGGCCCGGCTGGTTGCCACGACCCACTACAGCGAGCTGAAGGCCTACGCCTACGACCGACCGGAGGTAATTAATGCCAGCGTGGAGTTTGACGTGGAAACGCTCCGCCCGACGTACCGCCTGCTGATTGGCGTGCCCGGCCGCTCCAATGCGTTCGCCATCGCCAAGCGGCTGGGACTGCCCGAGGAGATTATCGAAAAGGCGCGCGCTTCCATCAGCGAGGAAGACAATCAGGTGGAGAGCATGATCGCCTCGCTGGAGCGAAACCGCAGGACGGCGGAAGAGGAGCGGCAGACGGCCGAAGCGCTGCGGCGCGAAGCGGAAGCGCTGCGTGCGCAGCTTGAAGAAGAGCGGGCCCGCTTCGCCGAAGAGAAAAACAAACTGCTGGAACGGGCGGAAGAAGAAGCGCGGATCGCCGTGCAGCTTGCCAAGGAAGAGGCGGATGCGGTCATTCGCGAGCTCAGGCGCATGATGGCGGAAGGCGTGGAAATCAAGGAACACCGGCTGATCGAGGCCAAGAAGCGCCTGGGCGACGCCGTGCTGGAGCTGGAGAAGGAAAAGGTGAAAAAACCGGCCAAGGCCGTGCGCGCCACCCAGGTCAAGCCGGGTGACGAAGTGATGGTGACCAGCTTCGGCCAAAAGGGAACCGTCCTGGAAAAAGTGAGCAGCGACGAATTCCTGGTCCAGATCGGCATCATGAAGATGAAGGTAAAGCGGGACGACATGCACGTGGTGAAGCCTTCCAAGCAGGAACAGACCGCCGCCGCGTACACGTCGGTCAAACGCGCCCGGAACACGGTCAAAATGGAACTGGACCTGCGCGGTTACAACGTGGAGGACGGCATCCGGGAGATCGACCGGTACCTGGACGAGGCGCTGTTGGCCGGCCTGCATTCCGTCTCGATCATCCACGGCCACGGCACCGGCGTGCTGCGCAAGGGCGTTCACGAGTACCTGCGCCAGCACCGGAACGTCAAGTCGTTTCGGCTCGGCGGCCAAGGCGAAGGCGGCGTGGGCGCCACCATCGTCGAGCTCAAGTAGGAGATCGGGAGGTGCCGCATGGAACACTTGCTTCACAACAAATACTTCGCCGCCGTTGCTTACTTCACCGTCACCGGGCTGGCGATGATCGTGTTTTTGTCCGTGTTTGAACTGGTCACGCGCTACCGCGTGTGGCAGGAGCTGAAGCGGGGAAACGTCTCCGTCGCGATGGCGACGGGCGGAAAAATCTTTGGCATCGCCAACATTTTCCGCTACTCCATCCAGCATCACGACTCGATCGGACAGGCGTTGATCTGGGGGACGCTGGGCTTTTTCCTGCTGCTGACCAGCTACTTCATCTTTGAGTTCATGACGCCCAGCTACAAGATCGATGAGGAAATCGCCAAGGACAACCGGGCAATCGGCTTTACCGCCATGGTGCTGTCGATCGGGTTTTCCTACGTGATCGGGGCCAGCCTGACCAGGTGACCAGAGCAGGGCCCATGCCGGACGCAGCCGGCGGGCAGCGAAGGGCGGCACGCTCATCCTCGCCTGGGGGCATGCACATGGGACCGGTGGTGCGCCAGCATTCGTGAAGCGAAGAGGAAACGGGGGATGCAGGATGAGCCAGACGGATGATGTTGTCGTGACGGTGCTGCACGATGGGGAACGTAAGCCGCTTTCCCTGAAGCGGGGAGAGAACCTGCTGATGGCGCTGGTTCAGGCCGGACTGCCGATTGACTTTTTCTGCACGACGGGAAAATGCGCCACCTGCCGCCTCCGCATGGACATTCCGGCTGGTTCGGCTGCCCTCCCGTCGCCCACGGAGCGGTACCGCCTGGGAGAGGCGGCGGTGGCGGCGGGTATGCGGTTGAGCTGTCAGGTGTACGTGACCGGTCCGTTGACCGTTCATCTGGACGCGTCCGCTCCTGCCCGGCCGTGAACCTTCCGTTGAACCATTTTCGATTGGAGAGTATAATTAGGCTTTGGCAGACGGTGCCGAGCCATCTGCATGAGGAGGCGTCACCTTGGAAACCTTGTACAAGGTCCTCATCGTCTTATGTGTGTTGTTTCTTGCGGCAGGGGTATGGTACCTGTCGGATTGATGTGAAAAGGCCACGCTGACCGCGCGGACCTTTACCAGATAATGGGAAAGAGGAGATCTGCAATGACTCAGCCTGTACGCGTAGCTGTTGTCGGATTAGGATTCGTCGGATTGCCGCTGGCGCTCACGTACGCCATGAAAGGAGCCCGCGTGGTCGGCGTGGACGTCATGCCGAACGTCGTCGAGGAAATCAACGCCGGCAAATCCCACCATCTCGAATCCTATCAAGGCAAGACGCTGCCGGAAATCCTCCGCGAGCAAATCGCCGCCGGCCGCTTCCGGGCGACGACGTCCTACGAAGAAGCGGCAGCGGAAGTGAACAACTACATCGTGACGGTCGGTCTGCCCGTGCACAACGGGGACCCGGACCTGGGACCGCTGAAAAGCTGTGCCCAAACCTTGGGGCGCGTGCTGAAAAAGGGAGACATGGTGATGATTCGCAGCACCGTGGTTCCCGGCACGACGGAAGAAGTGATTCTGCCGATTCTGGAAGAAGCCAGCGGGTTGAAGGCGGGCAGCGACTTTTACCTGACCTACTGCTCCGAGCGGATTGCCGAGGGGCGGGCGTTTGAAGAGTTCATCCACATGCCGCTCGTGCTCGGCGGAATCAACGCGGAGAGCGCCGCGAAAGGCAAGGAGCTGCTTTCCTTCATCAGCGAAACGGAGATCACCATCTCCGACATTCGCGTGATCGAGACCGCGAAAGTGATCGAAAACATCCAGCGCGACGTGAACATCGCGATGGTGCAGGAATTTGCCCGCTTCGCCGAGGCGTTCGGGATCGATACCTTTGAGCTGATCAAGGTGGCCAACACCCACAAGCGCGTCAACCTGTTGACCCCGGGGCCGGGCGTAGGCGGCTTCTGCCTGCCCAACGCGCTGTACTACCTGCAGCCCAAGGCCAAAGAGCTGGGCGTCTCCCTGCCCCTGCTGCAGTTGGCCCGCACCACCAATGACGGCGTGCCGGCCGTCCTGGTCGGGATGCTGGAACAGGCCCTGGGGCAAAAAGGCAGGACGCTGGCGGGCAGCCGCGTCGCCGTGCTGGGTCTGGCGATGAAGGACTTCTCCAACGACGACCGGGTGAGCCCGGTGCACGACCTGATCGCGCTGCTGCAGGCCAAAGGCGTGGAGGTACGCTCCTACGACCCGGCGGTGCCCAGCCGCTACGAGCACAAGACGGACAGCCTGGAAGAGGCGCTGCGCGGCGCCGACGCGCTGTTCCTGACCGCCGTACAGAAGGAGTTTGCCGAATTGGATTGGCAGCGCGCCGCCGAGCTGATGGCGCCGTCGCCGATCCTGTTTGACACGAAAAACCGTATTCCGCGCACGCTGGACACGGACAGCCGGTTGACCGTGGTGCGCATCTGACGAAAGACAAACGGCAAAAGTCAAAAGTCCCCAGGCCGGGGACTTTTGTTTTTGGGGTGGCGATCCCCATCGAAGAAGGCTCCCGTGACGTGTTCGGTCCGGGAGCCTTTTTGCCGTTGTGAACCGCATGATCACGCGTTTTTCGCGTCGGTTACTTTAATGAACAAAATGGGAATTATGCGGCTTATATCGTTTATTTTCGTTTTCTATTCTCGTCAAAATATTGTTGTTATAATGAAAACACTTTCTTGAAAGCGTATTCTTTCTGGGGGGAAACGAACATGCTGTCTTTGCTCGGCTTCTTGATGATGGCCGTCTTTCTGTACCTGATCATGACAAAGCGGTTGTCCGCGCTCGTTGCCCTGATCGTCGTGCCCATTTTCTTTGCCCTGATCGGAGGGTTCGGGGCGGAGATGGGATCGATGATGCTGGAGGGAATCACCAAGATCGCTCCCACGGGGATCATGCTGCTGTTTGCCATTTTGTACTTCGGGATCATGATGGATGCGGGCCTGTTTGATCCTTTGATCGCGAAAATTCTGAAACTGGCGAACGGAGACCCGCTGAAGATTGTGGTGGGGACCGCCGTCCTGTCGATGTTGGTGGCACTGGACGGAGACGGGACCACGACCTACATGATTACGGTATCCGCGATGCTGCCGCTGTACAAACGGTTGGGCATGAACCCGCTGATTCTGGCGGTCACGCCCATGCTCTCGATGGGGGTCATGAACATGACGCCGTGGGGCGGACCGACGGCACGGGCGATGAGCGTGCTGCACCTGGATGCGTCGGAAATGTTTACGCCGCTCATTCCCACGATGGTCGGCGGGCTGATCTGGGTGATCGCGGTGGCCTGTATACTGGGCATGCGGGAACGGAAGCGGCTGGGCGTGGCGGAGATTCAATACGCCGCTGACGAACGGATGGCGATGGCCGAACAGGCGGCGGCCGCCGACCGGCTCAAGCGTCCGAAACGGCTGTGGATCAATCTGCTGCTGACCTGTGCCCTGATGACCGGCCTGGTGATGAACTGGCTGCCTCTTCCGGTCCTGTTCATGATCGCGTGCGCAGCCGCTCTTGTGATCAACTACCCCAACCTGCAGGAGCAGAAGGAACGGATCACCGCCCACGCCGGAAATGCGCTGACCGTCGTTTCCATGGTCTTTGCCGCCGGGATTTTTACCGGCATCCTGACCGGCACCAAGATGGTGGATGCGATGTCCAACACGCTGGTTTCCCTGATTCCCGAGTCGCTGGGAACGCACATGCCGATTTTGGTGGCAATTACCAGCCTGCCCTTTACCTATTTCATGTCAAACGATGCCTACTACTTCGGCGTGGTGCCGATCCTGGCCGAAGCGGCAGCCAGCTATGGCATCGATCCGGCGGAGATCGGCCGGGCCTCCATCCTGGGCCAGCCGCTGCACGTCTTGAGCCCGCTTTATGCGGCCCAGTATCTGCTCCTCGGAATGGTGGGGGTCGATTACGGGGAAAATCACCGGTTTATCCTGAAGTGGGCCTGCGGCACATCGCTTGTGATGATGGTGATCGCCGTTCTCACGGGAGTGATGTCGTTCTAGCTCATCCCTGAGGAAAAAAGAATCGTACGAGCGGATAGAGGCCCCCTTCGGCCTCTATTTTCACTGTTTTTGCGGCTGAGATCGCGCCGGAATCTGCTACACTGAGGGGAGAGGTGGTTTCGTGCGGTTTCAAAGCAAACTGATCCTGGTGATCTGTACGCTGCTGTTGTGCGTGATCGCGATCCTGGGATGTTCCTTTGAGTACATGCTGGCGAACGCGCTGAAAAAGGAGATCGGCACACGCGCCCTCCATGTCGCGGAAACCGTCGCAGCGATGCCGGAGATCAAAAGGGCCTTTTCCACCCCCGATCCGTCCAAGACGATCGCCCCGTTGGCGGAGAAAATTCGCCGGGAAACCCATGCGGATTTTGTGACAGTGGGAAACCGGGAAGGAATCCGCTACTCTCACCCCATCCCGGAGCGGATCGGAAAGAAAATGCAGGGCGGCGACAATCAGCCCGTCTTTGAAGGCCAGGCGATCATCTCGGAGACGACCGGTTCCCTGGGGCCCGCTCTGCGAGGCAAGGCTCCCATTTTCAACGAGGCGGGACAGGTCATCGGGGTGGTGTCCGTCGGGTTTTTGCTGGAAGATGTCCAAAAAACCATCCATTCCTATCGGGATAAGATCGTCGCTATCGGGTTGATCGCCCTCGCATTGGGCGTGATCGGCACCTTGTGGATCGCCCGCAGCGTGAAACAGGCGATTTTCGGCCTGGAGCCGTCCCAGATCGGTCAGCTCTACCAGGAGAAGCAGGCCATCCTGGAATCCATCCGGGAAGGGATCGTGGCTGTCAACGCAAACGGGACGATTACCATGGCGAACCAGACGGCGCTGCAGCTTTTGGGATTGGACAGCTCGAAGGAAATCACGGGCAAACCCGCGGACGAGATTCTGGACAGCTTCCGGCTGCTGGAGGTCCTGAAGGCGGGCCGGGCGATCGTCGACCAGGAGACCTGGATGGCCGGTCATGTGCTGGTCGTAAACTGCGTGCCCATTCTGGACGCGCACAACCAGATTGTCGGCGCCGTGGCCAGTTTCCGCGACAAATCGGAGCTGTACCGGGTCATCGAAGAGCTGTCCCGCGTCAAGGAATACGCGGAAGCGCTCCGTGCGCAAACCCATGAGTATTCCAACAAGCTGTACCTGATTTCCGGCCTGATCCAGTTGGAGTCGTACCGGGAAGCGATCGAGTTTATTACCCGGGAAACGGATGTCCATGTGAATCACACCCGGTTTATCATGCGGGAGATCCCGGATCCGATCATCGGCGGACTGCTGCTCGGCAAGCTGAATCGGGCCAGCGAACTGAAGGTGAAGCTGGAAATCGACCGGGAAAGCAGCTTCCGCGACATTCCGGCGTGGATTGACCGCCACCATCTGATTACCATCATGGGTAACCTTGTCGATAACGCCCTGGAGGCGGTTTTGGCGCCGGGGGCTTTCGCCAGGGAAGTGAACGTCTTTCTGACCGACATCGGGGAAGTGCTGCTGTTCGAGGTGGAAGACCGGGGGCTGGGCATTCCCGACGAACACGCGGACCGCTTGTTCGAATTGGGGTTTTCCACGAAAGCGCAGAAAAATCACGGCTTTGGCCTCGCCCTGGTCAAACAGGCTGTCGAGCAGTTGAACGGACACGTCAGTCACACGCCCAATCCGGACGGGGGAACGATTTTTACCGTCGTCATTCCAAAAGAAGCCGATGCAGCAAGGAGGGGGAAGGGAACGCCATGAAAGCGAGGAGTGATGAGCCCATGATTCAGGTGTTGATCATCGAAGACGACGTGCGGATCGCCGAAGTGAACCGGCGCTTCGTGGAAAAGGTGAGCGGGTATCAGGTCATCGGCATCGCCACAAACCAGCAGGAGGCCGTGGACCAACTGGACATTCTCCAGCCTGATCTGGTGCTGTTGGACATTTACTTTCCCGACATGAACGGTTTGGACTTTTTGTCGGTCATCAAGGAGCGGCGTTCGGAGACGGATGTGATCATGCTGACCGCCTCCAAGGAAGTGGATACGGTCGTGGAGGCGATCCGCCACGGCGTGTTTGATTTCATCACGAAGCCGCTGATCTTCGAGCGCCTGCAGCAAACCCTTGCCAACTACCGGGAGTTCCGGCAGAAGGTTCGCGCCTTGCAAAAAGAGCGGGAGCACATCAATCAGGAAGAAATCGACGAGCTCATTCGCGCGGCGGGGCCCAACGGCGGAAGGGATGGCAGTGTGGTCAAGGGAATCGACAGAATCACGCTGGAGAAAGTGGCTGCCTGTCTCAGCGAGGCGGGGGAAGTCACCACCGAACAGGTGCGAAGGGCAACGGGGACGAGCCGTTCGACGGCACGCCGCTACCTGGAATACCTGGTTGTCACAGGGGAGGCGGTCGCGGACCTCTCCTACGGGGCGGTGGGACGGCCGGAGAGGGTCTACAAAAGCGTGAAAAAGGCGAAAGGAACCGCGGAACGATGATGGCGCGGCGGCCGTTTTTCACCATCCTGATCGCGGCGGCAGGGGGCGCCGTTTTCTCCCTGCTTCGTCTGCCGCTGCCCTGGCTGCTGGGACCGCTGGCAGCAATCGTCGGTTCGGTCATGCTGGGGTGTGACAGACTGTGGCTGCCTTCCTGGTTTCGCCGGATCGGCCTCGTGATCGTCGGCGTCGCGCTGGGCATGCGGATTACCCGGGACATTTGGGGGGCCATGGCGGATCACATCGGGATGATGCTGGTAGCCACGATCGTGACCATCCTGTTCGGCCTGATGCAGGCCTGGGCGATCCACAAGCTGTACCAGGTGGACGTGATCACGTCCATTTTCAGCAACATCCCCGGTGGACTCTCGGAGATGGCCACGATCGGCAGGGAGCAGGGCGGGAACCTGCAGATTATTTCCCTGTTCCACTCCATTCGCATCGTGACGGTTGTGTTCGTTACGCCGTTCGTCGTGATGACGCTGTCCCACAAGCCCAACCTGCTGCCGGTACAACCCGCGAGTCAGGCGGTCGGCTGGATGCAGGCGGCGGTGCTTTTGGCCGCCGGGGCACTGGGAGCGGTTGCGGCCGCCCGTTTGAAGATCCCTGCGCCGTATCTCCTGGGGCCGCTTTTGACGGCGTCCCTTGTGTCCTTTGCGCTTTCGTTGACAGGCGGCGCTGCCGGTACGGGAACGCCGGCCCTGTCCGGCCTCGTCGTGAAAGGCGCCCAGCTCCTGATCGGGGCGGGGATCGGCATCGAATTCAGGCGGGAGGAGATTCGCACCTACCGCAGGCTGCTGGTGGCGGCGCTGGCCGCGTCTCTGCTGCTGACCACCCTGACGTTCACGCTGGCCCTCCTGCTGTCGTATGCCACGGGCATCGACCTGCTTACCGGCATGCTGGCGACGGCGGCCGGCGGCGCCGCAGAAATGAGCCTGACTGCCCTGGCGATCGGTGCCGACCCGCTTCTGGTGACCGCCTTTCAGCTCTTTCGCGTGATGTTCATCGTCACCGTCTTCTCGTTTTCCGTCCGCTGGTTTCTAAAACGGCGCGGATTGTGTGAAACGGCAAACAGGCAGGCGCGCTGAGGAAGCGTGCCTGCCTTGCTGTTGGGGGAAATGGGGCAGCGGCCTTAGAAAAATTCGACCGTTCCCGCCAGGTTGATCATCGCCCGCATCGTTTTGTACAGGTCGTGCTGATCGGCGGCGGTGTAGTGTACCGTGCAGCTTTCCCTTTCGTACCGGGTGCCGGGAACGATGGCGGCCATCTCCGCCTGACCGGCATGGGAGAACTCGATGGCCAGTTCCAGCGGCGTCGTGACGCGCAGCGGCGCCATCTGTGCGGCCCGGGACAGCGCCAGCTTGGTCTGCCGCTTCAGTTCGGCGGTCGCCTCCTCGCGGGACAGACAAAGGGCGGCTGTGCGGGATACCGCCTGTTTGACCACGGCGGTACAAATGTCGGGGATGAGTGCTTTCGCCTCTTCCGCGATCAGGTTGTCCCCCGACACGAGGCAGACGGGCACGCCGTACAAACCGGCGTAGACGGCGTTGAAGCCGAATTCCCCCACCACCTGGCCGTTGATGTACATGTTGCGGACACAGCCTGACATCGTGTGGCTGAGGACGCCGGGCACCCCCTGCCGCGTGTGGTAGCCGATGAAGAGGGCGGCGTCAAAGCTTTCGTCCAACCCCTGCATCATCGAGAAGTCGCGGGGGGAGCCGGCCACCAGTTTCGCCTGGGGATGCAGCGACTCCCACAGGATGTTGTTCATTGTATTGTGGCTGTCCGCCACCACGATTTCCGTTGCGCCCCACTCCAGGGCGGCTTCGATGACGGCGTTGGCGTCGTCCGTCATGAACTGGCGGCCGCGCTGGTAGTTACCCCCGGCGTTCGGATTGATGTAGCTGGTGTCGACAATGCCGGAGATGCCTTCCATGTCGACGGAGAGAAACAGTTTCATCGGGCCCATCCTTTCTCGTACGATTCTGAATCATTCCTCTTCTATGAAAGCAGATTGTCCGGCCGGAGGCAACACCCTGTACGCCGGCGGACCGCTTCACGGAGGCAGAAAAAAACACGGCTGCCGGGAAGGCGGCAGGCCGTGTGTTCTTTGATCTTTTTATCTCGGGACAAACGGGCAGCTTACACCAGGCGGCGGTACAGCGCCAGGGTGCGTTCCGCCATGCGCTCGATGGTGAAGGTGTCTTCCACCGTCCGCAGGGCGTTGCGGACGAGTGTTTCGCGCAGGTCGGGCGATTGGCGCAGCTCCTGCATGGCCCGCGTCAGCCGCTCGACGTCGCCCGGTTCCACCGTCAGGCCGGTTTCCCTGTCCTTGACGAACTCCTTGACGCCCCCGACGTTGCTGGCGATGACCGGCACTTCCGAGGCCATCGCTTCGATCAGCGTGTAACCCAGTCCCTCGTAGAGGGAGGAGTGGACAAACGCGTCACAGGCATGCAGGCAGGCGGGGATGTCCTGGCGGAAACCGGCGAACCGGACCCTGTCCTCCAGGCGGTGTTCGCGCACCTTCGTTTCCAGCAGCGCGCGCTCGGGACCGTCTCCCACCATGACGAGGCGGACGTCCTCTGCGCCGTGGTCCCGCGCCAGGCGGGCAAACGCGTCGACCAGGAGCGGCAGCCCTTTCACCGGGACGAACCGGGCGACCGTGGAGAACAAAAACGCCTCTTCGGGAATGTTCCACTCCGCCCGCAGCCGCTTCCGGTCCTCGTAACGCCGATGCGTCTGCCGGTAGGGGGCGAGGTCCATGCCGTTGTAGATGACGCTGATGCGGTCGTCGGGCACCCCCTCCTGCCGCAAAATGTCCGCAAGCGCGCCGCTGATCGCCACAAAGTGACGGTTCCATCGGCGGGTGGACCGTTCCATCAGCGTGACGGCGGCGTACGCCAGCGGATGGACGTAGTCGTAGCGGAGGTGGCTGTGCACGGTGGTGACCAGTACGGGGCCGGTTCCCTGCACGGCCAACCGGGAAAAAAAGTTCGCTTTTACGCCGTGGGTATGTACAATGTCCGGTTGAAAGCGGCGAAACGTCTCGCGCAGCGCCTTCAGCAGGCGCACGTCAAAGCGGCCGAACCTGTCCAGCGGGATGACGGAGACGCCGGCCTTGCGCAGCTCGTCGGCGAACAGGGAGTTGTAAAAGCAGACGACCGCCACGTCCACCGCTTCCTGCGGCAGGGAGGTGACCAGGTTGAGAATATGCTGTTCCGCTCCGCCAAATTCCCCCCCGCCGATGACGTGGAGGACTCGTAATTTGCTCATGACAATCCACCCAAACCTTTATGACAAACCCTCTATCGAAGTCATTTCACATCAGCCCGTTCTTCGGTAGAGGTAGTTTTCTGCCGGGATCAAAAAGCAGAACCGGGAAGTGCTTTCATTCTGATCCTGTCCGGAAACCCTTTAATTGAAGCCATTTCGCAGACGCTGGTTCTTCGTTAAAGGTGGTTTTTCCCGCAGGATCAGGAAGCAGGACCGGGAAGCGCATCCATTCTGATCCTGTCCGGAAACCCTCTGATTGAAGCCATTTCGCAGACGCTGGTTCTTCGTTAGAGGTGGTTTTCCGCGCAGGATCAGGAAGCAGGACCGGGAAGCGCAACCATTCTGATCCTGTAAGAAAACCCACCCGGCCATAGCATACGCTCAACCCACTCGGCGATGGCTGACGCTGTGCCGAGCGGGGTCCCTTGCTTCGCCGGGCGGGGCCCCTCAACCAATCTTGCAAACTGCCGTCGCGATGAGACACATCATCTCTTCCTGATTCGAAAAACAAAGCCATTCTCACTATAGCAGATGACCGGTGGATTCGCAATAACGCTGGACTTGTGGTATCTTGGTGAAGGAGCATTACGAGAATGGACAGGAACGAGGAAGGTATCCCGATGAAGACCCGCAGTGTGTTGATCATCTGTTACATATTCCCGCCGATCGGCGGAGGAGGCGTACCGCGGCCGTTAAAGATGGCCAAATACCTGGGAGAGTTTGGGTGGAACGTGCACGTGCTGACCGTTGACCCTGTCTACCACGCCACATTGGACCCGTCCCTGCTGGCGCAGGTGCCGGCGGACGTCACGATACACCGCGCCAAGGAGTGGCCCTTGCTGCCGCGACGGGGCGGGGCTGTTGTCCCGGCTGCTGCGGCGGAGGCGGCCCCGGCCCGACGTTCGCTGGCAGCGTCGCTCAAGCAGCAGGCGGTCGGTTTGTTGAAAAAAGCGAAACCGTACCTGTTGATTCCCGACGACCAGATCCTTTGGCTGCCCAACGCTCTGAAGCTGGGGCGGGAGATCATCGGTCGGGAAAAGATCGACGCGATCTTTTCCACCTCCGGCCCGGTGACCAATCACCTCGTCGCCCGCCGTCTCGCTCGCGAGTTCGGGGTGAAATGGGTGGCCGATTTCCGCGATCCCTGGACGCAGAACATGCACTCGTCGGGGATCGCCTGGCGGGAGCGGCTGGAGGAGCGCATGGAAGCGGGCGTGATGGCGGAGGCTGACGCCGTTACCACGGTGACGGCCACGTTTGCCGAGAACTTCCGTAAAAAACACGGCAGCCGCATTCGCCGTCTGGAGCTGATCTACAACGGCTTTGACCAGGCGGATTTCGTCGGCCTCACGCCGGAGCATGCCGCGCCCGGCAAGTTTCACGCCGTCTACGCCGGCATTTTGTACCAGAAGCGCAACCCGCGCCTGCTGCTTCGGGCGATCCGCGAGCTGATCGACGCGGGAGACGTGGAGCGCGAGGACCTGCTGCTCAGTTTTGCCGGCGTGTTTGACTATCCGGGTTATTCGGAAAACCGGGACTGCGTGGAGGCGCTGGGATTGGGCGACGTCGTCCGCGTGCTCGGCAACCTGCCGCACAAGCAGGCGCTCGGCCTGATGAAAGGAGCGGACGCGCTCCTCCTGATCGGGGACGTTTCGCCGGACGCCGGAGCGTACATCCCCGGCAAGCTGTACGAGTACATGGGCATCGGCAAGCCGATCCTCGCCCTGAACAAGCCAGGGGAGGCGACGCAGATCATCCAGACGTTCCGCCTGGGCCAAGTGGCCGACCCGGAAGACAAGGAAGCCATCAAGCAGGCGTTCCTGAAGCTGTACCGGGAGTGGAAGGCGCAGGGAGCGGCCGGCGCGGCGGAACGTGACGACGACTTTGCCGAACGGGTCAAGCCGTACGAACGGCGCGAGCAGGCCCGCCAACTGGCGGAATTGATGAACGAATTGGTCGGACAATGACCGAAAGCAGACTCCGCACCCTGTGGGTGCGGAGTTTTTTCTTGCGAAGAGACGCTGTTCGGCGAAAACATTTTCTGGATTGACAATATCAGGAAATGGATTGTAATGTAATCATGTAATTGCAGTTACATTGTGGTCCCAACGCGGCAAGGGAGGATGGAGCATGAGCAGACACTCTGCCAAACGGGCAAGGAGCCATGTGATCTCCGTCCGCCTGGATGACGAGATGCTGCAGGCGGTCGATCTCCTGGTCCGGGCCGGGCTGTTTCAAAGCCGGTCGGAAGCGGCCAGCCAACTGATCAAGGCGGGCGTGCAGGCGTCGGGCGAGTGGCTCCGCCAGGCGCAGGAGATAGCGGACAGCGTGCAAAAGATGAAGCAGGCGTTCATGGAGGCGGTCAAGCAGAAAGACGTGCAGACGGTCTCGTTGCTTTTGGAACAGGACGGGCGGCTGGCGGCGGATTATGCGGAACAGCCGGGGGATACGCCGCTGCTGCTGGCGGTTTACTACGGCGCGGAGGAAGTGAAGGAACTGCTGCTCGCCAGAGGCGTCCGGCTCAACCTGTTTGAAGCGGCGGCGGTCGGCGACGTCAAGGCGCTGGAGAAGCTGCTTGCGGACGCGCCTCGGCAGGTGAACGCCTACAGCCACGACGGCTGGACGCCGCTGCATCTCGCGTCGTTTTTCGGCAGGGAGGACGCGGCCCGGCTGCTGCTTGGCCGCGGGGCGGACGTGCGCGCCGTCTCCCGCAACCGGATGGAAAACACGCCGCTGCACGCGGCGCTGGCCGGCGGACACGGCGGGATCGCGCTGATGCTCCTGGACAGCGGGGCGGATGCCGAGGCGTCCGACTCGGCGGGCTGGACGCCCTGGCATCACGCGGCGGCCCACGGCCTGCCACACGTGGCGGAGCGGCTGCTGAAGAGCGGAGCGGACGTAAACAGCCGCAACCGCCAGGGAGTCACGCCGCTTGGGCTCGCCCTGCAGAAGAGGCAGACGGAAATGGCTGCGCTGCTGCGGGCGCACGGCGGAACGGAATAACGAAAAAACGGGGGGAACGTGGATGAGCAAACGGGAGGACATCATGCAGGCGGCAATGAACGGCGACGCGAAAAGCGTGCAGGCCTGTCTGGCTGCGGACGGAAGTCTGGCCGGGGCGTACAGCGAGGACGGCTGGACAGCGCTCCACCTGGTCGCTTACTTTGGCCATCTGGAGGCAGCGCTGGTCCTGCTGGATCACGGCGCCGATCCGGAGGTGCGCTCCCGCAACCGGATGGAAAACACGCCGCTGCACGCGGCCGTCGCCAATCGGCAGGTGGCTGCGGCGAGACTGCTGCTGGAGCGGGGGGCCGATGTAAACGCCGTCCAGAGCGGCGGCTGGACGGCCCTGCACGAAGCGGCCATGCTGGGCGATGCGGGGATGGTCACCCTGCTGCTGGAGCGGGGAGCCGATCGTGCGGCGCAAAAAGACGACGGCCTGACGCCGCTTGATCTGGCGCGGGAAAACGGGCACGATGCGGTCATCGCGCTCCTCCCCGGACAAGCGGACGGAAACGGGTGAGGGACGAACGATGCTAGCGGTTCAGTTTCTGCGGGCGTACAACTTTTTCTACTTTTCGCTGCTTGCCGTCTTTATCTCGTTTTTACCCGTGTACCTGACGTTTCGCGGCGTGTCGCCGGCACAGATCGGGGTCCTGATCGGAATGGGCTCGTTTGTCGGCATCCTGTCCCAACCCTTGTGGGGCATGGTGAGCGACCGGTACAAGACGATCAAGAAGATCGTCCTGCTCACGCTCGGTATTTCCGTAGCAGTCGGTTTCGCCCTGTTTCAGTCGGTCCATCCGGCGGCGTTCTTTCTCCTGGTGGGGGCGATGTACCTGTTCATGCTGCCGACCGATCCGCTGACGGAGAGCCTCAACTACCGCGTCGCCGAGCAGCACGGACTCTCGTTCGGGGCGATCCGGACGTTCGGCGCGATCGGGTACGCGTCCGCATCGCTGATCGTCGGGTTTGCCGTGGACCGGCTGGGTATGGAGCGGCTCTCCTGGGTGTATGGGGTGTACGGCCTGCTCGCGTTCGCCTTCTGTCTGGCCGTGCCCGACGCCCCGGCGAGCGGCAAGCGGCTTTCCTTTGCCGACTTGCGCCGGTTTTTTGCGTACCCGGCGACGCTGCGCTTTTTCCTGCTCGTCCTGGTGGCGGCGATTCCGCACCGCACCAATGACAGCTTTTTGGGCGTCTTCGTGCAAAGTCTGGGCGGAACCTCGGGAATGGTCGGCCAGGCCTGGTTCGTCGCCGCCATCAGCGAGGTGGCGTTTTTCGCGCTCAGCGCCTGGCTGCTGCGAACCGGCAGCGAAATCAAGTGGATTACCCTGGCGGCCGGTCTGTACGCCGTCCGCTACGCGCTGTGCGCGGTGGCGGCTGATCCGGTCTGGGTGGTGTATCTGCAGGTGATGCAGGGGATCACCTTTGCCGTGTTCTATACGGCCACGATTCAGTATCTGTACCGGATCATTCCCGAGGAGTGGAAGGCGACGGGGCAGACCGTGCTGGCCGTTCTCTTCTTCGGCGTCTCGGGGATTGTCGGGTCGATAGCCGGGGGATGGCTGTTTCAGCACCTGGGAGGCTCCGCGCTCTACCTGGGGATGGCGGTGGTCTCTCTGGCCGGCTGCTTGTACAGTCTGACGCTGTGGCCGCGGGGAACCGCGTCAACGTGACGGGACGGCACGGAATCCAATGAGGCATAAAAAAAGAGGCGATGGGTTTCGCCTCTTTTTTGTTCGCCGGAAACGCCGGCGGCTGCTTTGCGATTGTTCAATACAGCAGATACTTTTCCACTTCCTCCGGGTCCTTGATCTCGATTCCCGGGTCGTTGTACTTGTAAAACTGGAAGAACACCTGCTGGTCCATCGTGCCCCCCTCCGGCATCGGCAGGATGATCCAGGTCTCGTATTGATGGATCAGACGGTCGTCCTTGCCGAACCAGAAGGTGGTCTTGATCGTGGAATCCCGCAAAACGGCCGCCATGTCCGGGCGGTCGGCCAACTGCTTGCGCAGCGGCTCAAACAGCGGGCTCTTGTTGGCCGCCAGCCAGTCTGCGCCGGTCATTTTCACTTCGAACGGGACGCAGACCGTGCCGTACACCTTCTCTTCGTTTAACTGCACCGCCTGATCCATAAACGGCAGCCAGTCGTCAAAACCGGCCAGCACGTCAAACGGCAGCGGGGTTTCCCGAGCGGTCATCCAGGCATCGCCGACCCGGATGTACCGCTTGTCTCCGATTCGGTAATACTGATAGTCCTGGCGGGCGATCCGCGCATCCACATTGTACCCGTTCGGCTGCACGACGGCGCCGTTAAACATGCTGGTCGTGGTGCGGCTCATGATGGAATTTTTGACATAGCCCTTGTACCAGAACTTCTGTGCATCCTTGTCCGTTTTCGCTTTTTCCAGCGCCGTCTTCAGCCACTCGCTCGCCGACTCCGTCTGCTGCGGGGCCGTCTTTTCCGACGGCGTGCCGTAATTGGTGGTGGCGAAAGACTTGGGCCCCGACTCATAGGTGCAGCCGGTCAAAAGCAGGGCGGAAGCGAGAGCGGACAGGGCGAGCAGTCCCACGGTTCGTTTACGCATGGCGAACCCTCCTTGCGATCCCGTAGCCGATCAATCCGACAAACACGAGGATGACGAGCGGCACGACGGGCACGTTGTGTTGCTTGAACACGATGAGGCGGTGCTTGTCGTAGATGGTGGCGACGATTTCGTTTTCCTTGTCGCCGTCGATGTCGCCCACCTGCACATTCAAGAGCGGCAGGTAGATGCGCCAGGTCTGCTCCAGTCCTTCCGGCGTGTAGCGGTACCCGGCCAGGTAGCGGGTGTCGGTGGTGCTCACCCAGCTCTTCGCCATGGCGACGATCTCCGGCTCTCCGCTCGATCCGACCGGGGCGTAGTTGGTGAAGCGGAAGCTGCGGTCGCCTTCCTCGCTCGCCCAGAGGATCTCCCAGGTGCCGTTCGGCTTCGCCTTCAGAATGTAGGACGGACTGTTGGCCACCAGCAGTTCGTCGGCCCCGTCCTTGTCCAGGTCGGCCGGGATGAATTCCGCGGTCGCCAGCGGCATCTCCTTGCGCGTCAGGGAGTACGCCTCTACGGCGGTGCCGTCCGGTTCCACGGCCATGACGCTGAAGTGTTCGCCCATGGTGATGAGCCCCTCCCGACCGTCCGGCAGCTTCATCGTGCCGACCAGCTTGGTCGCCTTGGTGGTGGCGGCGAACGGCTTTCCTTCATACGTTCCGCTCAGAAGCCCCTCTTTGATGGAGACGTCGCGGTACTTCTCGCCCATCGCGCTGCGGGTGTCCATGCTGCCGCCGTTTTCCGCCAGCTTGTCCCCGATGTTCTGCATGTCCAAAAGCAGGGCGCGGTACGGCGCGGTTCCCACCTGCAGCATCGCTTCCGCGTAGGATTGGCGCTGCACGTTCGGCACCAGTTGGCCGTCCTTCATCGTGTAGTACGGGAAGCCCGGGTAGTCCGACGGCATTTGTTCCTTGATTTTTGCCATCGTCTCCGGCGCGATCTGGTCGTTGGGCATGCGCACCAGCTTTCCGTCCTTCCAGGTGAGCACGTACAGGGAGACGGGCTCGGCCTGCAGGTGCAGGAGCTTGTCGGCCAGCGCCTTCCGCTCTGCTTCCGTCTCCGGCTTCTTCGGCTTCTCTTCCGGCAGGGGCATCTCCTCGGCGTTGCCGTACGTGATGATCTCCTGCTTGCCGTCCCCGTCCACGTCGTAGAGGGTGACGGGGAAGTAGTCCACCCAGGCTCCGTTGTAGAGGCGTTCCGATTCATACTTCAGCGTGAAGTGGCTGAGCGCGGCCAGGTTGTCCCGGTGGAAGCTGACGTTGGCCAGCACGGCGACCAGCACCAGCGCGCCGACGGCCGACCAGCTCAGGCGGCCGTACCATTTGGCAATCAGGGCCACGACTCCGATCGCCACCGCTCCGCCGATCACCACGGCGACGAGCGATTTGACGTCCACGTGAGCGAGGGCACGGTCCAACAGCAAAAAGCCGAGCGTAAAGACGACCACCTGCCGCCGCTCGTCCGGATGCACCAGGACATAGCAGAATCCGAGCAGCGGCAAAAAGACGATCAGGGCGATCCAGGAGAGGTCCAGGAACGCCGGTTTGACCAGGATGTGATAGATGAGGAACAGGGCGATCGCGTACAGCGCCCAGTTCACGGCAGACAATACACCATTGCGGCGCATGGACTCACCACCTTTTCTCTTTCGCTTGGTCGGCGTACAGTGCACACAGGAAGCCGCCAAACAGCCAGAAGTAGAGGGACATGAACGGCACCTCGAAAATGTTTTCCACCAGGTTGTGCATGGCGACGGCAAACAGGCCGCCAAACAGCCCCAGCAGCAGGAAGAACGGCGGCTTTCCGGCCTGTGCCCGGATGAGCCGGACCGCGTAGCGGAACGTCGTGGCAATCAGCGCAATGAGCATGATGACGCCGATGATGCCCAGCTCCGCGATGCTTTTAAACAGGTAGCTGTCGGTGTAGATCGTGCCGAAGTGGCGGGAACCGACAGCGCCGCCGTGATGGCCGAGCCCCACCCCGAACAGCGGTTCCAGCCGCATCTTGTCGTACGCCTCTCCCCAGCGGTCCAGACGTCCGGCCTGCATGCTGGATTCGAGGTACTCGGGGGTAAACAGGGTGAAGATGCGGTTGGAAATCTTCCCGATCAGGGGAGTCGACTCCGGCACGAAGTACAGGCCGATCAGGCCGACGATGCCGGCGAGCACGAGATAGCCGGCCAGCCGCTTGTTCCACAGATAGCAGCAGACAAACAGCGCCACAGCCAGCGCGATCCAGGCCCCGCGCGAACTGGTCAGCAGCAGGGCGAGCAGCGTCGTCAGCGCGACGATCCACCAGATGATGCGCTCTCTCCGGTTCGCTGTCGTGACGGCCAACCCGACCGCGACGGGAGCGATCAGGGCCATGTAGCTGCCCAGCACGTTGGGGCTGGTGACAAACGAAAACGCCCGAGTCGTGACGGCTTCCCCTTCCTGCACCCACGACTGCGGCGTCTGTACGCCCAGCACCACCTGCATGACACCGACGACAGCGGCGAGAAAGCCGACCGCCGCGAGCACTTTCAGGAACGTGACCAGTTGCTCCGTGTCGCGCAGCAGGTAAAAGCCGATGAAAAAGGCGATCATGTACTGGTAGACGGCGCGGAAGCCCTCCACGCTGGCGTCCCAGTTGGCCATGTCGGCCACCGTCAGGGCCAGTCCGTAGACGATGAACGCCGCAAACGTATGCTTGATGGCGGGCATGTCCCGCGTACCTTTCCAATAGGCGAGAAAGGTAAACAGCAGGAGGACGAGCAGCAGGCCGTCATCCCACAGCGACGAAACGACTGGAATCGGCAAAATCTTTCGCAAGACGTAATCGATAACGGGATAGGCCAGCAGGATATAGAGCCAGGTGCCTGACTGCCTTCCCCACTTCCATACGATCTCTCTCATCTCGTTATTTATCCTCCTACACAGGGATTAACCCCACTATTATAATGAATGGGCGAATGCTGTCGCAAGGCGGAGGGGAAAGTGGTTGGTAGGAAAACGAGAAATACGCTATGATAACAGGTGTGCTTTTTAAGAGGATGGGCGCGTCTTGCAAAGATGGGAGATTCGAACGATGAGCATAATCAAAACTGCCTCGATGATCGTCGTACTGACGCTGATCGGGAGGCTTCTCGGCTTTTTCCGCAACATCTATGTTAACAGCCTGTACGGCACGAGCGAAGCGGCGGACGCCTTTTACACCGCGGTGACGATTCCACAAACGCTGTTTCTGGTCGTGCCGGGAGCGATCAACGCCGTGTTGATTCCCGCCATGCGCGGGCTAATGGAAAAAGAGGAGCGGACCGGAGCGCTGTACAACAAGATGCTGACCATCGTGTTCGCTGCGTTTCTGGCGATGGCGGTGCTGGGCGTCGTCTTTGCCCGGGAGATCGCCTGGTTGATGGGAGCGCAGGAAAACACGCTGGAGATGACGGCCGACATGCTTCGGTGGATGTGGCCGTCCGCCGTGTTCATCGGACTCGCCGGCCTGTGGTCCAGCGTCTGCAACGCCCACCAGCACTTCTTTACCCCGACGCTGGGAACGGTGACCAACGGCGCTCTGGTGATCGCCAGCATGTACCTGCTGGTGCCGCTCTACGGGCCCGACGGACTGGCCATGGCGACCACCCTCGGCTACCTGGCGGCGATGCTGACGATGCTGCCGACGCTGCGCCGATTTGGCTACCGCCAGCACTTGTCGTTTGCATGGAAAGAGGATGAAGCGCTGCGCAGCATGGGGGAGCGGGTGGTGCCCATCCTGATCGGTGCTGTGGTGTCCCAGGCGACCACGTTTTTGGAGCGGGGCTTTGCCAACGGTTTGGGACCAGGCAACGTATCCGCGCTGGCCAACGCCAACCAGATCGTGCAGATGCCGATGGCAATATTCGTCGGGGCGTTTACCCTGCCGCTGTTTCCGCTGCTGGCCAGCCACGTGAAGCGGGGCGAGATGGACCAGATGAAGCAGATTCTGCAAAAAGGGCTGGCGTATCTGCTGATCCTGCTATTGCCGGTGACGGCGGGTCTGATTCTCTACGCCGATCCGATCGTGCGGCTGGCGTTCCAGCGCGGCGAGTTCGGCGAGCTGTCCGTCGCGCTGACCGCCTGGGCGCTGCCCTTTTACGGCCTGGGGCTGTACGGGATGGCCGCCCGCGATCTGATCACCCGGGCGTTTTACGCGCTGGACAACACACGAACGCCGGTCGTGATCGGGGTGATCGGGATCGCCGTGTACGCTGGCGCCAACTGGGTCCTGATCCCCTGGCTGGGACACGGGGGGATCGCTCTGGGGACGGCGGTTTCCGCCCTTTTCCAGGCGGTGCTGCTGTTTGGCTTGCTCTGGCGCAAAGTGGGAGCGCCCGTCGGCCGGAGCTTCGTGTGGACCGCGCTGCGGACGCTGGCCGCCTGCAGCGTCATGAGCGGCGGGATCCTGCTGGCCGATGCCTGGCTGTCCGCACTGCCGTTGTGGTTCTACCTGCCGCTTGGCGTGACGGGAGGCGCGCTGCTTTACTTTGCGGCGCTGTCCGCGCTGCGCGAGCCGCTGGTCGTCGAGCTTGTGCAAAAGCTGCGCAGACGGTCTACTCCCGCACAAAACCGGTAAGCGGACATTCGCGAATGGCGTAGCGGGTCTTGCCGGAAGCCGTCGGCGGAATCCGATCGACATGGCATACCTCGATGCTGACTTCCCCCAGTTTGTCCCGAATGGCCCCCAACAGCCGGGCTTCGTCGGCCGGATCGTACCGATCCGGCTCTTTTACCAGTTTGAGCGTGAACATGTCCGGCCTGTGCTGGACGATTTGAAAGGTGCGGAAGCTGTCCAGATTGCGCATGATGTGGTTGAAGTAGTGGCCGTGCACGTACGTCCCGTGAGGCGTGACAAACATGTCGTCTTCCCGACCGTCGATGGCGGCGAGCAGCGGATAGCCGATGCCGCAGGTGCAGCCGTCCGACGAGAGGGCGATGACGTCGCCCAACTGGTAGCGCAGCCGGGGCATGACCGTGTTGTGCAGGTCGGTGACCAGAAGCGCACCCCTTTCCCCGGGGGGAAGGGGGCGGCCGCTGGCGGGATCGACCACTTCCAGCACGCAGTTTTCGCTGAAGGCGTGCATGCGTCCGGCCGGACACTGGTAGGCGATGATGCCGCCGTCGCGGGCGCCGTATTCGTTGACGACGGGCGCCCGGAACGCTTTGGCGATCGCTTGCCGCTGGTAGTCGTGGAGCGTCTCCGCCGTGGATACCACCGCTTTCAGCTTCACGCCCGGACTGACGCCGCGGGCCAGCATCATCTCGGCCAGCAGGTGGAGGGCGGACGCGTACCCGTACAGGTAGACGGGACGGAACCGGCGGATCAGCCGCAGGTGTTCTTCCAGCCGCCGCTCGTCCAGGTCGTAGGCGGGAATCATCAGCCGGTTTTTCAACCAGCGCTCTTTCAAGCGAAACCGGCGGGCCTGCTGCTGGTTGAGCTCCAGCGGCGAGCCCCAGATCATGACAGACGGGTCGCCGATGCGAATGCCGTGCCAGGAGAGCCCCAGCCAGCGGGCCGCTTCGTAGCGTTCCACGGCCGGCCGGTTCAGGTAGAAACGGGTCGGTTCTCCCGTGGAGCCGCCGGTCCGGTTGGCGATCAGCCGGGAGGGGTCCGCGCCGTCGGTCAGGTACTGGTCCGACGACGCGCGGAAACGGGCTTTGCTGAGCGCGGGAAGGCGCTCCAGGAAGCGGAACGGGTCGTCGTTTGCCGCCTCCCAGTCGGATGCGTATTCAGTGTAGGCGGGGACGCGGCGGACAGCGTGGTCCAGCAGGCGTCTCAGCTTGTCGGCCTGCCGTTCCCTGAGCGCCTGCGGCGACAACTGCTGCGCCTCTCGCAGTTCGTGCAGATACTGCCGTGTGCGGTTCTGTTTCAGCCGTTCCATCAACGGCCAGTGCACGCGGCGGATGATTGTGCCTGTCAGCGGCATGGGGGTCGCTCCTTTCGCGGCGGCGGATTCCAAACAATGTTTGGAATCTTTTCCCATTAGTATGACTGCCGGATCGGGACCCTATACCTGTTTGCCGGATGGGAGGTTTCCTAGTAGGATAGAGAGAGGATTCACAGCGGGTTTATTCGCGAGGGACGGCAGCGGGTTTGCCGGACGTGGTCCGTTTTGTCGTTTGTGCGAAGCAAACGGCCGCCGTCCTCCGAAGAAAACCGGCTGTGCGGTACACGATTCGATTTGACACTGTTGCAAAGGAGTTTCCCATGGCCAAAAAAAGTCATTTCCTCGCCGGGGCGTTAATCCTCGCCGTGGCCGGGATTTTGTCCAAGGTAATCGGGATGTTTTACCGCATCCCCCTGCAGGAAATCGTGGGGGACAACGGGCTCGGTCTCTATCAGGAGGTATACCCGCTCTACCTCACTTTCTTGATTCTGGCGACAGCCGGCGTCCCCGTGGCCCTCTCCCGGGTGATCGCCGAAGCGCTGGCGGAAGGAAAGCAGGGCGCGATCAGCCAGATTCTCGCTCGCAGCATGGTGCTGATGGGCGGGATCGGGATCGTCCTGTTTGCCCTGCTCTACCTGAGTTCTCCCCTGATCGCCCGGATGATGGGCAATCCGCATCTGATCGAACCGATTCGGGCCATTTCGCTGTCGCTGCTGTTCGTTCCCTTGATCGCGGTGATCCGGGGCTTCTTCTACGGGCATCAAAAAATGCTCTACGTCGGCCTCTCCCAGATCGTGGAGCAGACGCTGAGGGTGGCCTTTATCCTGATCGCCTCGCTCTATCTCGTCTCGCTGGGCGAGGATACGGATCAGGTGATCACGGGCGTCAACTTCGGGACGATGATCAGCACGTTTTTGAGCCTCGGCTTTCTCGCCTTCCTGCTGTGGCGGCACAACCGCAAGCAGCCGTTCGCGACCGCGGGCGGGTGGAAGCGGCTGGACTGGTGGTACGACCGCGCCTTTTTCCTGTCGATGTGGCGCATCGCCTGGCCGATCTGCATCAGCGCGCTGGTCATTCCGATCTTCAGTCTCGTCGACTCGTTTTTGGCGATCAACATCTTCCGCTACGTCTGGCATGTGGACGGGCTGACCGCCGACACCTGGTTCGGCATCTACAGCCGTGGGGGCCCGCTCCTGCAGTTGGCCAGCCTGTTCGGCTCGTCCATCGCCCTGTCGATCGTTCCCGCCATCGCCGAAGCGCGGCAGCAGCGTGACGAGGAGCGGGTCACCACGCTGACCAAGCTCTCCCTGCGCTTTGCCTGGCTGATCGGCCTGCCGGCGGGTCTGGGATTGACCGCCGTGGCCGAAGGGGCCAACCTGGCGCTGTACGGCGACGTGGAGGGGACCCGGGCGATGGCGATTTTGGGCGTCAGCGCCATTCCGCTTTCCCTGCTGTTGGCCACCAACGGCATTCTGCAGGGGCTGGGCCGGGAAAAAGTGCCGGCGCTGCACCTCTTGTGGGGCGTGCTGGCCAAGATCGGGACGACGATCCTGTTCACCTCCCTGATGGGCATGGACGGGCTGTCCGTATCCTGGCTGTGCGCCACCGCCCTGGTCTGCGCCTTGAACATGCGGGCGATCAACCGGCTGGTGAAGGTGGAGTTCCAGTGGCGCTTTGACACGCTGTATCCGCTGCTCGTCGCCAACCTGATGCTGGTATTGGCCTGGGGCGCGACGGAGGCGGTCGACTTCCTGCTGCATGGGAAAGCCCGTCTGGTGGGCGCGGCGGAAACGGTGATCGGGGTCGGGACGGGGATGCTCGTCTACCTGGGCATGCTGCTCGCCATTCCGCTGATCGACGAAAAAGAGCTGGAGTGGCTGCCCGGAGGCAACCGGCTGCGCGGCCTGATGAACCTGCTGCGCCGGAAAGAGTCGCCGACCGATTTCCGCTGACCTCGGCCTGTCGGCATCAAACAAGGGCTGTACCGTAAACGGAACACCTCCGATTACGGCACAGCCCTTTTCGTCTGTTCGATGGATCGGACCGGCGCGGCCCTGTCCCCGGCAAAAAAGCCGCCCCGTAATCCGGGACGGCTTCACGCTTGGCGGTCAGCTATGCTTGCTTTTGATAGACACAGACTACCATCTTGACGAAAAACTCGCGCAGGAACGGCAGCTTGGCCAGTCCGGAGACGACCGGTCGCAGCGGCACTTCCCGCTGGTAGACAACCGGATGGGGGACGCCCTCCTGGATGCGGCGAAAGCGCTTGATCGTCATCCGGTTGATGTAGGAAATGGTCTCTTTGCCGTCCGGCCCCTGACCGAAGCGGAAGGAGATCCGCTCCTCGCCGTCAGGCAGGTGGCGGACCAACTGCTTGTAGGCGTCGATCAGCGCCTGCTCGGAGAAAAACGCGTGCACCCAGGGAATCCCGATGGCGTCGGAGAGATGGGCGCCGTACGGGTGGTAGTAGGGCGGAAAGTTGATGTACAAGTGGCCGCCCGGCTTCAGCACGCGGAAGCATTCGTCCAGCGTCTGCTCCGGCCGGTCGACGTGCTCCATCGCGTCGTTCATGATGATCGTGTCGAACGTGTTGTCGTCAAACGGCAGTTCGGCCGAGTCCGCGGTCATGAACGCGACCCGGTCCGCCAGCCCTTTTTCGCGGGCGAAGGCGTTTCCCTCCTCGGCGTAATGGGGCACGATGTCAATGCCGATCATCTGCTTGGGACCGAATGTGGCGTAGTAGCAGGTTTTGCCTCCGCCGCCGCAGCCGATGTCCAGGACCGTCTTGTCGCGGAACATCTGCTCCTGCGAATGATAGGAGAGGAAAAACTGGATCGTCTGGTCCCCTTTTTGGAACTGCCACTCGGTGTAGCTCATCGTCCCGTCGTTCGCCAGGTTGAACGGGTGAACGGGAAGCGGAAACAGCTTGTTCAAACGTATCAGAAGCTGGGAAGAAACGGACATCTGCACGTCCTCCTTTCGTCCGCGTTGCAGGGAGCCCTCCCCCTGCGGGCGCTCCGTCCGGCCGTCCGCTTACGTTTTGCGGCGCAGCGCCTGAAGCACCAGTTCGCTGCTTTTGGCGGCTTCCTGGGCGAGCAGCCGCGAGCGTTCGGCAATCACGCGCTTTTCCCGCTCCAGGTTGGCCAGCCGCTCGTTCAAGAGGGCAAGGAGCGCCGATTCGTCCAGACGGGTGATATGGCCGGCGCTTGGCATGCCGGCCCGCTCGACAAACCGGTCGATTTTCGGGTCGTAGGAGATGCCGGTAAACGGCGTCTGCAGCATGCAGGCGAGAATCAGGGAGTGCAGCCGCATGCCCAGCACGTACTCGCACTGTTTCAGCACGGACATGATGTCGTGAAAGGTGACCGGCTCGTCCAGGAGCTGCGCCCCCGGCTGCCGCATCATCCCGATGATGTCGCGGGAGGGAGCCAGGTCGCTGGGGTAGTGCATCGGCAGAAACAGCACGTTCCATCCCCGCTCGGCAAACAGGTCGGCCGCCCGGGCGATGGCCTGCTTGAACCGCTGCTCCTGTTTCCAGTCGCGGACCGAGATGGCGACCAGCGGCTTGGACAGGTCGGCAAACTTGTCCGCCAAAAGCTGGCGCCCCCGCTCGTCGGACACGTCGTCCGGCGAAATGGTCAGCGCCGGATCGGCCGTCACGTAGACCGGCGCCTTGCTCACTCCGCACGCCTTGAAATCTTCGCCTGATTCAAAGTCGCGCACGGTGATCACGTCTACCCGGTTCACCACCCGCTTGATCAACAGGCGGCTGATCGGCTTCTGGACGGGACCAAACCCCTGGGCGTAAAACACGACCGGTTTGCCCAGCAGCTTGGCGATCGAGACGATCCCCAGGTAGTAAAGCACGCTGCGCGGACTGGTCACGTCCTGCATCAGTGTTCCGCCGCCCATCACCAGCATGTCGCTTCGCATCAACTCGCGCACGATGGTCGGCAGGCTCCAGCGGTTGTACGCCGGAATGCCAAACAGGGCCGTCGTTCGCTCCGGCTGGTTGGACAACACGGCCAGGGACATATTCGGTTGTTCCCGACGCAGCGCGCTGATGATGCCATACAGGACCACATCGTCTCCGGCATTGTTAAAGCCGTAGTACCCGGAGATGAGAATACGCGACATGGAGTGAACCTTCTTTCTATATCAAACGTACAGGAAAAACACATTCTCAAGTATAATCGAGTAAATGCGGGGAAGTAAAGCAACCCTAGAACAAATAGAGGAAGCCCAGGGCGAACAGACCGGCCCCCATGAGCATCAGGGCGATCATCAGGACCAGCATCCCCTTGTTCTTGCGCCGCCGGTAAAAAAATTCGTCAAACATGGCAAGCCTCCAAAACGGGTTTTCATCCATTCTACTATCATACCATGCAAGCGCACATCCTCGCCATCCATTCAGAGGATCAAATGGGAGAAAGGGGCAGGCAGACGATGGAACAAACATGGCTGAAGTACATCCTGCTGGTAGAGCGGGATGCGGAAGACGCGTTTGTCAGCGAGGTGCTGGCGAGCGCCTACACGCTCGGCTGGGTGGAGCCGCAGATCGAGGTGCTGACGACGGAAAACGGCTACGATTACGCGGAAAAGACGGACGGCCCGGTGATCGCCTACCTGTTTGAGCCGCTCAGGGACAGCGAAGCCGAGCATGCGGAGCGGCTGCGGGACTATCTCAGCCGCTGGGGGGAGAAGGTCCGCCTGCAGGAGGTGGAGACGGTGGCGGAGGAGAACGAATCGTGGAAGGAGACATTCCGCGAGGTGCAGGTGGGCGACTGGTGGATTGCGCCCACGTGGACCCCGCCGGAAGCGCTGGCCCAAGCCAGGCACGTGCTCTGGATCGATCCCGGCGCGGCGTTTGGCACCGGCTACCACGGCACCACCCAGGACATCCTGCTGATGCTGCAGGAGCGGCCTCCCGCCGGCAAACGAGTGCTGGACATCGGCGCCGGTTCCGGCATCCTGTCGCTGTTCTGCGTCAAAAACGGGGCCCGGCAGCCGGTCTGGGCGGTGGATCTCAATCCGCAAAGCGAATACCAGATCCGGGTAAACCTGGCCAACAACGACCTGTCGGAGGAAGCGGTGGAAATCGTGATGGGCGACGCGCTGGATCCGGACGTACAGGAGCGGCTGCCCCGGGAGGCGGATCTCATCCTCGTCAATATCGGCGGTGACGAAGACGTGGCGATGCTGCCGCTGGTGCGGGAGCGGATCGCTCCGGGGGGAACGGTGATCCTTTCCGGGATCGTGCAGTGGAATCGCGGCAAGGTGCTGACCGCTTACGAACAGGCCGGATTCGCCCCGGTGGCGGAGCGGCACAGTGACGAGTGGGTGACGGTCATGATGAGGGACGTCCGGGAGTAGAGATGGTACGGGAACGATTTACGCCGGATCGGACCTGTGTCACAATGGGAGAAACGAACACGGAGGAGGAAACCGGCATGGAACAAGTCGTCATTGCCGCAGCCGGACGCACGCCGATCGGCACGTTCGGCGGCGTTCTGAAAGATGTAAGCGCTCGCAAACTGGCGGAAACGGTGATCCGCGGCGTCATCGCCAAATCGGGAGTGGATCCGTCGCTGATTGATGAAGTGATCCTCGGCAACTGCATCCAGCGGACTGACGAAGCCAACATTGCCCGCGTGGCAGCCCTTGACGCCGGGCTCGGCAACCGGGTGACCGGTTTTACCGTGCAGCGCCAGTGCGCCTCCGGCATGCAGGCGATCGCCAGCGGGGCCGCGCAGCTTCTGCTGGAGGAGAGCGAGGTGGTGATCGCCGGCGGCGTGGAGAGCATGAGCAACGCGCCGTACGTTCTGAAAAACGCCCGCTGGGGCAAACGCCTCACCCACGGGGAGATGACCGACGCGATGTGGGAACTCCTGACCGATCCCCATCACGGCATCCTGATGGGGGAAACGGCGGAACGGCTGGCGGAGCGCTACAGCATCAGCCGCGCCGAACAGGATGAAATCGCCCTGCGCAGCCAGCAAAACGCGGTGCGGGCCATCGACAGCGGCCTGTTTCGCGAGGAAATCATTCCCGTTCCGGTAACAAAGCGGGGAGAGACGGTAATGGTGGAGACGGACGAACATCCCCGCCGCGACGTCACGCTGGAGGGCCTGGCCAGGCTGAAGCCCGGCTTCCGCGAAAACGGGACCGTGACGGCGGGCAACTCCTCCGGGTTGAACGACGGGGCGTCGGCGGTCGTGCTGATGAAGGAGAGCCGGGCGCGGGAGCTGGGCATCACTCCGCTGGGCAGGATCGTCTCGTACGCCTGGGCCGGGGTGGAGCCCGATCTGATGGGATACGGACCGGTGCCGGCGGTGAAAAAGGCGCTGGCCAAAGCGGGCCTGACGCTGGCCGACATCGATCTGATCGAAGTAAACGAAGCGTTCGCCGCCCAGTATCTGGCGGTGGAAAAGCTGCTGGAGCTGCCGCGCGACATCACCAACGTCAACGGCAGCGGCATCTCGCTCGGCCATCCGGTCGGCTCCACGGGCTGCCGCATCGTCGTCACGCTTCTGCACGAAATGAAGCGCCGCCAGGTCAAGCGCGGGCTGGCCACGCTCTGCGTCGGAGGCGGAATGGGCATGGCGATGGTCGTGGAAAGGGGCTGAAGCGGCCGGCGTACAGGTTTAAACGAGGCCTCCCCGGTCAACAATGGAAGCAGGACCCCATCGATGCCGCAGCAGAGATGGGGTCCTGTTCGTCAAAGGGAGGTCTCGTTCATGAACATGTTGTCTTATTTGCGCAGATACGGAAAGCGGATCGCCCGGTACGGGGCGGCCCTCGTGGCGATCGGCTTATTGGTGGCGGTCTCCTTTGCCGCCTACCACTACAAGCGGATGACCCGGGAATGGTACGCCCCGCTCGAGGCGGAAACGGGAGCGCCTTTGGAGCAGACGGGGGAACGGCTGCCCGGCGCGCTTTTGGCCCAGGCCAAAACGCTCAAACCGTTTCTCCTGCTCGTCATCGGGACGGACAGCCGGGACGGGGAGCAGGCCCGCTCGGACACGATGATGCTGGCGGCCGTGCATCCCGCCAAGCAGCGGGTGCATCTCGTCTCCATCCCCAGGGACAGCTACATGGAACTGCCCGGAACAGGCTACGACAAGCTGAACCACGCCATGGCCTACGGCGGCCCCAAGCTGGTCAAACAGTCGCTGGAGCGCTTTTTCAACCTCAAGATCGACCGCTACGTGACGATCGACTTCGAAGGATTCCGGCAGGTGGTGGACGAGCTGGGCGGGGTGCAGATCGAGGTGAAAAAACGGATGAAGTACACCGATCCGAGCGACGACACCCACATCGACCTGAAGCCGGGACTGCAGACGCTGAGCGGCGAACAGGCGCTCGATTACGCCCGCTACCGCAAAAGCGATCTGGGGCGGGAAGACAGCGACTACCAACGGATCGCCCGGCAGCAGGAGATCGTCCGGGCCCTGGCCGACAAGGGCACGTCGGCGCAGACGCTGGTCAAGGCGTTTTCGCTGATGGACATTCTCGGCAGCCACGTCAAGACCGATCTGACCGACCAGGAGATCGCCTCCCTCCTGCTGGCGTACGGCGACCCCGAGCCCAATACGGTGCAGACGGACACGCTCACGGGGGCGGACGAGCGGATCTGGCACAACGGCGTCCTCGGCTGGTACCATCTGGTGCCAAAAGAGGAGCGGTCCCGCGTCCGCCAACTGCTGATGGAGGCGCTGGCCCCTTGACCACGGAAATTGCCCCTTGACCACGGGCACTGGCCCCCTGCACGGCGCTGGTTGGAGCGGGAGATTCCGCGGCCGCTTTTCCGGAGCGGCAGGCCTCTTGGCGGGAGGCCGGTCCGCCATGCCCGCCCGTCAACCATGCCCGCCCGCCAGGCGTAGACGCGAGGAGATCAACGGCCGGACAAGCCCGCGACGCCCCCGGACGGCCGTCGCAAAAAGCCCGTCGCAAAAAGCCCGTCGCCAGCAAGAACGGCACCCCCATCCCGCCCCGGACAGGCGGCTGCCATTTCCTGCAAAAAAATGGTCAGGTTTGTGTATTTTTCGTTGGAAAATTAATTATCTTTCGACTAGAATGGAAGCAGGAAGAGGTTATGAATGTGGATCGTACGGGAGAGGTAAGGCCAATAAGGGATTGGAGGGAATTTGCCCATGTCAAACGCCAAGCCTTGGATTGCCAGTTACCCGCCCGAGACCGCACCGTCACTGGAATACCCCCGTGTTCCGCTGACGCATTTTCTGGAACAGGCGGCCGCCGAGTTTCCCGATCATCCTGCGCTGTACTTCATGGGCAGGCGGATCACCTACCGGGAGCTCTTGGCGATGTCGTATCAGTTCGCCAACGCGCTGATCAAGCGCGGCGTGAAAAAAGGGGACCGCGTCGCCGTCATGCTGCCCAACTCCCCCCAGGCAGTCATCGGCTACTACGGCTCGCTGATGGCCGGAGCGACGGTGGTCATGACGAACCCGCTTTACACGGAACGGGAACTGATTCACCAGTTGAACGACTCGGGAGCCGAGACGATCATCACATTGGACCTGTTGTACAGCCGCGTTGCGGCCGTGAAGGCCTCCACCCCGCTGAAACGCCTGATGATTACGAGTGTGGGGGATTTTCTTCCCTTTTTCAAAAAGATGCTGTATCCGCTGGTGCAGAAGAAGCAGGGCCACCATCCGCAGATAACCTACGGCGGTGATGTTGAGCCTTTTCTTTCCGTGCTGAAAGAAAGCGCTATCAATCCTGTCACACCTGAGGTTGACCCGGAAAAGGACATCGCGCTTCTGCAGTATACCGGCGGCACCACCGGCCTGGCCAAGGGCGTCATGCTGACGCACCGCAACCTCGTCGCCAACGCGCTGCAGTGCCAGGCTGTCATGTACAAGTTCGTCAGAGGGCGGGAACGGATCCTCGCCGCCCTGCCGCTGTTCCACGTCTACGGAATGACCACGGTGATGAACAAGGGCATTTCCATCGCGGCGGAAATCATTCTCGTCCCCAAATTCAACGTCAAGCAAATCCTCAAACTGATCGACAAGACCAAACCCACCCTGTTTCCCGGCGCACCCACGATGTACATCGGACTGATCAACCACCCTGACTTGCCCAAATACGACTTGTCCTCCATTGCCGCCTGCGTCAGCGGCTCCGCACCGCTGCCCGTGGAGGTCCAGCGCAGGTTTGAAGAACTGACCGGCGGCAGGCTGGTGGAAGGGTACGGCCTGACGGAAGCGTCTCCCGTCACCCACTCCAATCCGATCTGGGGAAAGCGGATCAGCGGCAGCATCGGCCTGCCCTGGCCGGACACCGACTGCCGCATCGTTGACCCGTCGACCGGGGAAGAGCTGCCCCAGGGAGAGATTGGGGAGCTGGCGGTCAAAGGGCCGCAGGTGATGCTCGGATACTGGAACCGGCCGGAAGAAACGGCGGCCGTCCTGAGGGACGGGTGGCTGCTGACCGGAGATATGGGCTACATGGACGCAGACGGATACTTTTACGTCGTCGACCGCAAGAAGGACATGATCATCGCCGGCGGATACAACATCTACCCGCGTGAGGTGGAAGAAGTGCTGTTTGAGCATCCCGCCGTCCAGGAAGCGGCCGTTATCGGCGTGCCGGACCCCTACCGGGGCGAGACGGTCAAGGCGTTTATCGTGCTGAAGGAAGGAGCGCAGGTGAGCGAGGAAGAGCTGGAGCGTCACTGCCGCCAGCGCCTGGCCGCCTACAAGATTCCGCGGATGTACGAGTTCCGGAAAGAACTGCCCAAGACGATGGTGGGCAAGGTACTGCGCCGCCAACTGCTGGAGGAGGAAAAGAAACGGAGCGCCGCCGAAGACCAGGTGAAGACGAGCTGAAGGCCATCCGGAAACGCGAGGAAAAACAGGCGGCAACTGCCGCGTCGGGACCATCCCGTCGACCGTGAATGCTGTCCCGAACCGCCCTCCTGATCGGGAGCGGCCTTTTTCTTGTCGGACGGGCGTACGGCTTCGATCGGACCGGCTTTTTCGTGAGGGACTTCTCCGGGCAGACCACCTGCCGTTCGCTTTTGGCCCGGGCGGACGAGGGATTGACAGAGGCTGGAACCTGTATTACACTTTACACATGAATGAACGATCATTCATTTCAACATCTAGTCGAAGCAAACGTGGAGGTACGTATGGCGAAAAAAACGGGGGAGAAATATCAAGCCATTATTGATGCGGCTGTTCGCGTCATCGCTCGTCAGGGCTATCACAGCGCCCAGGTTTCCAAAATTGCGAAAGAGGCGAAGGTAGCGGACGGCACCATCTACCTCTACTTTGAGAACAAGGATGACATTCTCATTTCCCTGTTCAACGAAAAGATGGGAACCTTTATCGAAACCTGCCGGGGACGCATCGCCGAAGCGGAGTCGGTCGAGCAAAAACTGTACGTCCTGGTCCACACCCATTTGAGCCAGTTGGCCCAAGACCCGGAACTGGCAAAAGTGACGCAGATCGAGCTGCGCCAGTCCAATCCGGAAATCAGCGAGGGCATCGGCGCCGTGATGAAGCAGTACTTCAACCTGATTGACGACGTGATCCGCGAAGGCATGGAGAAAGGCGTGTTCCGCCCGGACATCGATGTCCGCGTGGCGCGGAAAATGATTTTTGGCACGCTGGACGAAGTGACGACGTCCTGGGTCATGAAACAATGCAAGTACGATCTTGTCTCCCATGTTGACCCCATTCATAACCTCTTCCTGTACGGTATGAAGGGAAAATGACAAAAGAAAACGCTTTTTTTGCAAGATTCCGTTTGTTACAATAAAAACGTAAAGACTGAGCGTTCGTTCAGATGGCGGATGCTTCATGACTCGACGTAAGCAGGGGGGAGAGGGATGTATTCGTATTGGCATGTGCAAAAGGAAGACCGCGTCGCCGTCGTCACCATCAACCGTCCGCCGGCCAACGCGCTGAGCCAGGCGGCGCTGACGGAGCTGGCAGCGCTTCTGGACGAGCTGGAACGGGACGGCCAGGTAAAAGCGATCGTCTTGACCGGCGAAGGCCGTTTTTTCATCGCCGGGGCGGATATCAAGGAGTTTACCCAACTGATGTCCGCGGATGCGGAAGCGCTGGCGAAAGCCGGTCAGCAATTGTTTGAGCGTCTGGAAACCTTCCCGAAACCGATCATTGCCGCGATCAACGGGGCGTGCCTGGGCGGCGGTCTGGAACTGGCGATGGCCTGCCACATTCGGCTGGCGGCGCCCGAAGCCAAGCTGGGATTGCCCGAGCTCAACCTGGGCATCATCCCCGGATACGGGGGCACGCAGCGGCTGCCGCGCCTGGTGGGCCGGGGCAAGGCGACGCAGATGATCCTCACCTCCGAAATGATCGGCGGCGAAGAGGCGCTGCGCATCGGGCTGGTGGAAGCGGTCCATCCGCTGGACCAGCTCCTGGACGAAGCGAAAAAGCTGGCCGGCGCCATCGCCCAAAAAAGCGCCGTCGCCCTGCGGCTGGCACTGGAGGCGGTGCACGCCGGGACGGTGCTCGGCAAGGCGGAAGGCATGCAGCGCGAAGCCGAACTGTTCGGCGAAGCGTTCGCTTCGGAGGACGTCAAGGAAGGCGTCGCCGCGTTTCTGGAAAAGCGCAGGCCGCAGTTTGCCGACCGCTAGCCGGTATCGGAATCGCGCCACCTAGAAGGAGGGAATCCCATGAACATTTTGGTTGTCATGAAGCAGACGTTTGACACGGAAGAAAAAATCGTCATCCAGGATGGCAAAATCTCGGAAGACGGCGTGGAATTCATCATCAACCCGTACGACGAGTACGCGGTGGAAGAGGCGATCAAGCTGAAGGAGGAGCACGGCGGCGAAGTGACCGTCGTCTCCATCGGTCCGGACCGGGCGGAAAACGCGCTCCGCACCGCGCTGGCGATGGGAGCGGACAAGGCGGTTCTGGTGAACGACGAATCCCTGTTCGGAGACGAGTACACGACGGCCAAGGTGCTGGCTGCCGTCGCCCGCAAAGTGGGATACGACATCATCCTCGGCGGACAGATGGCCGTCGACTCCGGCGCTGGACAAGGCGGGCCCCGTCTGGCCGAAGAGCTGGGCATCAACCACGTCTCCACCGCCGTCAAACTGGAGATCAACGGCACCCAGGTGCGCGTGGAACGCGACGTCGAAGGGGATCTGGAAGTGGTGGAAACCAGCCTGCCGGTGCTGATCACCGCCCAGCAGGGGCTGAACGAACCGCGTTACCCGTCCCTCCCGGGGATCATGAAAGCCAAGAAAAAACCGTTGGATCGCCTCTCCGCGGACGATCTCGGCCTGTCCGCCCAGGACGTGCAGGCGAAGACCGTCATCGTCGACCAGTCCCTGCCTCCGAAGAAGCAGGCGGGCCGCATTCTCTCCGGCGACTTGGCGGCGCAAGTGTCCGAATTGGTCCAATTGTTGCGTAACGAAGCAAAAGTGATCTAAGCGAGAGGGAGAGGATCCTGATGAAAAAGGTACTGGTATTGGCAGAAACGCGCGACGGTCAACTGCGCAACGTGTCCCTGGAAGCGCTGGCCGCCGCGCACGTGTTGGCGGAAGGCGGCGAAGTGGTGGCCGCCCTGTTCGGACCGGACAGCGGCGCGCATGCGGCGGTCCTGGGACATCACGGCGCCGGTACGGTCTACGTGGCGGATCATGCCGCGCTGGCGCAGTATACGCCGGACGCGTACGCCCAAGCGCTGAAACAGTTGATCGACTTCGTCTCTCCCGACGCGGTGGTGCTGGGTCACACGGCGATCGGCCGCGACGTGGCGCCGCGAGTGGCCGCCCGTCTCGGGTACGGCCTGATCTCCGACGTGACGGGTCTGGAGGCCGGTCCGGTCTTTACCCGGCCGATCTACGCGGGCAAGGCGTTCCAAAAACGGACGTTTACCGACGGCGCGATCATGATCACGATCCGGCCCAACAACATCCCCGCCGCAGCGCCTGACACCGGCAAAACGGCCACGGTGGTGCCGTTTGACGTGGAGATCAAGGATCTGCGCTCCATCGTCAAGGAAGTGGTCCGCAAAACGAGCGGCAAAGTGGATCTCTCCGAGGCCAAGATCATCGTCTCCGGCGGACGCGGCGTCAAGAGCGCGGACGGCTTCAAACCGCTCTACGAACTGGCGGAGGTACTCGGTGCGGCTGTGGGCGCGTCCCGCGGCGCGTGCGATGCCGACTACTGCGACTACTCCATGCAGATCGGCCAGACAGGGAAGGTGGTCACACCCGACCTGTACATCGCGTGCGGCATCTCCGGGGCGATCCAGCACCTGGCAGGCATGTCCAACTCCAAAGTGATCGTCGCCATCAACAAGGACCCGGAAGCTCCCATCTTCCAGGTGGCGGACTACGGCATTGTCGGCGATTTGTTTGAAGTGGTTCCGCTGCTCACGGCCGAATTCAAAAAAGTGCTCGTGTAATCGAGCGGCACGGCTGCGGCGCCCTGTACGGGGCGCCGTTTTTGCTGTCCCGGGAGCGGTGCGCCAAGCGGCGGTCGCGGTATGGCTGCGCACCGTTTTTTTGTCCGCCCCCGCTGTCGTACGCTTGTCCTGTCCGCTATAATAACAAGGAAAAGGGAGAGTGGTCGGAATGAGTGAGGAACTGCTGCGGCAGTTGATCCACATGGTGGCGGAAAACAACCGCATCGTCAAGGAATCGGTCGAGGAGCTGCGCGAGTTCAAACGTGAAATGTACGCGTTTCGCGAGGAGATGTACACGTTTCGCGAGGAGATGTATGTGTTTCGCGACGACATGTACGCGTTTCGCGACGAAACCAACCGCCGCTTTGACCGCCTGGAACGGCATCATCAACTGCTGGAATCCGATTTTGACCTCATGCACCGCAAAGTGTGCGACCACGAACGGGAGATCAACCGGCTGAAGCACATGGGGCAATAGAGTGCGGCGATTCCGGACAGACTAACGTGGAAAGCGCGGCAAAGTGTCGTCCGCCGTAGTCATTTCCGGTGGAGAATGATATACTGTAGGGCGTATGGAACCTTTTGGCGTACCGAATAGAAGGAGGTAACGATACCATGGCAATTGTACATGCAACCGATCAAACCTTTTCCCAGGAAGTGGAGCAAGGCGGCACTGTCCTGGTTGACTTCTGGGCTCCGTGGTGCGGCCCCTGCAAAATGATCTCGCCGGTGCTGGAGCAGATCGACAGCGAAGTGGGGACCAAGCTGAAAATCGTTAAAGTAAACGTGGACGAGAATCCGGAATCCGCCGGCCGCTTCGGCGTGATGTCCATCCCGACGCTGATCGTGTTTAAAGACGGTCAGCCGGTCGACAAGGTAATCGGCTTCCAACCGAAGGAAGCGCTGATGGGCACGCTGGGCAAACACCTGTAAGGAAAACGGATCAACACCTGCCTGGCCGCTTAAGCCGGGCAGGGTCCGTCATCAGCATTCGCACTGCGCGGATGCTGATTTTTTTGTGCCAGCGAGAAACAGTCGTGTTTCGCCGAAAAACGTGGTAACATGGGGACGGAACGTACATTCCCGCCCGTGCGGGAAGGGCCGATGGGCCGGACATGAAGAAAGGAGGGGGCAGCCGTGAACAGCTCCTTGAAAGACAAGCTGGCCGTCCTGCCGGAGAAGCCGGGCTGCTACCTGATGAAAAACAAGGACGGAGACATCATCTACGTGGGCAAGGCAAAGGTGCTGAAGAACCGCGTCCGTTCCTACTTTACGGGCAGTCACGACGGCAAGACGCAGTTGTTGGTCAGCGAAATTGCCGACTTTGAATACATCGTCGTCTCCTCGGCGATCGAAGCGCTGATTTTGGAGTGCAACCTGATCAAGCAGCACAATCCGCGCTACAACGTGATGCTGAAGGACGACAAAACCTATCCGTACATCAAGATCACCAACGAAAAACATCCGCGCCTGGAAATCACCCGCAAGGTGGTCAAGGACAAGGCGCGTTATTTTGGTCCCTACGCCAACGCGGGGGCGGCATCCGAGGTAAAGAAGCTGCTGGACCGCCTCTACCCGCTGCGCAAGTGCAAAACGCTGCCGAAGCAGGTCTGTCTGTACTACCATCTGGGGCAGTGCCTGGCTCCCTGCGTCCATGAGGTGCCCGCGGAAGAGAACCAGCGGCTGGTGGAAGAGATCTGCCGCTTTCTCGACGGCGGCCACGAGGAGGTGAAGCGGGAGCTGACGGAAAAGATGCTGCAGGCGGCGGAAAACATGGAGTTTGAGCGGGCCAAGGAGCTTCGCGACCAGATCCGCAGCATCGAAGCCGTGATGGAGAAGCAGAAGGTGACCTTTACCGACACGGTGGACCGTGACATCATCGGCTTTGCCGTCGACAAGGGCTGGATGTGCGTCCAGATTTTCTACATGCGGCAGGGGAAGATGATCGAGCGGGAGACGACGTCGTTTCCGTACTACGGCGACGAGGCGGAGGACTTTATGTCCTACGTCACCCAGTTTTACTACGACAAGCAGAACGCACTGCCCAAGGAAATTTTGCTGCCGGAGCAGAGCGAGCCGGAGCTGTTGGCGGAGTGGCTGGGCGTCAAGGTGTACGCGCCCAAGCGGGGCAAAAAGCGGGAACTGGTGCAGATGGCCTCCGAAAACGCGCGGATTGCCCTGCAGGAAAAATTTGCGCTGATGTCCAAGGACGATGCACGGACGATCCAGGCGGTGCACAATCTGGGGCACGTGCTCGGAATTGGCACGCCGCACCGCATCGAGGCGTTTGACAACTCCAACATTCAGGGCACGGAACCGGTGTCCGCGATGGTCGTCTTTACCGACGGCCGGCCGGACAAGAAAGAGTACCGCAAATTCAAGATCAAAAGCGTCGAGGGGCCGGACGACTACGGGGCGATGCGGGAAGTGATCCGCCGCCGCTACACCCGCCTGCTGAAGGAAAACCAGCCGCTGCCCGACCTGATCGTCATCGACGGCGGCAAAGGGCAGATCAGCGCGGCGATGGACGTGCTGGAAAACGAGCTGGGGCTCTACATCCCCGTCTGCGGCCTGGCCAAGGACGAAAAGCACCGGACGGCCCAACTGCTCTACGGCGATCCGCCGGAACCGGTGGAGCTTCGCCGGGACAGCTACGAGTTTTACCTGCTGCAGCGGATCCAGGACGAGGTGCACCGCTTTGCCATCACGTTTCACCGGCAGGCGCGCAGCAGGACGATGCTCTCGTCCCGGCTGGACGAGATTCCCGGTGTCGGCGAAAAGCGGCGCAAGCTGTTGTTCCAGCATTTTGGCTCGCTGAAAAAGATGCGAGAAGCGACGGTGGAGGACTTCCGGCAGATCGGTATCGGCGACAAGCTGGCCCGCGAGATTATCCGCCATCTTCGGCAGATGGAAACGTAACGCCAAAAAGGTCGTTGAACCCGAGGCGGCTTCATGGTATAATCCCATACAAACAGCATAACAAGCCTCACTTCCCGTTTGGAGTGAGGTAGAGGCGCGAAAACCATGAGTACCTCCCTGAGATCGGGCATCTGTGACGGGTACGGGAAAGGGGAATTCGCCGAAGTACGGAGAAAGGCCCGCTTCCTCCGTGCTGGGCCTGCGTTGAACAAGCGCAGGACTGTCATCCGCGCAATCACCCGTTGCCGGATGGAGAGCTATCTCACGATGTCGGTTGAGGATGGAACAGGGTGTGTTCCGTCATGCTCAACTGTTCACGTGGTCAAGGGAAGGAGGAACCGGTATGTCGAACTGGCAGGCAGTGACAGGTGTATCCTCGTCGCTGCCTTTTTTGCAAGAGTGAGAAAAACGGCATGTTCCAACAGGAAATGGAACGAAGATGGCCTGACAGAGAAGAATCAAACGAGAAATCATGTTGAATAGGAAAAGGGAGAGAAGCCGCATGGGGTTGATCGTGCATAAATACGGAGGCACCTCCGTAGGTACCATCGAACGGATTATGAAAGTAGCGGACCGGATTATACAATATAAGGAAGCGGGACACGACATGGTCGTCGTCGTGTCGGCGATGGGCAAGTCCACGGACGTGCTGGTGGACATGGCCAAACAGATTTCCCCCTACCCGTCGGAGCGGGAGATGGACATGCTGCTGGCGACAGGCGAGCAGGTGTCGATTGCGCTTTTGGCGATGGCGCTGCACCAAAAAGGGTATGACGCCATTTCCCTGACGGGCTGGCAGGCGGGAGTGACGACCGAATCGATCCACGGCAAGGCGCGGATCACCCATATCGAGACGGAACGGATTCGGAAGGAGCTGGCGCGCGGCCGGGTCGTCATCGTGGCTGGATTCCAGGGAGTCAGCGAAGCGGGCGAGATCACCACGCTGGGCCGCGGCGGTTCGGACACGTCCGCGGTGGCGCTGGCAGCCAGCCTCAACGCGGACAAATGCGAAATTTTCACAGACGTGGCCGGCGTCTACACCGCCGACCCGCGTGTGGTTCCGACGGCGAGCAAGCTGGACAGCATTTCCTATGACGAGATGCTGGAACTGGCCAACCTGGGGGCGGGCGTGCTGCATCCGCGCTCGGTGGAGGCGGCCAAGACCCACAAGGTCCGGCTGGTCGTCCGCTCCAGCTTTACGACAGAAGAAGGCACGTACGTAGAGGAGGTTGCGCATATGGAAACAGGAAGAGTAGTAAGCGGCGTCGCCCACGACGAAGACGTCGCAAAGGTGACGGTTGTGGGAATGCCCGCGCGCGTGGGCACGCTGTCCCGTCTGTTCAACACGCTGGCGGATCACCAGGTGAACGTGGACATCATCATCCAAAGCTCGTACGACGCGGCCGTGACCAACATTTCCTTCACGGTGGCGGGGAGCGACCTGAAAAAGACGCTCGACACGCTGAACGCCCACCGGGATCAGCTCGGCTTTGAAAAAGTGGAGTACGAAGAGGGCCTGTCCAAGGTCTCGATTGTCGGAGCCGGCATGGTACACAATCCGGGCGTGGCCGCCGAGATGTTCCGCGTGCTGGCCGAGCAGGAGATCACGATCAAAATGGTCTCCACGTCCGACATCAAGGTGTCCTGCGTCATCCCGGCGGAACACACCGAGCGGGCCGTGCGCAGCCTGCACACCGCATACGGCCTCGACGTGGCGGAAACAGCGGTCGTGCACGGGGTGTAACCCGGCTGACAAACCAATAGCGACGCCACATGCTGCCTCCCCCCTTTTTTTCGCCGCGGAAAAAGGGGGATTTTTTACAGGAGGATTTTTTACGGGGGAACTTTTTGCGGCGGCGATACGGTGCCTCTCCATCCGAATTTTGTCCGTCCGGCCCGTACCCGTCCCGGCAAGGCCTTACCAGCGGACCGTGATCAGGACGCTGCCCGTCTCCTCCGCCTCCATCCGGGCTTCCGTCTCCTGCTCCTTCCAGCGGCCGACAGCGCCGGCGATGATGCCGCACTCCAGGGAGAGGGAACGGTTGATCCGTTCGGGCGACATGTAGCGATAGATGGTATGGGTCAGGCGATAACGAAGCTGCCGCTCCCCGTCTTCCAGCAGGTCCAGTTTGCCCAGCCCCAGGCGGATAAAGGGAAACACCAGGCCGTTGGCGGAGCGGATGGGAATCTGCCGCCCCATTTCCTTTCCCAGCCAGTGGAGAATGGGCGGTTCGCTTTCGCCCAGCAGCGTGCGGGTGAGGTGCTCCCGCAGCAAGTGATAGCCAAGATAGGGCATGTGGATGCGCTCGATATCGGCGATGACGCGGGAAGGCAGCAGGGCTCCCAGTTGATCCGGTTCTTTCATTTCGCGATCCTCCTTCCCGGCTGCAGGCCGCGCGATGGCTTGTCCGCTGTCGGACCCTCCTGCGGACGCCGGTCTTTTGCAGCCGATTGGTCAACCTGTTTGGTACCAGACTATGAGAGAGCGGCCGCGTCTATGACAGATTCATAGAAAAATCGGACGATTGATACGTGTAATCCAACAATGGAATTAGTCTATTCACTGTCTTGACGCTCCTAGGAGACAGGAGTACAATTGGTTGTGGTTCAACGTTTTGCCCAACTTTTTTCCGTTTTCCGACACAATTTGCCAAGCCGGGCGGCAGGGACGGCAGGCTGCTGCGGTTCATGTCTAACCGGCGGGGCAATGGGTTAGGATAGTGGGGAAAAGATCTAGCAAAGAACGCTACATACAATTGAAAGGGGGACCATTGTATGGCGAAAGGCCATAGCTTTCTGAACCACAAGCTGCATTCTTTTCTCGGTTTGTTCCCAATCGGGCTGTACCTCTTGTTCCACTTGACGGCGAACTATCAGGCAACCCGGGGACCGGAAGCCTTCAACCAGGTGGTAGGAATGATCGAACACGTTCCATTCCTGCTCGCCGTGGAATTCATCTTCATCTACATTCCCATCCTGTTCCATGCCGTGTACGGGATCTACATTGCCTTCCAGGCGAAACACAATGTGGGCAACTTCGGACATTTCCGCAACCACATGTTCCTCTGGCAGCGCCTTACGGGTATCATCACGCTCATCTTTATCGCTTGGCACGTGTACGAAACGCGCATTCAAAAAGCGCTGGGTGCCGAAGTGAACTTTGACATGATGGCCAACATTCTCAGCGATCCGCTGATGGTCGTCTTCTACACCATCGGGATTCTCAGCACCGTGTTTCACTTTTCCAACGGTCTCTGGTCGTTCCTCGTACACTGGGGCATCACCGTCGGTCCACGTTCCCAGCGTTTCGCCACTTATCTGACCATGGGCATTTTTGTAATCGTTTCGCTCATCGGCTTGCGGGCGATGTCTGCATTCATTCTGTAGGGATAGGGGGACTCATTCATGGCAAAAGGTAAACTGATCATTGTCGGTGGCGGCCTTGCCGGATTAATGGCTACCATCAAAGCAGCAGAAAAGGGCGTTCCCGTACAGTTGTTCTCCCTGGTTCCGGTTAAGCGTTCCCACTCCGTCTGTGCGCAGGGCGGCATCAACGGCGCGGTGAACACCAAAGGGGAAGGCGACTCCACCTGGGAGCACTTCGACGATACCATTTACGGCGGCGACTTCCTGGCGAACCAACCGCCTGTCAAAGCGATGTGCGACGCGGCTCCGGGCATCATCTACATGCTGGACCGGATGGGCGTCATGTTCAACCGTACGCCGGAGGGTCTGCTGGACTTCCGCCGTTTCGGGGGGACCAAGCATCACCGTACCGCGTTTGCCGGCGCAACGACCGGGCAGCAGCTCCTCTACGCGCTGGACGAGCAAGTGCGCCGCTTTGAAACGGAAGGTCTCGTGACCAAGTACGAATACTGGGACTTCCTTGGGGTTGTTCTGGACGACGCCGGCACCTGTCGGGGGATCACGGCGCAGAACCTGCGCAACGGCGAGATCCAATCCTTCCGCGCCGATGCCGTCATCCTGGCGACCGGGGGACCCGGCATCATCTTCGGCAAATCGACCAACTCGATCATCAACACCGGTACCGCGGCATCTGCGGCGTACCAGCAGGGCGTCATTTACGCCAACGGCGAAATGATCCAGATTCACCCGACCGCCATCCCGGGCGACGACAAGCTGCGCCTGATGTCCGAGTCGGCTCGCGGTGAAGGCGGACGCGTCTGGACCTACAAGGACGGCAAACCGTGGTACTTCCTCGAAGAAAAGTACCCGGCCTACGGCAACCTGGTGCCGCGCGACATCGCCACCCGCGAAATCTTCCACGTCTGCGTGGATCTGAAGCTGGGCATCAACGGCGAAAACATGGTGTATCTCGACCTGTCCCACAAAGACCCGAAAGAGCTGGACGTCAAACTGGGCGGTATTATCGAGATCTACGAGAAGTTCGTGGGCGAGGACCCGCGCAAGGTACCGATGAAAATCTTCCCGGCCGTGCACTACTCGATGGGCGGCATGTGGGTAGACTACAACCAGATGACCAACATCCCGGGTCTGTTCGCTGCGGGTGAGTGCGACTACTCCCAGCACGGTGCGAACCGCCTCGGCGCCAACTCCCTGCTTTCCGCGATCTACGGCGGCATGGTGGCAGGTCCGAAGGCAATCGAGTACATGAACGGTCTGGAGCAGTCCTGCGACGTTCTGCCCTCCACGCTGTACGACAGCTACACGAAGAAGGAGCAGGAGAAATACGACAACATTCTCAAGATGGACGGCACCGAGAACGCGTACCTCCTGCACAAGGAACTGGGCGAGTGGATGACCGACAACGTGACCGTCGTGCGCTACAACGACCGCCTGAAGAAGACGGACGAAAAGATCCAGGAACTGATGGAGCGCTACAAGCGGATCAACATCAACGACACGAGCAAGTGGAGCAACTCCGGCGCAGCCTTCACCCGTCACCTGTGGAACATGCTGGTGCTTGCCCGCGTAATCACGATCAGTGCGCTGATGCGCGACGAAAGCCGCGGCGCTCACTACAAACCGGAGTTCCCGGAGCGCAACGACGAGAAGTTCCTGAAAACGACGATGGCCAAATACAATCCGGAGACCACCGCGCCGGAGATCTACTACGAAGACGTGGATGTATCGCTGATTCCGCCGCGTAAGCGGGACTACACGTCCGACAAGAAGAAGAAGTAAGAGGGGAGGGAACTGATCATGGCCGAAAAGTTTGTCCACCTGATTATCACCCGTCAAGACAGCCCTGACAGCACTCCGTACAAGGAAGAATTCAAGGTTCCGTACCGCCCGAACATGAACGTGATCTCGGCGTTGATGGAAATCCAGCGCAATCCGGTGAACGCGCAAGGCCAAAAAACGACGCCGGTCAACTGGGAATCCAACTGCCTGGAGGAAGTGTGCGGCGCGTGCTCCATGGTGATTAACGGCAGACCGCGCCAGGCGTGTTCCGCTCTGATCGACAAGCTGGAGCAGCCGATCCGTCTGGAACCGATGAGCACCTTCCCGGTTCAGCGCGACCTGTCCGTTGACCGCAGCCGCATGTTTGACGCACTGAAACGCGTCAAGGCATGGATTCCGATCGACGGTACCCACGATCTGGGTCCGGGTCCGCGGATGCCGGAAGTGGAACGCCAATGGGCGTACGAACTGTCCAAGTGCATGACCTGCGGCGTCTGCCTGGAAGCGTGCCCGAACGTCAACGAAAAATCGGCGTTCATCGGTCCGTTCGCCATCTCCCAGGTGCGTCTGTTCAACCAGCACCCGACAGGTGCGATGAACAAGCACGAGCGTCTGGAAGCGCTGCTGGAAGACGGCGGCATCGCCGACTGCGGAAACTCGCAAAACTGCGTGCAAGCCTGTCCGAAAGGCATTCCGCTGACCACCTCCATCGCTCACATGAACAAAGAGACGACCAAATACGCTCTGAAGAAATTCTTCTTCTCCTGATTTCTCGTGCAGGGGATGACAGACAACAGGCGTGCAAACCGTTACCGTGGTTTGCACGCCTGTTTGCATGTTGGCGTCTGCCTGGATCGATGATCGTGCCTTTTTCCGAACGAGCGCAGCGCGATGTTTACGCGGCTTTTTGAGCGGACGCCTTTTGCTCCGGAGGGGACAGCTTGATTTTGCCGAGCATCATGGCAAGCACGGCGCCCGCCAGGATAAAGACAAGTCCGACGAGATACACCTCATGGAGCGAGGCGACCATGTCCGTCTTGAGAATCGGCAGCAGGGTCTGCCGGATGCCGGCCGGAATGGAGGCCAGCGCTTCCGGGCTCAGCAGCATGGAGTACAGGCCCTGCGGGTTTGTCTGAATCATCGCGGAAAACTGCTCCGCCATGCCGTGAGCCTGCTGCGGCAGTTTTTCCAAACGGGGCATGAGGTCATGCGTCAGCAGGGCGGTCGAGCGATGGTTCATGACCGCTCCCAGAACGGTCATGCCAAACGTTCCGCCGATTTGACGGAAGAACTGGCTCGAGGATGTGACGACCCCCCGTTCCGATTTGGGGAAGGATTCCTGCAGCGCGATGGTAATCAGCGGCATCACCAGCCCGATCCCCAGTCCCAGCACGATCATGTACGACATCGCTTCCCATTTGGAGGTGGTTACGACCATCGTAGACAGCAGCCAGAAGCCGGCCGCCATCGTGATCATCCCGATCAGCATCTGCGTGCGGACGCCGATTTTCTTTACGATCCGGCCTCCCGCGATGCTGGTCAGCATCATGGCCAGCATCATCGGCACCATGATGGTCCCCGACTCGGACGGGCTGATGCCGACAATGCCCTGCATGAACAGCGGTACGAACATGATGGCGCCAAACATCCCGACCGACATGAGAAACCCGATGCCGTTCAGCAGCGAGAAGGTTTTGTTCCGAAACAGATGCAGCGGCAGAATCGGCTCGGCCGTTCTCGACTCCACGATCACGAAAGCGGTCAGAAACGCGGCCGACAGCCCGAACAGCGAGAGGATCTGCCACGACGTCCAGGGGAAGTCCTTTCCGCCAAACGTCAGGGCGAGAAGCAGGCTGACGACGCCGCCGGTCATGGTGAACATGCCCCAGATGTCGATGTTGACCGGTCCGCTGATCCGCTGCGATTTGAGTGCCAGCGCAATCAGGATGACGGCGAGAATGCCGACCGGCAGATTGATGTAAAAGACCCATCGCCAGTTCAGCGTGTCGACGATCCACCCGCCAACCTGCGGCCCCAGAATGGAGGAGAGTCCGAAGACGGCGCCAAAGACCCCCTGCCATTTGGCCCGCTGCTCGCCGGTAAACAGATCGCCGACGATAATCATCGCCATCGGCATCATGATGCCGCCGCCGATGCCCTGGATCGCGCGGAAGACGATGAGCTGGTTCATCGTCTGGGGGGCCCCGCAGAGAACGGAACCGGCCATGAAAAGAATCAAGCCGGTCACATAGACCACTTTGCGGCCGATCAAGTCGGCCAATTTGCCGGTGATCGGCACGACGGCCGTGGAGGTCAGCATGTAGGCCGTGGTCAGCCAGGTCATGACCCCCAAGCCGCCCAGTTCGCCGACGATGCGCGGCATGGCGGTTCCCACAATCGTATTGTCCAGAGACGCAAACAACATTGCCACTAACAGTCCGACAATGAGAAGTCCTCGTTTTTCCTGTTGTTCCTGCATAAGATGTCACTCCTTCTCATGTGTTGCGATGCGGGCCAGCTTTTCGAAAAGGCGGACGAGCGCGTCCAGCTCATCCGGGGTCAGATGGCGCAGATAGCGTTGGACAACCTCTTTTCGCTTCCGTTGGGCCTGCTGCAGAATGGCCGCCCCCTGTTCGGTCAACCGGATGGTCACGACGCGGCGGTCGTGCTCGTCCCGGTCGCGCTGGACGAATCCGTGCTTCAGCAGCCGGTCCACCATCGCCGTGATCGCGCTCGGTTTGACGCACATGTTGTCCGCCAGTTCGGTCACCGAACGCGGTCCCTTTTTGGAGAGAAGACTCAGGATGTAAAACTGCGGGCCGGTCAGATCCGCGGACGATTCCGCCAGTTCCGGTCCCAGTTTTCTCATCGTCGTGGAAAAGGCGATCTGAAGCCGCTCGATCGCTTGATCCAAGTCCTTCTGATCCATGACGCACACCTTCCATCATCGCCGGCTCTTCATTTCCTGCCGTTAAAATTTATCGGGATTAATATTTAACGTATTTAAATATAAAGTGCGTGAATCCATTTGTCAATCTGCGCGGCCATCCGATTTATGGGAATACGAATCTCCCTTCAAAGGAAAACTGAAGGAAATGGATGTTTTTTGGGGGGCAGACGATGAAAAAACGGATCTTGTGCATCGGGATGGCGCTATCCCTGCTTCCGGCGCAGACGGTGGAGATGTGGAAGGCAGAGGCCAACCAACGCGGGCAGGATGCCGCTTTTGCCAAACAGGTGCGTCAGGATCTTCGCGATGCCCATTGGCAGGCGAAGGCGGCTCTGCCTCAACCGGAGCGCGGCGGGATTCATGCTGCCGGCGCAGACGAGTGGAACGCGGCGGAGCATGTGCTGCAGGGTGAACAGGTGGCACAGCCCCCTGCCTCCGGGCTGGAGATGATCGAGGCGCCGAAAGCGTGGCAGGAAGCCGGCGTCAAAGGGGAAGGCATGCTGGTGGCGGTGATCGACACCGGCATCAACGGCAGGCACCCCGATCTGCCTGCGCCGCGCGACAAGCGGCTTGCCCAGCAAAAATCCGGTTCGACGCAAAAGGTCATCCCCGGCTACAACTGGGCAGACCGCAACCAGACGACCGAGGACGTGGGCGAATCGCAGCACGGCGTGCACGTCGCCGGGATCGTGGCCGCAAACGGCAAGCTGAAGGGCGTGGCGCCCGAAGCCCAACTGCTGAGCCAGAAAGTATTCAGCAATTACCAGGGGGAAGTGCCGGGATTGAGCGAATCGATCCTGTTTGCGATCAACGATTCGATCGCGAAAAAAGCGGATGTGATCAACCTGAGCCTCGGCTCAGCCGCCGGGTACGTGGACGAGACCAACACGGAGCAATTTGCCGTCAAGCGGGCGGTGGACAGCGGCGTGATCGTGGTGGCGGCGGCGGGCAACGACGCCTACTTTGGCAGCGACAAGGTAAAGGCGCAAAATCCCGATGTCTCCATGATCGGCTCTCCCGGTCTGGCGCCGGACGCCTTCTCCGTCGCGTCGGTCAATGCGACGGCCCTGGCCGGCTACAGCTTTTCCGTACAGGGGGTTCCCGGGCTGGAGCGGGTGGTCTACCTGCACGGCCACGCCGCCGGGGGCAGCGTGATCAACCCCGTCCAGGCCTTGATCAAACCGTACGAGCTGATCTACATGGGCAAGGGGAAAAAGGAAGATTACAATGTCTCCGTCAAGGGAAAAGTGGTGCTCCTGGAGCGGGGCGACATCCCTTTTGACGAGAAACTGCGGCTGGCCCGGGAAGCGGGAGCGGCCGGCGTGATCATCTACAACAACCAGTCGGGGCCGCTGATCATCAGCGCGGAGAACGCCAAACAGATTCCCGCGGTATCCATTTTGAAGCAGACGGGCGAGCGGCTGGCCCAGGCGCTGAAAAAAGGCAAAAAGGTTACGATCAGCTTCGACGGCCAGTACGCGCAAAATCCGATGCCGTATCCGGACGGGGGCACCATCTCCGCCTTTTCCTCCTGGGGGCCGACGCCCGATTTGCAGTTCAAGCCGGAGATTGCCGCACCGGGCGGAGGGATCTTGTCGACGGTGCGGGAGTCGGACTACGCGGTCAAAAGCGGCACGTCAATGGCGACCCCGCACGTCGCGGGAGGGATGGCGCTCATCAAGCAGGCGTATCTGAAGCAGGGGCGCAGCCTGCAAGGGCGGGCGCTGGTGGAGACGCTGAAGGCCGCCGCGATGAATACGGCCGCTCCCGTCCTCGACCCGCGCGAAATCGCTGCCGTTTCCGACGGCAGCCGTCCGGGAAAGCTGCCGTACAGCCCGCGCGTCCAGGGAGCAGGGCTGCTGCAGATCGCCAAGGCGATCAAGACGCCGGCGATTGTCACCGATGCCAAAGGAAAGGCGGGCGTTTCGCTCGGGGAGATCGGCGCCCGGACGACGTTTTCGCTCTTCGTGGACAACAAGTTCGGGAAAAAGCCGCTCACCTACCGGATCAAGGACGAGTTCGGCGTGCTGACCGACCTGCGTCAGAACGGGCTCAACCTGCTGACGGAAACCCCGCTGAAAGGGGCGCGGCTGCAATTTTCCAGCCAGCAGGTGACCGTCCGGCCGGGCGAGCGGGCGGAGGTCAAGGTGACGCTGCACATTCCCCCGGAGACGGCGCGCAACCTCTTTGCCGAAGGGTTTATCGCCTTTGAGCCGGTGAATGGCGACGAGCCCGTCCTGCGCGTACCGTACTACGGCTTTTACGGCGATTGGGACGAGCCGCGGGTGATGGACTCCCCCATGTGGGAGGAAGCCAGCCAGGAAAAGCGAACCGGCGTGAAGACAGCCTGGTATCACGACAAGGAAAACGACAAGTGGAAATACCGCGATTACCTGGGAGTCGTCGGGGTGAGCGAAGACGGGACGGTCCAGGTGGACCCGGCGAAGATCGCGTTCTCTCCCAACGGCGACGGCCACTACGACACGGCCGCCCCGTCGATCACCTTTTTGCGCAACGCCCGGCAGGTCATGGTGGACGTGACGGACAGCACGGGCAAACCGATCCGCTCGCTGGTCCGCGACGAAAAGGTGAGCAAGTACGACCAGTCCAAGCTGGGCATTCCCTATTACTACACGGAACGGGAGGAGTGGAGCTGGGACGGCAGGACGTACTCCCCGGAAAAAGGCACGTACGAGCCGGTGCCGGACGGCGCCTACCAGTTCGTCGTCCGGGCCAAAATCGACGGGCGCAACGCCAACTGGCAGACGCTGACCCTGCCCGTCCGGGTGGATACCAAAGCGCCCGCCGTGACCGCTTCCCTGTCGGGCAACCGCGTCCAGTGGAGCACTAGGGACAAGGATGTGCAGGGCTACCTCTTGTACGTGGGCGGGAAAAAGACGGGAGGACCGTACTCGGCCAACGTCACCGGCACGGTGGTCAGCCAGCCGGACAAAAAGGTCACGCTGGTCGCCTACGATTACGCCGGCAACTTCAGCATCGTCCACCTCAACGGGAAAAGCGACGTCGTTCCGCCGTATGTACAGTTCCCCAACGACCTGTTCCGCTACGTGCTGATTTCCCGCCAGCCGGAAGTGGCGATCAGCGGACGGATCAGCGGGGAAGACATGCTGGACCGCGTGCGGCTCGTCATCAACAAAACCCCGGTGGAGGTGGAGGCGGACGGAGCGTTTCACACCGTCCTGCGCCTGCCGGAGGGGCTGAACTACGTCTCGTACAGCGCGAGCGACATGTACGGCAACACCCGGCAGTTTACGCAGCGGGTCATCGTGGACACGGCTCCGCCGCTCCTGCAGTTGGCAAACGACGGCTCCGAAGACATTCTGTACGATGGGGGCACCAAGCGCATGCTCGTCCCGATCCGCTTCCACTACCGCGACCTGACGTACAAGGGGCAGGCCAGCGTCAACGGGCAGATCGTCGCGAGCTGGGAAGAAGACCAGTTGGAAAAGCCGGTCTGGAAGCAGTTCACGCACACGCTGCCCCTGAAGCACGGGGAAAACCGCATCCTGCTGGAAGGCAAGGACGGGGCCGGCAACCAATCCTCGCTGGTGATCTACGCGTACGTCGACGCCCATGCCGGTTCGCTGGTGCTGCATCACGGGGAGCAGCGGCTCACCTACACGGCCAGAGCGCTGCCCGCTCCGACGCTGAAACTGGAACATAACAGCCTGGAAGCCCGCGTCGGGGCATCGGTTCCCGTCTCCGGAAAAGTGACGGCTGCGGGCGTCGTCCGGCTGCAGATCGTCTACGGCGATCGCCGGGTCCCGGCGGACGTGAACGACCGGGGCGAGTTTCGCGTGCTGCTGGACGGCGTCCGGGAAGGCAAGCAGAAACTGACGGTGGTGGCCACCGACGCACTGGGACGGGAGGCCCACGGCGAGATCACCGTCGTCGGGAAAGGCGGATAAAGGATGTCTTTGTGACATCCTTTTTTCGCTGCAAGGGAACCGCTTCCGCGCCCATGCCGGCATAGCGGGGATTGCCGCGGGAGCGTTTCTGGGTTAGGAGGAGATTTCCATGTTTTTTCACGGCATCAAGTGGGAATATGTACGGGAGGCGTATCCGCTGCTCTCGCCGCGCCGCAGCGTTTCGCGCAAACGGGGCGACCAGTTGGCCGACCGGCTTCATCTGCTGCAGCAGTTCGGCCTCGAACCCGTCCACCTGCTGGAGGCGGGACCGGACTATCCGCCGGAGCGGTGCGTCCGGGAGTGTCTCTCCTTTGGGGATACGGTGTTTGCCTTTGAACGGCTGGAGGGGCCGCTGTGGCAGCTCAGCCGTCACGAGGTGGGGGTGGAGGTGCTGGATGTGCGGGCGTGCGTGCGGATCTACACGGTGCGGACGGATACCGCCGCCGAGATCAGGGACCTCTTTCCTGGTGTTCTCGTTATCCGGGACTAAAGCATTACAATTTTTTTGCAAATCTCTTGTAACTGTCAAATTTCGACATTATAATGGGCACAAACAGGAAGATTTTGCCCGGGAAAGGAATGGAACTATCATGAACGTCCAATACCTCAATCCGTTTCTGGAGTCGGCCTCCGCGGTCATTCAACAGTTTTGCAACGTGACCGTCACGCGGGGAGAGCTGGCCGTGACTGAGTGGGACTACCGGGACGACCATACCTGGATTCGCATCGGCATGACCGGCCATCTGGAAGGCCACGTCTTCTTCGGCCTGCACAACGACCTCGCGCTGCGAATCGTCTCGGCCATGATGGGCGGTTTTCCCGTCAGTGAACTGGACGAGCTGGGAAAAAGCGCGATTTCCGAACTGGGCAACATGATCTCCGGCAACGCCAGCACGATTCTGTACAGCCAGGGCGTCGAAATTGACATCACGCCGCCGCAGTTGATTCAGCACCGTGACATGCTGGCGGTGAGCGGCCCGGCCCTGTCGGCCCCGCTGGATCTGAGCGACATGGGGCGGATGGAGATACAGGTTATCGTGGTGAAATAGGGGTAAGGCGTGCGTCAGGAGGCGGCACGCCTTTTTACGTCGCGTCATGGCGGCCCTTCTCCAGGGGCACCCGGAATTTTGTGAAAACGGAAAATACTCGCGATTGTCTGGCTGATTTCTTCCAGATCGTGTATTGTTGGAAATAGGAAGGAGGGCTGATCCGCTTGTCCTACGTCAGGCAGTTGATCGGGATGTTTCTGCTCGTGGTCGCCGTCTGCGGCGCGCCGTTCATGCTCTACACCGACAAGGACGAGGTGCACGTTTCCCCGGAAAACGTGATCGTCCGCACGGTGTATTTGCTGGAGCAGATCGCCGACGGTTCGCTCGGCACGTACTGGGTGGGGAATACGGAGCGCAGCATCGCCCAGGACATCGGGCCGTTTGCGCTGAGCACGTTTGAACTGCTGTTTTTCAGCGTCCTGATCGCGGTCGCCGTCAGTCTTTTGTTCGGGCTGTTCCTGCAGCGGTTCGGGGCCGTTCACCAACTGCAGCGGGCGCTGGACGTCATCGCCACCGTGCCCGACTTCGTCCTCATCATGCTGGCCATCCTGGCCGCCATCCAGTTTTACAAGTGGACCGGCATCCGCATCATCACGCTCTCGCCCTTCAGCGACGCGGACAACAACTGGTTTCCCCTGACCATCCTGGCCATCGGGCCCACCATCTTCCTGATGAAGGGAGTCAGCCTGAAGTACGCCCAGATCGGGGGAGAGGACTACATCCGTACGGCGCTGGCCAAAGGAATGGGCATCTGGCACATTCTCGTCCACCACGTCTACAAGAACGTCAAACCGTTCCTGGTGGCCGACCTGAAAAAGACGATCGCGATCACGGTGGCCAACCTGTTTGTCGTCGAATACCTGCTGAACGTCGTCGGCTTGACCCGGTTCATTTTCAGCAAGGACGGCGGCTTTGAGTTCAACGCGGCCGTGATGGGGCTGATGAGCATCGTTTTGCTCTCCATCCTCGTCTATGTGCTGATCCGGGCCATCCTGTACCTGTTTGAGCGGGCGTTCGTCTACAAATGAGCGTTTAGATGCACACGAGTGAGGTTTTGTCATGCAGATACGTCGAACCAATTGGCCATTGCGGATCGGGACGGTCCTGGTGTCGTTTCTCGTGGTGCTGGGCATCGTCGGGCCGCACATCGCTCCGTACGAGCTGGATTTTCAGGAAAAGCTGCACAGCGAGACGGTGAACGGCAAAACGGTGATCGTCATGCCGCCGCTTGCGCCGTCCGCGGAGCACTGGCTGGGAACGGACAAGTGGGGCTACGACCTGCTGACGCTGCTGCTTCACGGGGCGCCGTACACGATTTTCGTCACGCTGGCCGTCGCCCTGCTCCGGGTGCTGCTCGGCACGCTGGTCGGCCTGTACATCGGCATCCAGGACAAGCCGCAGCGCTGGTGGCTGTCGGTGGAAAACGCCTGGAGCTACCTGCCGCTGTTCATCCCGGTCTATTTTTTGCTGCGAGGGGTCAGCATCAATCCGGAGCTGCCCACCTCCACCCTGGTCGCGCTGTTTATCGGCGCAGCGGCGGTGCTGGGAGTGCCCAGCGTCGCTTCGTCCATCCGGCAGAAGACGGAGCAAATCAAAGAGACGCAGTTTGTGCTGGCCGCCGTTTCCATGGGAGCGGGACGGGAGCAAATCTTGTTTCGCCACGTCCTGCCGCACATCAAAGAACAGGTGATCGTCATCCTGGTGACGGAGACGGTGGCCGTGATGACGCTGATGGGGCTGTTGGGCATGTTTGACCTGTTCATCGGCGGCACGAAGATGACGTACGACCCGGTTCTCTTCCACTCCATGACGCATGAGTGGGCCGGCCTGCTCGGCTCCTACCGCGGCTTTGTCTACAGCAACACCCCCTGGGTTTTCGCCATTCCGCTGGCCGCCTTCATGTTTGCCGTCGGGTCGTTTTCCCTGCTCGCCAAGGGCCTGCGCGATCACTTCCGCGAGACGTACCAGCGCACGCCGTATATCTGATCGGAGAGGGCGAGACAGATGTGATCCGTTTTTGAGACAGGAACGATACACCTTTTTCGTTTCGCGATGGTACGATGATAGTGTCAAGCAAACAGGAAAGCCGCTCGATACCGGTCGGGCGGCTTTTTGCTTGGCGGAGAGGAGTACAGGGGATCTTAACCAAACGGATTACAACCGCCGTGGAATTTTTTTATGCTGGCTGTCACATGTTCCGCTTCATCCTTCGTTATTTACAGTGAAAGGGGTGGAAAAAAGATCAAGTCCATATTTGTGTGTAAATTCCTCTCGACTAGAGAATTAAATTACCAAATCGAGTCACTTTAGACACTACTTCTGGAGTGTACGCACAAACCGGACAATCTGAACAATCTGCCGCCCTTGAGGTTGCAAAGAAAAAACGGGGAGTATAACCGAATCGTTCGAAGGAAGCACCTGGCGCTGGCCTTCGATATTGCGGTGCAAAACGGCGGAATCAAAAATTCAGCGGCAAAAGAAATCGAACGGCAAATCAGAGGTAAAAAGCTGAGCCACATTGAAAAAATGCGTATAATCGCCAAGGAAGTTGCCGATGCGTCCAATCCGCGCTGGCGTGATGACGTACTCAGCCGCAAAATGACTATTGTCATTGGGGGAGGCACCGTCCACGGGAAGAAGTATGATCTGGCGAAACAATATGGCCTGTCGGACCGCAAAATCAAGCGATAATCTTTTTTCACCATTGAAGGTATTCTATAATGATATCTGCTAGGAAAATTTGGAACTAGGCGGGATCATGATGGCAGCTCCTAAACAATCCTGGCTTGTCGCCTTTATTCTGGCAGGTCTCTTGGCGGGATGCGCTCAAAAACAAGCTTCCCAACCGGTGCATGAAAACACGGTCACAAAAGTGGTGGCTGTGAAACCAGAGCTGACTGCCCAGACGATAACACCAGTGCCTAAACCTGTCGAGGAACCGGGCAAGGAACCTTCTCAAGGGCACACTCAGCAGCTTGAACAAGCGCTGCGTGAGTTGAAGGGAATGTTGAGTACGATTGGCGACACAAATCGCTCCACTGACGAACGCTCGCAAGCGCTCGAATCGTTTCTGAAAGGGGTGGAATCGTTTCTTCAATCCGAAGGAAGCATGGCATACTCAGACCAGGATCTTTCACAAAAACTTGATCAGCAGATCGTGGTCAAGACAAAAGTGGAAAATGGAACCAGCTTTCGGATCGTTCACTATGCCGGCCTACCCGAGCTGTTGGGGACATTAGAGCGAAACTGGACCTTTGTCCAATGGAAAGACGCAAACGGTAAGGTGCATGCGCAAACCCTGATCGAACAAGGAGCGGAAATCACCAACGATTTTGTCGTGACCAAAGCGAAAGATGGGCTATTCATTGGTCTAACCGGCTACCTGACCGTAGAGAAACCACACCCTGTTTTTCTCGCCACGTGGACATTGCGTGAAGAGCAATGGCAACCCCGGGCGATACCGAACCTCACTCAACCTGAGGGATGGTCAGTTGAGGTGACTGACAATGAAGCGTCTTTTCAAGCAGATGGTGAAATGTTCGTGGAAGTAAGTGATGCGGACAAGACCATTCACATCTCCCAGGATGAGGCTGGCAAGAGAATTACCCTTTCGTTTCGAACGGGTGAGGTTATGCTTCAGAAACCGTGATCGAAGTGGACTGCCTATTGGCGGGAAACGGGTTACAACGCCTGATCGGAAACGCCTTCTGCAGAGCACAAGACTTCCAAGCCGAGGGCGTATTTTAATTTGTTGGAGGCCTTTTCCGCTCCCCCTCTCCCCCGGAACCCATCGCCCATTTTCTGAATAAGATGTAAGGCAAAAGCCTAAAATCCCTGTAATTCCGGCACCACCACCCACCCCCCTACATAGGATAAGGTGACTCTGTAATCCCTCAACCTTGTTCCTGTAGAGCCCACAAGGAGGGGTGGCACGATTGAAGGGTAGCGACCAAACCAAGCCGTTGTTGACAAATCGAGAAAGAGAAGTGTTTGAACTCTTGGTCCAGGATAAGACGACGAAAGAGATTGCCGGACAACTCTTCATCAGCGAAAAGACCGTACGCAATCACATCAGCAATGTCATGCAGAAATTAGGTGTCAAAGGTCGATCTCAAGCAGTAGTCGAACTCGTTCGACTTGGTGAGTTAGAGATTTGAACCCAGTCCACCCGGCCTCCCTTTTCTTCCCTTGCGAATGGAAGGGAGGATTTTTTTTGTGGAAAGGAACGCTTTGGCCTTTTGAACGCTTTGTGGTAGACTTCATCTACAAGGTGCTCCTTTCTGCCGCACGTGATCGGGCCACCATCGGACGGCGAACGAAACGAGCACGTTCATTTTGGATCACAAGGAAGATGACTGTGGAGCGTATGGCAGCGATATACGACGATTTTGTGATCGTGGAACATCCCGTTACCGTCGAGGAAGCCCTGAAACAGGTCCACAGCAGCGGGGCTCGCCTGTTGGTCGTGCGCAGCCGCGGGGAAATCGTGGGCGTGTGCGACGCGCACGGACTCCTTCGGCAGCTCGGGAAGGGAACTACAGAGCTGGCCTGCAGCGAACCCTTTGCCGTGGTGGACGAAGAGGCGCTGTTTCAGCAGCGGCCCGACCAGGCGTCCTTCTGGCTCATCCAGAACGAGCGGGGGGAGATCATTGGCTGGCTGGACGCGGTGACGATGGAAAACGTCCTGATGAAACGAAAGCTGTCACAGGATGTGACGGAATTGACAAAAGACCTGGAAGCGATCGTGGATTCCATCTACGATGAAATCCTGGTCGTAGACGCGACAGGGACGATCCTGCGCGTGTCCAATCGCAGCGCGAACAATTTATGGGGGGTTCACCTGTCCACGGTGGTGGGCAAGAACATCCTCGACCTGGAGGAAAAAGGCTGGTTCAAGCCGTCCGTCACGCGCAAGGTGCTGGAGGAAAAGCGCAAGATTTCCATCGTGCAGCAAAATCGCTTCGGACGCAAAATCCTGGCGGTCGGCAACCCGATCTTCAACAAGAAACGGCAGTTGGAGAGAATTGTCATCGCGTCGCGGGATATTACCGAAGTGACCGAGTTGAAAAACGAGCTGCAGCGAGCCAAGAGCCTGACCCAAAAATACAAGGAAGAAATCGATGAGCTGAGAAATCACCAGTTCGTTGCCGTAAACGAGGTGATTTACCGGTCGGAGGCCATGGCCCGGGTGATGGAGCAGGTGAAGAGGATCGCGCTTGTGGAATCGACCGTGATTCTGTACGGCGAATCGGGCGTGGGAAAAGAGCTGATCGCCAATGCCATTCACAACAGCAGCGCAAGACGGGAGAAGCCGTTCGTCAAAATCAACTGCGGGGCCATTCCGGAAAACCTCCTGGAGAGCGAATTGTTCGGGTATGAAAAGGGAGCCTTTTCCGGTGCCAGCCTGCAGGGGAAAAAGGGCTTGTTTGAGCTGGCGCACGAAGGAACCCTGTTCCTGGACGAGATTGCCGAGATGCCGCTCAACCTGCAGGTGAAGCTGCTTCGGGCCCTGCAGGAAAGGGAAATCCTGAAGGTGGGAGGAACCCGTCCGATTCCCGTCGATGTGAGGATCATCGCCGCCACCAACAAAAATCTGGAGGAGATGGTGCAGCGCGGGCAGTTCCGGGAAGACCTGTACTACCGCCTGCACGTGATTCCCCTGTACATCCCGGCGCTGCGGGAGCGGATCGAGGATGTGGAGCCGCTCGTCTACGCGTTTCTGGAGAAATTCAACAAAAAGTTTTCGACCCGCAAGTATTTTTCCGAGGACGCCATCGACATGTTGAACGCGTACCACTGGCCGGGAAACGTGAGACAACTGCAAAACGTGATCGAACGGGCGATGGTGATCTCCCCCGGAAACCTGATTACCGCGAATGAACTGACCAGCATTCTGAGCCATCGGGCGGAGAAGGACCAGCCTCCCGTCCAGGTCAACCGGATTATCCCGCTGAAGGAAGCGGTGGAGCTGACGGAATCGCAGCTCATTCAGTTGGCCCTGGCCAAGTACAAGACGATTACGAAGGTGGCCGAGGTGCTGGAAGTAAGCCAGCCCACACTCAGCAGGCGGTTTCAGAAAATCAGCCGAAACAGGAAGCAGGAGACGAAACCTTAGTCCGGTATCAGCCGGCTAAGGTTTTTTTGACGGCACATCAGAATACGCTTCCGGCGCAGGTTTTGCGAACGGCACCGGGGACACCGGCAGCATTGAATAACGGTCATTCATTTTTGAATAACCGGCAGGATGGCACGGTGTCGACAGCCGTTCGCCCCCATGCTTTCGGGTTGGCACGATCCTTGCTAGGGTAAAATCGTGACAGAAACGAACTTCCGAGGAGGGTTTACCATGAAGACCACCACCCGAACCTTTGTCAAAGTGAACACGGCCATCCCCGGTCCGAAAGCGAGGGAAATCCTGGAAAAACGGGACAAGAACGTGACGCGCGGACTTTCCCATACGGTGTATTCGTTCGCGGATCGGGCGGAAGGTGCGCTGATTACGGATGTCGACGGCAATACCTTTATCGATTTTGCAGGGGCGATCGGAACGCTGAACGCCGGACACTGTCCCCCCACCGTTGTGGCTGCGCTCAAGGAGCAGTTGGACCGGTTCATTCACACCGGCTTCAATGTGTTCATGTACGAATCGTATGTACAGTTGGCCGAGAAGCTGAACCAGATCACCCCGGGTTCGCATGAAAAGAAAACCATGTTTCTGAACAGCGGGGCGGAAGCGGTGGAAAACGCGGTGAAGATCGCCCGGAAGTACACCGGCCGCAAAGCGATCATCTCCTTTGAACGGGGCTTCCACGGCCGCACGCTGCTCGGCATGTCGCTCACCAGCAAGGTAAAGCCGTACAAGTACGGCTTCGGTCCGTTTGCCCCCGACACCTACAAGATGAGCTACCCGTACTACTACCGCGCCGACGGGTTGACCCCCGACGAACTGGACCGGCAGCTTCTGCAGCGGCTGGAGACCTTTTTCCTGACCGAAGTGCCTGCCGAAGACGTGGCTGCGATTATCATGGAGCCGGTGCAGGGGGAAGGCGGATTCGTGGTTCCCTCCAAAACCTTTGTCCAAGGGGTAAAACGCATCTGCGAAGCGCACGGGATTCTGTTCATCGCCGATGAGGTGCAAACCGGCTTCGGCCGCACTGGAAAGATGTTTGCCATGGAGCATTTTGACGTCGTGCCGGATCTCATGACGATGTCGAAGTCCATCGCGGCCGGCATTCCGATCAGCGCCGTGACCGGGCGGGCGGAAATCATGGACGCGCCCAACCCCGGCGAAGTGGGAGGCACCTATGCCGGCAGCCCGCTCGGATGCGTGGCGGCCTTGAAAGTGATTGAGATGTTTGAACGGGAAAACATTCCGGACCGGGCAAACGCGATTGGGGAACGCATCCTAAACCGCTTCCGCAGCCTGCAGCAGACGTATCCGGTGATCGGCGACGTGCGCGGTCTGGGAGCCATGTGTGCGGTTGAGCTGGTCAAGGATCCGGTCACCAAGGAGCCGGACAAGGAACTGACCGGCCGGATCGTGCAGGAGTGCATTCAGCGCGGGCTGGTTCTGTTAAGCGCGGGGCTGTACGGCAATGTTCTGCGTTTTCTCTCGCCGCTGGTGATTACGGATGAGCAGTTGGACGAAGGCCTTGACATTATCGAAGAAGTCCTGGGGGAACTCGTCACGCCGTAAATTCGCATGAGGGAGTGGAGCACAGATGACGAAACAGAAATTGTTTATCAACGGAGCATGGGTGGAAGCCGCGGCTTACACCCCCCTTTTTTCTCCGTATTCCGGAGAGACGATTGCGGAGATTCCCATGGCGACAGCAGCCGAGGTGGAACGGGCGATTGAGGCGGCGTACCAGGCCCGAAAAACCATGGCGAAAATGCCGGCCCACCAGCGCGCCGCCATTTTGGAAAAGCTGGTGACCCTGCTGGAGAACCGAAAGGAAGAAGCGGCGGTCATCATCGCGCGGGAAGCGGCCAAACCGATCACGACGGCCAGAGCGGAGGTTCAGCGTACCATCACGACGTACAAATTTGCCGCGGAGGAAGCCAAGCGCATCCACGGGGAGACGATTGCCCTTGACGCGGCGCCGGGCGGGGAAGGGCGCGTAGCGTATACCACCCGGGAGCCGCTGGGCGTGATTGGAGCGATCACCCCCTTCAACTTTCCGATGAACCTGGTCGCCCACAAGGTGGGGCCCGCGATTGCGGCGGGCAATACCGTGGTGTTGAAACCCGCCCCGCAGACGCCGCTGTCGGCGTTCTTCCTGGCCGAGCTGCTGCAGGAAGCGGGGCTGCCGGACGGCGCGCTGAACATCGTTACGGGCAGCGGGGAAGTGGGCCAACAGATCGTAACCGACGAGCGCGTGTGCATGATCAGCTTCACCGGCAGCGCCGCGGTCGGCAAGGCGATTCGCAACCAGGCCGGGTTAAAACGCGTCGTGTTGGAACTGGGCTCCAACGCGGCTGTGATCGTCGACAAGGGCGTAACCATCGACAAGATCATCAACCGCTGCGTAACCAGCGCGTTTTCCTACCAGGGGCAGGTGTGCATTTCGCTGCAGCGCATCTATGTCCACGAGGAGGCGTATGAGGAGTTTGTCGAAAAATTCATCGCGGCCGCCAAGAAGTTGAAAGTGGGCGACCCGCTTCTGCCCGAGACGGACATCTCCGCCTTGATCGCCCCGCGCGAAGTACAGCGGGTCCTGGCCTGGATTGACGAAGCGGTGCAGCACGGCGCCAGGGTGGTCACCGGCGGTACGGCGGAGGGCAACTGCCTCCTGCCCACGGTGATTCTGGACGCGGCGCCGACGCTGAAAGTGTCCTGCCAGGAAGTGTTTGCGCCCGTGGTGTTGATCAACAAGGTCGCATCCGTGGAGGAAGCCATCGAGCTGGTCAACGATTCGCGGTACGGGCTGCAGGCGGGCATCTACACGGAGAATGTGCACACGGCGTTCGAGGCTGCCGAAAAGCTCCAGGTCGGCGGTGTCATCATCAACGATACGCCTACCTTCCGCGTCGACCACATGCCGTACGGCGGTGTAAAGGAAAGCGGGTTGGGCCGTGAAGGCGTCAGGTACGCGGTGGAAGAGATGACGGAAAGCAAACTGGTGATTTTTCATCGCCTGTAGCAATCGACCAGCCAATTTCATACCCACAGCGAGGACGAGCCGATGCCTGCATGCAGGTGTCGGCTGGTTTTTTCTGTGGGGGTCAGGTATGTGCGCATGCCGCGGCCTGGCGTGAAAAAATCCGTTAACGCTCGGGGCGCTAACGGATTTTTTGCTGGGTATTACGAGGCGCTCTGGTTTTCGTGTCCCGTTTCCTGCTCGCTGGCTTCCAGAGTAGTATCGGCGGGTTTTCGCTTGAACAGGAAGTAGGAGGCGACGACGAGAACGGTGATCAGCATCGTCAGGTAGAGCTGGGATCGCATGGATTCCAGGAAGAGCATCGACACCAGAATGAGAACCATCGCGGCCATCGTCAGGTAGGTGAGATAGGGAAACGCCCACATTTTCAGGGTGAGGGCCTGCGGATTTTCCCTCTCCAGTTTTCTTCTGATCCGCACGTGCGACACGGCGATGACCAGGTACACCAGAATGGCGATGGCGCCGGACGCGTTGACCAGAAAGAGAAAGATCTTGTCCGGAGACGTAAAGTGAAAAATCGCGCAGACATAGGAGAAAAAGGTGCTCGCCAGGACGGCGCGAACGGGAACCCCGTTTTTGTTCACCCGCAGGAGAGAGCGCGGCGCATTCCCTTTGCGCGCCAGGGAATACAGCATCCGCGAGTTGGTGTACAGCGCGGAATTCAAGCAGGACAGAACGGATACGAGCACGACCACGTTCATGATTTGCGCGGCAGCCGGGATGCCGAGCATGTCCAGCATTGTGACGTACGGGCTCTTCAACAGGTCGGCGGCATTCCAGGGCAGAAGCATCACCAGAATGGCGACAGAGCCGATGTAGAAGAGAAGAATGCGCCAGACAACGCTTTTGATGGCGACGACGACGGATTTTTCCGGGTTGGGTGTTTCGCCTGCCGCGATGGCCGCGATTTCCGCTCCGAAAAAGGAGAAGACACAGACGACGATCCCGACGAATACGGACGAGGCGCCATTCGGCAAAAATCCGCCCTGTCCCAAAAGGTTGGACAATCCCGGCGAGGGGATGGCGGGGACCAGATTGAGCAGAATGGCAGCCCCTATGCACATGAACAGGCTGATCGCCACCACCTTGATCATGGCGAACCAGTATTCAAATTCGCCGAAGGACTTCACGGACAGCACGTTGGTAACGGTCAACAACACGGTAAGAATGAGACTCAACAACCAGACCGGCACGGACGGAATCCAGCCGTGAACGATGGCGCCGCCTGCCGTCGCCTCGATGGCAATCACGATGGCCCAGTAAAACCAGTACAGCCAGCCGATCGTATAGCTTGCCCAAGGCCCCAGCGCCTGATGGGCGTAGGTGGAGAAGGAGCCGCTGTCCGGATTGACGACGGCCATTTCTCCCAGCATGCGCATGACCAGCACCACGAGCAGCCCGGCCAAGGCATACGAGAGAATGGCACCTGGACCTGTGGAATTGATCACGGAACCGCTGCCGACAAATAATCCCGCACCGATCACCCCGCCAATCGAGATCATCGTCAAATGGCGCGGTTTCAGCTTTTTTTGCAAGGTGTTGCTATGCTGTTGGGCCATATGGATACCCCCTCTGTTGGTATGTGTCATACACCTCGAAACCTGATTCAATCATGCTGCATCGACGTTTCCTCCTTTGCTGTTGTGCCGCGCTTGATTTAAGTATGCAAATATTATACCAATTTGTATTTTTGGAAAAATAGAATCGAACGGCCTAGTTCTATTCACTTTTGAATCATCGCCTTTCATTTTTGAATGACGGCTGGAGATGGGGGGGAGAGGGTAGAGATGACGAACTGAACCTACTCGGAAATCAAAAAATATAGTATTCTTACTGTATTACTTAGTTTTTCGCAACGCGGATCGATTCATCGTGAGTGCGACAACGAGGGAGCGGGAGGTCTGTATGAGCGTCTATCAATCGATTACCGAACTGATCGGAAACACGCCGATGGTCCGCCTCAACCGCATTGTGCCGGACGGCGCGGCCGAGGTGTACGTCAAGCTGGAGAAGTTCAACCCGTCCGGAAGCGTCAAGGACCGCGCGGCGTACAACATGATCGCCGCCGCGGAGGCGGAAGGCCTGATTCGGCCGGGGGACACGATCATCGAGCCGACGAGCGGCAACACGGGGATCGGCCTGGCGATGAACGCCGCCGCCAAAGGGTACCGGGCGATTCTGGTCATGCCGGACAACATGTCCAAGGAGCGGATCAACCTGCTGAAGGCGTACGGCGCCGAGGTGGTGCTGACGCCGAGCGAGCAGCGCATGCCGGGGGCGATCGCCAAGGCGCTGGAGCTGCAAAAGGAGATTCCGGGCAGTTTCATTCCGCAGCAGTTTGAAAACAAGGCAAATCCGGACATCCACCGGACGACGACGGCCGTGGAAATCCTCGAACAGATGGACGGGCGTTTGGATGCCTTTGTCGCCACCGCGGGAACGGGCGGGACGATTACGGGGACGGGGGAAACCTTGCGGCAGAAGCTCCCCGATCTCTACATCGCCGTGGTGGAGCCCAAAGGGTCGCCCGTCCTGTCCGGCGGCAAGCCGGGACCGCACAAGCTGGTCGGGACCAGTCCGGGGTTCATCCCGCCCATCCTGAACACGAGCATCTACGACGAGATCGTGCAGATCGCCGATGAAGAGGCGCTGGAGACGATGAGAAAGCTGGCCGCCAAAGAGGGGATCCTGGTGGGACCGTCCGCCGGAGCCGCCGTCTTTGCCGCGATTGCCGTTGCCAAACGGCTCGGTTCCGGCAAGCGGGTGGCCTGCATCGCGCCGGATACGGGCGAACGGTATCTGAGCATGAACATTTTTGAATAAGGCGAAGGGACACGTGTGAGGAGGCCGTCCTGTCAGGGACGGCCTCCTTGACGGGTTCAAGGGGGTTTTTCGCGTTTGTTCGACGGAATCTTGCAAAAATTGCACGATCTGATGGGGAAAAGAATCGTGCTTTACCCCAAGAAAACGGTTTCTTATAATGAACTCAACCAACGCTGACAAGATTCGACGGGAAGGGGGAGGAAAGGTGCAGTTGACCTCGCGTTCCCGCGCGTTGCTGAAAGTGCTGCTGGACAGCTCGCGGCCGATGAAAATCCGGGAAGCGGCCCGCGATTTTCGCGTCAGCGAGCGGACGATCAAGTACGATCTGGAAGCAATCCGCACGTGGCTGAAGGAGCGCCACGTCACCCTGCATTCCCAGCCGAACAAGGGCATCTGGATCAGCGAAAACGAGGAAAAGCGGGCCGACCTGCGCCGCCACCTGGAGGGATGGGGGCGGAGCGACCTGATCCTGCATCAGAAGGAACGGGCCAAACACCTGGCGCTCATGCTGCTGCTCGCCGACGGGTACGTGCGGCTGAACGATCTGGCGGACCGGATGGCGGTCAGCCGCAATACGGTGGTATCCGACCTCAGGGAAGCAGAGAGTTTTCTCGCAGGATGGGGACTGGAGCTGATCAGCAGGCCGCGCTACGGAGTCAGAATTTTCGGAGAAGAGCGGTCGGTGCGCTTTGCCCTGGAATGTCTCCTGCACGATCTCTCGGAAGGTGACGAGATGTTCCGGCTGGTGCGGCGGGTGCAGGGCGGTGCGACGGACTCCGCTGCAGCCGATGAAGCCGGCCCCCTCGTGGAACAGCGGCTGCTCGGCGAAGAGGAGATCCGCCTGATCGATCAGGCGGTGCGAGAGCTGATGGCGCAGCTGTCGTTTGCCGTGACGGACCGGACGCTGATCAGCCTGCACATCCGGCTGTGCATTCTCGTGCACCGGGTGCGCAAGGGGAGAGTCCTGCCTGCCGATGAAACAACCGTCCAAACCGCGCAAGGGTGGAGAGGCTACCCCTTGTTCGCGCAGACGGCCAACCGGCTGTTTGCTGCCTTGGGACTGGCGGTCACTCCCGACGAGCTGGCGTACGGCTGCCTTCCCCTGCTGGGGGCGGATTACCCCCTGACGCCTGTGGGCGGCGGCAGACCGGCCCCCGACATCTACGACGTCACCATCCGGCTGACGGAAGCGGTCAGCCAGGCGATGCAGGTGCCGTTTGCCGACGATCCCGAGCTGCGCGAGCACCTGTTTGCCCACCTGAACGACAGGATCATGCGCTACCTGCAGGGGGTGCTGTACCCCAATCCCTTGACCGGCGAGATCTGCCGCTCGTACCCGCGGATGTTCGCCGCGGTCAAGCGGGCCTGCCAGGACGTGTTGTGGCCGAGCGGCATCTGTCTTCTCGACGCGGACATCGCCTATATCGTGCTGCACTTTCAGGCCGCCTGGGACCGCTGGATGGAGCAGAAAAAGGTGAACGCGCTGGTCGTTTGCGGTACCGGACGGGGCACGTCCCGCTTCCTGAAAACCCAGTTGGAGGCGGAACTGAAAGGGCTGCGCGTCGTCGGCCTGTGCGGCAGCCTGGAGGTGGAGAAGTACCTGGCCAGCCGCAAAGTGGACCTGATCGTCAGCGTTCTGCCGGTAAAGGCGGACGTGCCGGTCGTCGTCGTCAACGCCCTGCCCACCCGGCACGATCTCGAAAAGATTCAAAGCTGTCTGCAAACGATCACCGCACACCCGCCGGTCGACTCGGCCGCGTCCCGAGGAGGCGGAGGACAGTGGCGAAGCGATCTCTGCGCCGACCTCCACGAGCGTGACCTGCCGGTGGTGGAGCGGCTGTCGCAGGACGTGATTTGCAAGGGATTCGAGCTGAGCCAAGCGATTATGGCGGCGTTTCGCGAACACTTGACCGAACAGGCGGCAGGCGGTCTTATGCTCCACATCCTGCTGATGGTCAACCGCTTGACGTTCGGCTCCACCTACGTGGAGTGGCAGGCGGAAGCGGAGCCGGAGGGCGAAGACTACGCCGCATGGCGCAAAACGCTGAAGACCCTCGTGGAAAAAGCCGGGCTTGCGGTGCCGGAGAGCGAGATTACGGCAATCATGCGATATTTTTCGGGGAAAGGGGTGACAGAGAGTGACAACGGATTTGCTCATACAGGGCGGGTGGGTGATTGATCCCTCCCAGTCCATCAACGGACGGTACGACATTGCGATCAGCGGCGGGAGGATCGCGGCGCTGGCGGAGCCGGGACGGCTGCCGGCGGAAATCGGCGGCGCCAGGCAGACGCTGGATGCCTCGGGAACCATCGTGACCCCGGGACTGATCGACCTGCATGCCCACGTGTTTCCGAGGCGGACGCCGCTCGGCATCGAGGCGGACCGCGTAGGGGTCGAACAGGGCGTGACCACGCTGGTGGACGCGGGCAGCGCCGGTGCCCGCACGTTCGCAGCCTTCCTGGACGAAGCCGTCAAACCGGCCGAGACCCGCGTGCTCGCGTTTCTCAACATCGCCGGGGAAGGATTGTGCGGCGGGCTGTCCGAGCTGGCGGACATGGACCGGCTCACGCCTCGGGAAGCGGTAGCGCTCATCCGGGAGCAGCCGCTGATCCGCGGCATCAAGGCGAGAATGAGTGCGTCGGTCGTCAGGGAAAACGGCATCAAGCCGCTGCTCGTCGCCAAGGAAGCGGCCCGGGAAGCGGGCTGTCCGCTGATGGTGCACATCGGCAACGCGCCGCCGGCCCTGCCGGAGATTTTGCGCGAGCTGGATGCCGGCGACGTGGTGACCCACGCGTTTCACGGAAAAACGGGCGGCATCCTGGACGACCGGGGCCGGCTGATTCCGGAAGCGGAAAAGGCGCTGGCGCGCGGCGTGCTGTTTGACGTGGGGCATGGCACGTCCAGCTTCAGCTTCCGCACCATGCGGCAGGCGCGGGCGCTCGGCCTGGCGCCGCATACGATCAGCACCGACATTTACCGGCAGAACGCGGCGGGACCGGTGCACAGCCTGACGACCACGATGACGAAGTTTGTGGCGCTCGGCTTTTCGCTGGAGGAGGTGATCGCCGCCTGTACGGCAGCGCCTGCCGCCGTTTTGCGGATGACGGATGAAATCGGGACGCTGCGACCGGGTGCGGTGGCCGATCTGAGCCTGCTGGAGCTGACGAACGTCCCCGTCGTCCTGACAGACTCGGAACGAGAGCAGCTCACGGCGGAGGAGTCGGTCACAGCCAAGCTGACGATTAAAGCAGGAAAGGTACTGACATGCAGATGATCAACGCGATTGTGCAAGAAGTGGCCAAACAGTTGGATGCGAATTTATCTGAAGTTTCTGAATTAAATAACCTGATGACGGCAGCCCTTGCCGAGACGACCCGTTTGGGATTAACGGTCCCCCGGGACAGGTGGCTGGCGATGGGCGTGCACATGCTGGGATTTCTGCGGCGGATGCGGAGCGGAGAAACGCTGCCGCCCGTGGAGAAGGAGCTGTATGCGGAGATCCCTCCCGAGATGCTGCATCTCGCCGGACGCGTGCTCGCCGCCGCCGGATCGGAACGGGAGGCCGGGGATGCGGAAGTGTTTTTGATGGCCGTCCATTTTGAAGCGGCACGGGCGCTGCAGCAGGAACAACCGTAGAACATGGAGGAGGGTATGCGAATGGCAAAGGTAAAAGTGGTGATTGGCGACCGGCTGGGCAAGGGACACAACGTGGCCAAAGGCGTGGAAGCGGCGGGAGGCTTGGCGATCCTGATTCCCGGCGTCGGCGCGGACATGAAGGTGGGGGACGTGATGTACCGGGAAAACGCCGATTTCGGCCTGTCGTTTTGCGGCAGCGGCGGCGCAGGGGCGCTGACCGCGAAGACGAAGTACGGCTACCCGGTCGAATACGGGCTCAGGTCCGTGGAAGCGGGCATTACCGCGCTTCGAAACGGCAGCAAGGTGATCGGATTCGGGTTTATGGACACGGAAGAGCTGGGCAGACGGATGACCGAAGAATTCATCAAACTGGCGGGGAGGTAGCGCATGTACACGGAAGTGACTCGCACGCTGAGACTGACGGGGAGCGCGGAGACCAAGGAAGGGGCGTTCAACAAGATTTTCGCCCAGATCAAGCACGCGATCGCGCGGGAGACGTCCGATCTGGTGGTGCGGATCGAGCCGCTCGCCGTCGAGGTGGTGTCCGCGACGGAGACGTCGTACCGGGAGCGGCTGTTCGGCCTCTTTTTCCCGCGCACCCGCACGCGATACGAGATTACCGCAGACGTAAGCGTCCGGCTGGGACTGGTTCGGCTGCAGGAGATCCCGTTCCGGCAGCAAAGCGAGCAGCCGACCGGCGTGAAGCAGCTGCTCGGTCAGCGATAGAAAGAAACAGGGGGAACGTTCATGGTGACATGGATGATTGCGTTGAAATCGATGGTGATCGGCGCGCTGGTTGGCTTCGGCGTGGGGGCGGGGGCGGCCCGGATGTTTCACGCGCCGAACGTGCAGGGAATGGGGGCGTTTCGCACCTTTGGCGAACTGAACGCCTGCGCCGGCGACCCGATCTCCCACTTTTCGTTCGGATTGGGCTTCTTCTTCAACGCCTGGGCGTCCGTGGTCGGGGCTGGCGCGCTGACCCAGGATGTGGACCACCGGATTTTGCCCAACTGGGCGGCCGCCCTTTTGCTGTGGAAAAACAAAAACGTGGAAGAGACGCTGCACGACCCGAAAAAAATGGCGATCGTCGGGGCGGCCGTCGGCGCGGTCGTCGTGACGCTGCTCAACTCCACGGCGACGGCCATTCCCCAGTCGATGCAGCTCGTGGCGACGAAAGTCCTGGTTCCGGCCGCCAACTGGCTGATCAATCCGATCATGCCGATCGTCTTCTGGATGGCCGCGATGGACGCGGGCAAGCGAACCGGCGTCTGGGGCACCGTCCTCGGCGGGTTTTCCCACCTGGTCATGGGCAACGCCGTACCGGGCATTGTGCTCGGCATCCTGATCGGAAAAGGGTTGGACGACAGCGGATGGAACCGGATTACCAAAACCCTGGTGACGGCCGTGGTGCTGCTGTTTATCCTGAGCGGGTTCTTCCGCGCGTTTGACGTGGCGCTGTTGAAGAGCATCCAGGTGGAGGTTCCGCAGTGGTTGATTGATCTGCATGAGATGTTTGGATCGGTGGTGAAAAAGTGATGAACGAACGTCAGGCAAAAGGCTTCTGGTATTCGGAATGGGCGTTTCCGCTCTTTGTCGCGTGCCTGTCTTCCGGGATTTTTGCCGGGACTCATCTGTATTATGTGTATCACGTGGGAGCTTTCAACGACATCGCCATCGTCGCCATGCTGGAAGCGGGGATAAAAGGCGGCGGGTACGGAGCGGCTGCTGCGTTTGGCGCCAGCTTCCTGTTCGCCCGCGTCCTGGAAGGGCCGCTGGTCGGCATCCTGGACATTGGCGGATCGCTGCAGACGGGCATCGGCATCGGCGTTCCGGCGCTGATGCTCAGTGCGGGCATGACGGCCCCGCTGCTCTCGTTCCCGCTGGCACTGGCGACGGGAGCGCTGCTGGGACTGATCATCGGCGCGGTGATCATCCTGATCCGCACGTTTACGATCAACGCGGCCCAGTCCACGTTTGGCGCCGACGTGATGATGGGGGCGGGCAACGCAGCCGGACGCTATCTCGGTCCGCTGATCGTCATCTCTGCCATCATGGCGTCCATTCCGGTTGGCATCGGTGCCACCATCGGGGCAGCCGTCTTCTACTACTTCAAAAAACCGATTGCCGGCGGGGCGATCATCGGCGCGATGATTCTGGGAGCCATGTTCCCCATCCCGCCGCAGTGACGCCTGGGGCACAACACACCGGGAAGGAGGGTGCCACAACCAAATGGGCATCTACCAATCATACGGACTTAAACAGGTGATCAACGCCAGCGGCAAAATGACGGCGCTCGGAGCCAGCGCCGTCCATCCCTCCGTCGCCCAGGCGATGGGCGAGGCGGCCATGGACTACGTGGAAATCGCCGAGCTGATGAAAGCGGCCGGCCGAAAAATCGCCGACGCGACGGGAGCGGAGGACGGGTGTCCGACATCCGGCGCGGCCGCAGGCATCGCCATTGCCGTCGCCGCCGTCATCGCCGGCCGCAGCCTGCGCCTGATCGAACAGCTTCCGGACTCGGAGGGGCTGCGCAACCAGATCGTGATCCAAAAAGGGCATGCCGTGCACTTCGGGGCATCCGTCCGGCAGATGATCGCCCTCGGCGGCGGGAAGGTGGTGGAAGCGGGCCATGCCAACCATGTGGAAGAAGCGCACCTGCGCGAAGCGATCGGCGACCGCACGGCGGCGCTCCTGTACGTGAAGTCTCACCACGCCGTGCAGAAAGGGATGCAGCCGCTGGAGACGATGATCGCCCTGGGCAGGGAGTACGGACTGCCCGTCATCGTGGACGCCGCCGCTGAAGAAGACCTCCGGCTGTACATCGCCAAGGGAGCGGATGCGGTCATTTACAGCGGCGGGAAGGCGATCGGCGGTCCCACCTCCGGGTTTGTCTGCGGCAAAGCCGAGCTGATGGAAGCCTGCCGCGCCCAGTACAAAGGCATCGGCCGGGCGATGAAGGTGGGCAAGGAGGCGATCGTCGGCCTGCTGGCTGCACTTGAGCGGTACGAATCGGCCAGCGGCGACGCCGGGGAGCAGCTTCGGCTGGTCGAACGGCTCGTCGCGGCGATCAACGAACTGCCCGGGCTTCATGCCGCCGTGGTGCAGGACGAAGCGGGGCGCGCCATCTACCGCGCCCAGGTAAAGGTGGACGAGCGGACGGCAGGGATGACGGCCCAGGAGCTGATTCGCCTCCTGGAAGCGGGCGACCCGGCCATTTTCACCCGCAACCACTACGCCAACACCGGCGTGATCGCCTTTGACCCGAGACCGCTGCGCCCCGGACAGGAGGCGATCATCGCCGCCCGCCTCCGGGAGATTTGGACCAACAGGAAGTGAGGGAGCAACCGTGTCAACGAACAAGCCAACCATCCGACTCAACGTCCTCGCCAAACACGTGGAAAACGCCAGGGAGATCGTCGAAGCAGCCGACGGCCGGGTGCTGATCGGCGTGATGGTAAAAGCGTATCCTGACGCGGACGCCGCCGCTGCCGCCGTGGAATCGTTCCAGCGCGCCGACGTGCCCGTCTCCGTGGGATTGGGGGCCGGCGATCCGACTCAGTGGAAAAAGGTGGCCGAGGTGGCCGCCCGGACAAAACCGGCCCACGTCAACCAGGTGTTTCCCGCCGCCGGCTACACGCTGGGCCGCCTGCAGCAGGCGGGGAGCGGCCACACACTCGTCAACGCGCTGATCGCCCCCAGCGGCACACCCGGGCGGGTCATCGTCTCGACCGGCCCCGTGAGCGGAACCTGGCAGGAGACCGTCTCCTGCGAGGCGGCTGCGGCGATGCTGGCGGAGATCGGCGTGCATTCGGTCAAATTTTACCCGGTGAACGGATGCGAACGCCTCGACGAACTGAGGGCGATGGCCCGCGCGGCGGTCCGCTGCGGATTGTCCGTGTTCGAACCGACCGGAGGCATCGACGCATCCTCCATCCGGCGTGTGGTGGAAACCTGCCTGGAGGAGGGGGTCCAACAAGTGATTCCGCACATCTATACCTCCATCGTCGACAAGGCGACCGGGCTGACCAGGACGGACCAGGTGAAAGAGCTGATCGCCGCCCTGCCGCACGTGTAACGCCTGCAAAGAGAGATAGGAGTGGATTCATCGATGATGGAAAAACAAGTGATCGTCAACCTTCCCCAGGGACTGCATGCCCGTCCCGCGTCCGCATTCGTCCGGACGGCTTCCGTTTTTGCCAGTGACATCGGTTTGCGCAAAGACGGAAAGACGGCAAACGGAAAAAGCATCATCAGCATCATGTCGCTGACCGTTGCCCAGGGTGAGCAGGTGACCCTGACCGCTGACGGACCTGACGAGCAGCAGGCGCTGGAGGCGCTGGAAAAGCTGCTGACGACGGCAGCCGAGTAGGGTCCCCCGTACCGTATTCAAACGGAACCCGAAAACGGCCTGACCTGTGCGAAAAGCCTTCCCGTGTGAAACGGGGAGGCTTTTTTCGCAATCTTGCGCTCTCATTTCCCGCACCTACCGTGCCGCGCCGGACGAGGTTATACTGTCGGTAGATGCGCGGAGAAGGAGGTAGGCGCGATGAACGATGAACAATGGCGGGCCATCGTCGAGTGCGACCCGTCCTGTGACGGCCGCTTTTTCTACGGCGTGCTGACCACGGGCATCTTTTGCAAGCCCTCGTGCAAGTCGCGGACGCCCAAACGGGAGCACGTCCGCATCTTCGCCAGCGCGGACGAAGCGCTGCACGCCGGCCTGCGCCCCTGCAAGCGCTGCCAGCCGCACAGGGCGGATTGGCGCTCTCCCGACGAGGAGCTCGCACTGCGCGTCAAGCAGTTGATCGCCGACTGTTTTCCCGAGCCGCTGACGCTGGGGGAAATCGCCTCGCGCCTGCACGTCAGCCCGTATTACCTGCAGCGGTGCTTCACCCGCCTCATGAACTGCTCCCCGGCGCAGTATCTCGTCCACACGCGGATCGAGGCGGCCAAAAGGCTGTTGGCGGATACGCGGCTGAGCATCGCCGAGGTGGCCATGCAGGTGGGATTTCGGACCGGGGCATACTTTGCCCACGTGTTTCACAAACAGACAAAGCAAACCCCGACGCAATATCGCACGTGTGCGGAAAGGAATGAACAGGAATGGCCGTAGGGTACTTCGCTTCCCCCATCGGACTGCTGGAGGTGAGGGGGGATCGCGACGAGGTGACCTCCATCCGCTTCGTCGCGCGCGCCGAGGAGGCGGCAGATACGGCAGCCGACGCCGTTCACATCTGTCTTCGCCAGTTGGAGGAGTATTTCCAGGGAAAGCGAACGGCGTTTCAGGTGCCGCTGAAACGAACCGGCACGCCGTTCCAGCGGCAGGTGTGGAGCCGGGTCGAGACGGTTCCGTTTGGAAGGACGGCTGTCTACCGGGACATTGCCGCCAGCCTGGGCCGGGCCGGAGCGGTCAGGGCGGTGGGCAGCGCCAATGGGCAAAACCGCTTTGCCATCGTCATCCCCTGCCACCGCATCATCGGCAGCGACGGCAGCCTCCGCGGCTACGCCTGGGAGCTGTGGCGCAAGGAATGGCTGCTCGACCACGAGCGGCGGGTAACCGGCTCGTTTCTTTCGTGAACGAGGTCCATGACGCAACGGGCGGAGCGAGTCAGCCAGCCAGCTTTCGTTTTGCGGTGCCGGACGCTTCCTGTTCCAAAAAGCGCCGGGTTTCCGCCACGACGACGCCGGAGAGGCCGATCAGGCCGATCAGGTTGGGGACGGCCATCAGCCCGTTCATGATGTCGGACAGCGTCCAGACGAGGTCCAGCTTCAGCGTCGCGCCGACGCCCACCATCGCCACCCAGACGAGGCGGTAGCAGCGGCCGGAACCTTTGCCCGCCAGGTATTCAAAGCACTTTTCGCCGTAGTAGGCCCAGCCGAGAATAGTGGAGTAGGCAAACAGGATCACGGCGACGGCCAGCACGTAGCTGCCGGCCGGACCAAATACGGTCTGGAACGCGTAGGTCGTCGCCTCCACTCCCGATTTGCCCGTTTCCCACGCGCCGGTCGTCACCAGGGCCAGACCGGTAATCGTACAGACGACGATGGTGTCGAGAAAGGTGCCGGTCATCGAGACCAGCGCCTGTTTGGCCGGCATGTCGGTCTTGGCGGCAGCGGCCGCGATCGGGGCGCTGCCCAGCCCCGCCTCATTGGAGAAGACGCCGCGGGCCACCCCTTTTTGAATCGCCATCGCCACCGTGGCCCCCAAAAAGCCGCCCGTGGCCGCCGTTCCGTTGAAGGCCCCGTCGAGAATGATGGATACGGCCTGCGGCACCCGGTCCAGGTGGAACAGGACGACGCAAAGGCCGGCGGCGATGTAAAACAGGGCCATGAACGGCACGAGAACACTGGTCACCTGGCCGATCTTTTGCACGCCGCCCAGCACCACGAAAGCGGTGAACAGCGCCAGCACCGCGCCGGTCGCGAGCGGGGGAACGGCGAAGTTCAACTGCAGCGCTTCCGCCACCGAGTGGGCCTGCACCATGTTTCCGATCCCGAACGAAGCCAGCGTGCCAAACAAGGCAAAGAGCACGGCCAGCCATTTTTGCTTCAACCCCCGTTCGAGGTAGTACATCGGGCCGCCGGAATACCGGCCGTCCGCTTCGCGAATCCGGTATGTGACCGCCAAAATGGCTTCGGCATACTTGGTGGCCATGCCGAACAGGGCGGTGACCCACATCCAGAAGAGGGCGCCGGGGCCCCCTGTGGCGATGGCGGTGGCGACGCCGGCGATGTTGCCCATCCCGATGGTGGCGGCCATCGCCGTCATCAGCGCCTGAAAGTGGTTGATATCCCCGGCGGAGCCGCTCTCCTGCCGGCCAAAGGCCAGCCTCAAGGCATACCACAGCTTGCGGAACTGCAGCCCCCTGAGCCTCACCGTCAGCATCACGCCCGTACCCACCAATAGCACCAGTGTGGGCAGTCCCCATACGTAGCCGTTGATCACATCCAGCCACTGCATCAGCTTGTCCATGTTGGTTCCTCCTTGTTTGTGCATACAAAAGAAAAAAACATTTCATCGCGGATGAAATGTTTCTGGAGCGGGCATGGACGCAAAACGGCCCGTTCATGGGGGGCCTTTGGATCCACACGGCCAAACCGCCATTCCGGTCGTCTTGTGAGTGTCGTCCGCTCTGTCCTTTTACCTGAGAGATTCATTCGCGTACGCCGCGCGAATTTGCTCCTTCGGTGCCCGTGCCCCTCGCCGATGCGGAAAGGGGGGTCTCTCCAGAGGTTCGTCCCCATTCAGTTTCACTTGTTGCCAAGACCTGAGAGTTTCGGGATGAGCTCCCTTGCCCCGTCGGTAGATCGTTTCCAATCTTTTCCTGAATGGTTCATCCGATCACATATGCTGTTTGACAGAAAAAATATATAGCTGAATTGAACTTTTGTCAATCCGGTGTAAATGTTTCGTCCGTGTCCCCCATTCCCAGGTCTAAGTGACGTCTCCCCGCAATACGTTATAACCATGAACAACACGCTGCCCGAGAAGCGCCAAAAAAGAGACAACCCGTGCGGGACTCCGATGCCAACCGCACCTGGCAGCGAGGGGGGATTTGTGCATGCTGCATATCGTCGCCTGTATCAAGCAGGTGCCGGACACGAAGATCATCAAGATGAACCCGAAGACCAACACGATGGACCGCTCCAGTGCTCCGGCGATTCTCAACCCGTATGACGCCCACGCCGTGGAAGAGGCGGTCCGGCTGAAGCAGCGCTACGGCGGCACCGTTTCCGTGCTGACGATGGGGCCGCCGCCGGCCGTCAAGGCGATTCGCAAGTGCATCGAGATCGGGGCGGACGAGGGCTACATGATTACCGACCGGGCGTTCGCCGGGGCGGACACGCTGGCCACCAGCTATGCGCTGACCAAGGCGCTGGAAAAAATCGCCAGGGAGAAGCCGATCGATCTGATCATCTGCGGCAAGATGACGATCGACGGCGACACCGGGCAGGTGGGGCCGGGCATCGCCAGACGGCTCGACATGCCGCCACTGACCAGCGTGAAAAAGGTGGTGGAGATCAACAAGGAGCAGGGATACGCCATCGTCCACCGCAAGCTGGAGGACGGGTACGAAGTGATCCAGTCCACGCTGCCCTGTCTGTTTTCCGTGGAAAAGGAGATCAACGAGGTGCCGTACTCTCCGCTGCCCAACATGCTGCGCGCCGCCCGCTACCAGCCCGTCATCTGGTCCGTCAACGACCTGGAGGACGTGGATCGGAGCCTGCTGGGGCTGAAAGGCTCGCCCACGATCGTCGCCAAGGTGTGGCCGCCGGAGAAGCCCAAGGGAGGCGAAAAGCTGCAGGGGAGCGCGCGCGAGCAGGTGAACCGGCTGATGGAAATCCTGGCGGAGAAGAAGGAACTGTTTCGGGCGAAGGAGGGACGGGCATGAACCTGGCGGAATACCGCGGCGTCTGGGTGTTTTTGGAACAGCAGGACGGCCGGATCGCACCGGTGTCGCTGGAGCTTTTGGGCGCGGGGCGGAAGCTGGCCGACAAGCGGGGCGTGCCCCTTTCCGGCGTGCTGATCGGCGACCAGGTGCGCGAACTGGCGGCGGACGCCTTCCAGTACGGGGCGGACGTCGTCTATCTCTACGACGACCCGATCTTTCGCGACTACCGGACCGAGTCCTACATGCGTGCCGTGATCGCATGCGTGCAGAAGCACAAGCCGGAAATCCTGCTCTACGGGGCCACGTCGACCGGCAAGGATTTGGCCAGCGCCGTGGCGACCGATCTGGAGACGGGGCTGACCGCCGATACCACCCTGCTTGACGTGGATCAGGAGACGGGTCTGCTGGAAGCCAGCCGTCCGGCGTTCGGCGGCAACATCATGGCGACCATCCTGTGCAAAAAGCACCGGCCGCAGATGGCCACCGTCCGGCCCAAGGTAATGAAAGCGCTGCCGCCCGATCCCAACCGCTCCGGCCAGATCGTGGAGGAGCGGATTCACCTGCGGGAGGAAGACATCCGCACCAAAGTGCTGAAAATCGTCCGCGAAACCAGCAAAAAAGTGCGGCTGGACGAGGCGGACATCATCGTCGCCGGGGGCAAGGGGATGGGCAGCAAGGAGGGCTTTCAACTGATCCACCGCTTCGCCGAGGCGATCGGCGCGACGGTCGGGGCCAGCCGGGACGCCGTCGAGGCGGGATGGATCGACCACCAGCATCAGGTGGGGCAGACCGGGGTGACGGTGACGCCGAAACTCTACTTTGCCATCGGCATTTCCGGCGCGATCCAGCACCTGGTCGGGATGCAGAACTCCGGGCTGATCATCGCAATCAACAAGGACCCGGACGCGCCGATCTTTCAGGCGTGCCACTACGGCCTCGTCGGCGACGCGTTTGAAATCGTCCCGCTCTTGATCGAGGCGCTCCAGGCGGAATCGGACAAGGAGGTGCAGTATGGCGGAAAAGTTTGACGCAATCGTGGTCGGTGCCGGACCGGCGGGCACGGCGTGCGCCTACACGCTGGCGAAGGCCGGCGTCAGCGTCCTGCTCCTGGAGCGGGGCGAATATCCCGGCTCCAAGAACGTCATGGGCGGGGTGCTCTACCGCAAAATGATGGAGGACATCATCCCCGGCTTTTACAAGGAAGCGCCGGTGGAGCGGCCGATCGTGGAGCAGCGGTTCATGATGCTGGACGAACAATCGGCGCTGACGTTCAGCTACAAGGGGCTGGAGTGGGCCGAGGAGCCGTACAACAACTTTACCGTGCTGCGCGCCAAGTTTGACCAGTGGTTTGCCGACAAGGCGGTGCAGCAGGGGGCCCTGCTGGTAAACGAGACGGTCGTGCTGGAGTGCATCGTGGAAAACGGCAACGTGGTGGGGGTCCGCACCGACCGGCCGGACGGGGAGGTGTTCGCCGACGTGGTGGTGCTGGCCGACGGCGTGAATTCGCTGTTGGCCAAGTCGCTCGGCTTCCACAAGGAGTTCCGGCCCGACGAAGTGGCCCTCGCCGTCATGGAAGTGCTCAAGCTGGACCGCAGGATCATCGAGGACCGCTTTAACCTGGAAGGGGATCAGGGCTGTACCATCGAAATCTTCGGCGACTCGACCAAAGGCATTCTCGGCACCGCCTGGCTGTACACCAACAAGGACAGCCTCAACATCGGCGTGGGAGCGATGCTGTCCGGTCTGATCAAGCATAAGCTCAAGCCCCACGCGCTGCTGGACTACGTCAAAAACCACCCGATGATCCGCCCCTACATCCAGGGCAGCGAGCAGCAGGAGTACCTGGCCCATCTCATCCCGGAGGGCGGCTACCGCTCCATGCCCAAGATCGTCGGAAACGGCGTGGTGGTGGTAGGGGACGCGGCCCAATTGGTCAATGCGATCCACCGCGAGGGTTCCAACATGGCGATGACCTCGGGTGTGCTGGCGGCGGAAGCGATCCTGGAGGCGAAAGAGGCGGGAGACTATTCGGAGAAGACGCTGGATACGTACCGCAAAAAGCTGTTGGACAGCTTCGTCGGCCAGGACCTGAAAAAGTACCAGGACGCCACGCATCACTTCGAACGTTCTCCGCAGTATTTCGAACGGTACATCTCCATGATAAACCGGGCGGCCAGCCAGATGTTTACCGTGGACGGCAGTTCCAAGTGGGAGAAGCAGAAGAAAATCTGGCGCGACCTGGGTACGGCCAGGGAGAAATGGAAGATGGCCCGCGATCTGATGCAGGCATGGAGGGTGATGAAGTGATGAAAGAGCTGCCCAAAGGCCAATCGATCGAGGAAAAGCAGTACCTCGTCCGCTTCAAGGCGGACACCAAGTCGCACCTGCACGTGCTGGATGCGGACGTCTGTGCCACCAAGTGTCCCGACAAGCTGTGCACGATTTTTTGCCCGGCCGAAGTGTACAAGTGGGAAGAGGTGCGCATGCATGTGGGATACGAGGGATGTCACGAGTGCGGAAGCTGCCGGATCGGCTGTCCGTACGAAAACATCAGATGGGAATACCCGAAGGGCGGTCACGGCATCATCTTCAGACTGGGGTAATGGACGGTGGAGCATGTTTAAGCCGGGGGAACGCGTTGTCTACGCCCGCGACGGGGCCAGAGGGATCGTCATCGCGGTGAACGGGGAATGGTACCAGGTGATCTGGGAGGACACCTTCGTCAGTTGGGAAAAAGCGGACGTGCTCACGAAAGCGGAACCGTTTTCGTAACGACAAAAAAGCGGGAGTCAGCGCTCCCGCTTCTTTCTCTTTCCATGTACCGATTCGCGACTGTGAAGAGATGGGACATGCCCGGTCGATCAGGACCAACGTCACTCAATAGAGGATGCACCTGAGCGGCGTCACCTGTCTGCCATGGATGCGAAAACAGCCCAGAACCGGCTGTTGTCCGGCAAGGGACAGGACCAGATAGGCGGCCTCCGGATAATAGGCGTGTTCAATATCGTGCGGCGACGGATAGGCGGGTGCGGCCGGATGAGAGTGGTAGATGGCAACTAAGCGTTCCCCTCTCTGTTCCATTTGAAGAAAGGCCTTGCGTATCTGCTCCTCCTTCATGGAAAACGAAAAGGGGCTTCTATCGGCGTTCTCCATCTTCCAGATGGTCTCTGCGCGTCCGCATCTTCCCGACAACAGCCCGCATGCTTCATAGGGCTGTTCGGCTGTGCAGTGGACGACCATCTCGCGCCACACATGTCCGGCCATCGACAGTACGATCTCTGCAGGATTACGGCTTGAAACGCCTCCCGCAGCATCCGCCTGATTTTCCCTGCGGCAATGATTTGACGATGTGCGATTTGCTCCACCCGGGATGTCCTGGATGGGAAACGTGCGGCTGACCGTAGCTGGGTACATGGGGGTGCGTTTGAACCGGCCTCGTTTGCCGTTGTCTGTAGAGTGCGCGGATCTGATCCGGTGTCATGGAAATCCCTTCCTTTCTTTGCGACGTATACTATGTTTTATTCGTCGCCGGAAACGAAGGGAACGGCGGTTGCACATCGGGGTGCAGTCGGGGGGAAGACGGGCGGTCTGGCAGCGTGGTTACGCGTTTTTAAAGGGATTAAAGGCGGTGAATCCGGGCGTGTTGTGCGGTTTGAGAAAAGAGGCGTGGGCGCTGCTGGACGGCAGTCTCAACACCGGCATGCCGCTTGCGGCCCGATGCTGTTGCTGGGTATTGGCGGGGGATTCCATCCCCTTTTTGTTTCGCGATTCGCGTGACTGGTAATCGTGGATGGCCTGCCGGTATTTTTCTTCTTTTTCCTGCAATTCTTTGACGGTCTGCTTCAACTCCCGGAGTTCCTGCTGCCATTCCGCTTCCTGCGCCTGCAAGCGGGAGATGGCTTCTTCCTTCTCCATGAGCTGCTGCTGGTATTTTTCATCCCGCTCCAATTGATTCGATACGTGCATCAGTTTTTGCTGCAATTCATCGATCTGCTGCTGCCATTCTGATTCATCGGCCTGATGGCGGGCGATGATTTCGTCGCGCTGGTGAAGCAAGTGCGTCAGCGCTTCCTCGTTTCGCCGGGAAGATTCAAGCTGCTGCCGCAGTTCTTCAAGCGCGGCATTCCATTCTGCTTCTTTTTGCTTGTAGGCCTCAAGCTGTTGGGATAGGGCTTCGGAGAGTTCGTTTGCATCCCGGTAATCTTCCAATTGCTGGTTCACCTGCAGCAGCGTCTCATTCCATTCGGCTTCTCTGGCTTGATGGCTGGCGATGGTCTCTTCCTGCTGCCTGAGAAGTTGTGTCTGCTCGGCTTCTTTTTGTTGATACGCCTTCACCTGCTGGTTCAGCTTTTCCAGGGTGTCGCTCCATTCCGCCTCTTGGGTTTGATGGCGGGCGATGATTTCGTCGCGCTGGTGAAGCAAGTGCGTCAGCGCTTCCTCGTTTTGCCGGGAAGATTCAAGCTGCTGCCGCAGTTCTTCAAGCGCGGCATTCCATTCTGCTTCTTTTTGCTTGTAGGCCTCAAGCTGTTGGGATAGGGCTTCGGAGAGTTCGTTTGCATTCCGGTAAGCTTCCAATTGCTGGTTCACCTGCAGCAGCGTCTCATTCCATTCGGCTTCTCTGGCTTGATGGCTGGCGATGGTCTCTTC